>CAZGRI010000077.1:0-8581 GCA_964528205.1 uncultured Dehalococcoidia bacterium | reverse complement strand
GTGGGGAGCAGCTCCGTCTCGGACACACGGTCCTCGCCGAACTCCCGGAGCTGAAGTTGGTATTCTGCGTTCCAGGCCGCATCGTTTCCCACCACTGCCACGAACGGCAGGCCGTACCGTACGGCGGTGTCGAGCTCCATCGCGTGGAACCCGAACGTCCCGTCGCCCACGTGGGCTATGACGATGGAGTCGGGATAGGCGAGACGCGCGGACAGCGCGAACGGTATCCCGGAGCCAATGGCCCCCGCCGGCCCGTTGACGAGGCGCACGGGCGCCGATAGCCCAGCCTGGGCCCATTGGCCGAACTCGCCGCCGTCGGAGACGTAGACGGAGTCGGGCCGTCTGTCCAGGACCTGCTGGACTGCATGGGCCACCTCGATAGCGTGAATGGGGCTTCCCGGCGGCGAGCTGACCTCGTTCCATTCCGGCGGTCGAAACGCCACCGCCGCCTCCACCTCGCCGGCCCAGCCGCCGTCCGGCCGCACCCGGCCCTCGGCTAGCTCGATCAGGCGATCCGCCGCCTCCACGGGGCCCGCGACAGCGGCCACCGCCAGCCTGGACGGTCCGCCCAGGTTGCGTTCCGTCTGCTCCAAGACCCGCGGCTCCGCGTCCAACTGGAGGAACGCGCAATCGGGGTTGAGCGCCGGGGCCTTGCCAAACGACAGTGTAAAGTCGAGTCTCTTGCCCAGCAGGAGAATGACGTCGGCCTCCGCGAGCACCTCTGCGAACGCGCCGAGGCTCGGGTCGTTGATACCCCTGGGACTGTCCGACGCCACGGCTGGGACGCCTGTTGCGTCCGACAACGCCCGCAGCGTGTCCGACGCAGTCCCTCGTGTCATCGCCGGTCCTCCCAGAATCAAGGGCCTCGATGCGCCGGTCAGCGTATCCAGGGTCCGCACCGCGACGGCATCGTCGAGAGCCTGGTGTGTTGCGGAGAAGCCGTCCGGGCCGGGAGAGGTCGCGCCGCCGTCGACGATCTCCGCACTGAGCACGTCTTCCGGCAGCGCTATGTGGACGGGCCCCGGTCTCCCCGACATGGCTATGCGGAAGGCCCACGCGACGTCGTGACCCAGATTCGCCGGTTCGGTGGCCGTCCATGATGCCTTGGTCACGGCACTGGCCATGTCCGACTGGGGCATCTCCTGCATGGCGCCGCGGCCCAACTCGCTGTGACGCGCGTTCCCGCTCAGCACGACGATGGGCGATTCGGAGACCTGCGCCACGTACATTGCGGTCAGTGCGTTGGTGAAGCCGGGGCCCGCCGTGACTAGCGCAACTCCGGGTGCGCCGGTCAGCCGGCCCCACGCGTCGGCCATGTGGACCGCCGCGGCCTCGTGACGCACATGTACAAGATCGATGCTCGAGCCTATCAACGCATCGTACACGCTCATGATCTGGTTGCCCGACAGCGAGAATATCTTCTCTACGCCGGCGTCCGAAAGTGTCCTGACAAGCAGGTCGGCGGCCCTCATGACGGTACCCCCTTTGACTGCTGGCACGTCTACGATCGGGGGCATGGTAACATCGGCCTCCGACGCGATCAATTACCGGTGGCTGCTTGCCGCCTATCTCCCCGTCTTCTGACAATCTCGCGAGTGAACAGCAGCACGCCGCCTACAATCACGACACTGACGTAGCTTATGAGCCTCTCCATAAGCGCCACGGATACGGCCTCTTCGGCGGAGACAGCCAGCGTCAGCGCCCCAGCGACTCCGGGCTCTACGACGCCGAGGCCGCCGGGGGTGATGGGCACCGCGGACAGCAGCGCGTTTACGATCGAGATGAACACGACCATGGGCAGGTCAAGGGGGATGTCCAGGGCCCTGGCCACCAGATACCACCGAGCCGCCGAGAGGGCCAGGCCTAGGTAGCTCAACGCGAGAAGCGCCGGCGCCCGACGGGGGTCCAGTCCCTTGAGGGTCCCGCGGTGGAAGTGGGAGTACGCATCGGCGACCCGGCGCGGTAGACGCCCGGCCAACGCCGGCCCAAAGCCTCGCATCAGGAGCAGGGCCGCTCCGGCGGCCGCGGTCGCAGCGAACGCTACAGCGACGGCTGCGGTTACCGGAGCCGACACGTCCTGTGTCGCCAGAATGAGCCCCACCAATCCGGCAGCGGTGAACACGACGACTATGTCCAGAAAGTGCTCGGCTACCAGCGTGCCCAGAGTGCGGGGAAAGCTTCCGAGCGCCGAGTCGGTCGCCAGGTAGGCGCGGTAGAAGTTCCCGAGCCGCAGCCAGGCCACTGAGTCTGCGAAACGGCCCAACAGTACGTACTGCGTGCACTGCATGACCGACGGCGGCTCCCCGTCGTCGACCTTGACCGAGCTGAGGATCAACCTCCAGCGGATGCCTCGGACCAGGAACGTGACGTAGTAAACCGCCGTCGCCAACAGGATCAGGACCGGGTCACTGTCGCGGAGGGTGGCCCATATAGCCCCGGCGTCCAGGTCGAAAGCGGTCACCAGGTAGACGACGAAGGCGACTGCTAGTCCAAAGAATACGATCGATGGGATGGAGGGTCCCCTGAAGGTCAGTCCGGCCCACTGCTGCCGGCGGCGGTCCGCGTCGAGGGGTCTAGCCACCTGGGCCGCTCCGAGGACGGAGACCGGGTACCCCGACCCGGAAGCCGAGGCTCCCATGCTCCGGCAGTCTCGTCCTGCGGCCGTCCTCCCACTCCAGCTCACACGTCAGCGTGACCGGCTTCAGCGGCGGGAGGGGCTGTACCAGGGCGAAGTAGCGGCCGCCGCCCTTCAGCAATGGAGTGGGGTGGACCCGCCCGTTCAGACGGTAGTGCACGCGACCGCCCACCAGACCCGTCTCATCCTCGAGCTCCAGATGGACCTCGGTCACCTGGAACGGCCTCGGGACCCTCGGCGCGAGGTGCAGCGCCACACCTCCGTTGGGCGACCCAGTGGAGTGTCTCACACGGGGCTCTAGGCTAGCCGCGCTCCCATCGGCTCGCCCGCCTACTCCCGTCCTTCCGGCGGAAGCCGGAATCCAGAGACGCGCCGACTGGATCCCGGCCTTCGCCGGGATGACGGGTTCTGTGGCAGACTGTTTGTCGAACACTGCACCAGGGACCGTAACGCTGGGCCGCTCCACGTTGTCCTTCCCCCCTTCGAACCCACGAAGAGCCAGCCTGACCGCGGGCGCCGTGTCCAGGCCGATCATCTCCGTGAGCCGGCGGTTCACGAAGTTCACCGCGTTGTCGGCGTCGACCACCATGATGCCGTCGGTGGCCCCGTTCATGACGGCGTCCAGGGTTACACGCTCCTTTTCCAGCGTGGCTACCCTCCTCCTATCGCGACGGATCAGCGTCTCACCGACCCACACGGTGGCGGCCAGCGTAACCGCCAGCACCCCTCCGAAGGTCCAGAGCCGCTTCCACAGGGGGCCGAACAGCTCGGACTGGGCATACGCCACTGTCGCCACCCACGGGGTAGAGTCCGGATAGCTGAAGAATATGATACGTTGCACCTTGTCGAGGCCGGGTCCGAACCATTCCTCGGCGGGGCGCTCTGCGGCCTGGGCCCAGACCGCGCTCTTGCTGATGTCCCGACCGGCGGCCAGTCCGGGATGTGGCGCCTCATATCCGGTGCCGGCCAGAATCCTGCCCTTGCTATCGAAGATCCCTGACTTGGCGCTCTCTGGGAACCCGACACTCATGTCCAGCACACCGGAGATAGTCGATAGCTCAGCCCGCGTCACCAGGAAGCCTTGAGGGGCGGCTGAGTCCCATCTGAGGGGCTGAAGGAAGAGCGCGAATGACGGTGCCTCTTCCTCTGGCTTTATGACGTCCGAGGCGGTGAAGACACTGCGGGACCTCGCTCCATCGTAGAGCTCCGCGCCGCCGAGTCGGTCTCCGACGAGAGATGGGTCGGACGACGCCACGATGGTCCCTCTGACATCGGTTACGAACGCGCCTGTGAAGTGCGGCCTGTTCTCCACGAACCGGCTCAAGTAAGAGTTCATCGTATCCAGCTCAGCCGAATCCACGGCCTTGGGCCCATGCCCGTTCACCCAGGTCGCGGCGAACACCCCTGTCGCCCCATCGACCTTGTGAACGAAGTCCTCAAGCTGGGCGTTGACCTGGGCCGACTTGAGGTTCACCTGTGTGATTATGGCGTCGCGACGCGCGTTGTGGTCTTGCCAGATGAAGACCGCACTGGCCAGAACGATTGGGACGGTGAGCGCGAGCAGGGCCAGTCTCAGTGCTGCGCCCGAATGAAGTTCAATGGGCTTGGCCATTCCAACACTTCTCCAGTCTGGACTCACGTCCGCTGGTACATGGGGTCCTGTGATTTCTGTTGATGGCTCCCCGGCCAAGCCTGGACGGTGGACAGTACAGCCGGTGGTGGACTAAGCGAAAAACCCCTGGCGCTCTGGGGCGATAGAGGACAGGCTATGGGTCGACGCCCCTCCCGTACAGAGCGCCAACACTCTGTCGGCCCAAGGTGGCAGCACCCTAGGGGTCAAAGGTGATAGCGTACGACGGCGGTAGTAGGGTACTTCCCAGGGCATTGGGTACCGGCCCTGAGAGGTCCGAGTCCGCTGGACCAATCGGGGAGAGCGGGTGCGCGCCAGCGTCGGGGCGCCGGCGCCAGTGGTCAGGGGATGTCGTATCCTCGCTATGTGGCTTCCTGGCTCACCGGGACTAGCTCGCGTCCCTCAGCGGGGCCACGCTGAATATGACGGAGAAGGGCTTGCAGTAGATCACCACGCTCATCTGCGCCGTAACGTCCACTCCCTCGGGCACCGGGTAGTTCTGGCTGCCGATGTTGCCCTTCAGCTTACCCAAGTCGTGGAAGCCGTCGTCCTTGAGCTCGTTCCGGTCCATGGGGTCCACGTGGGCTGACAGGAGGACGTGAAGGTCGGGTCCGTTGGTAACCTTGAAGTCGTCCAGTCTGACCAGGTGGGAGCCATCGGGCGCGCGGTAGATGGCGGCCTTGCCGCTGCCCTTGTGGAAGCTGTCCTGATCGCGAAAGTCGCCCTCTTTCAGCTTTACCGCCTCTCCTCCCTCGGCGGACTGTCCCTCGCTCGACCCCGCCCCCTTCGTTTCGGAGCCCGCTCCCATCTTTTCGGGCATAGCCTCCTTGATTGGCCCGTCGTCCATCTTGGCCAGGGAGGCCATCGTCTTCTCGATGTCCTCACGTTCCATGTCCGGCGGGACGACCGCCGCGAAGGCGAACGGAAACTCCTCTTCGACGGTCTTGTCGACAAACAGCGGTGATCCCAGGTCCCAGGCCAAAAAGCCGGCCAGAGCCAGCAGCGGCGTCCCGACGATGATCGCGACCCCCCTGCGCTTCCAGGCGGCTATGTGCCACTCGCGGCGGTAGCCATAGGTCGCTATGGCAGCCAGGACCGCCAGGACTCCGACCAGGATGGGCCAGCGGTACGGGTACAGGTCGGCTGCAAGACGCTCGAGGTCCCCGAAAAACTCGGCCATGTGACCCTCCGTCCGCTCGTCGAAAGCTCAGGATGCAGCGTCGCCGTTTCGCCCATGGCGAGGCCCGCTCAAGGGTATATTACGTAGCCTCGGGACACAAAGGATAGGACCTGTGTATGCCTAGCGAAGGTGCGGTGAAGACCCGCGGATTGCTCAATACCGTGGTCGCACCATATAATCGAAACCGGTGGCCTGACATACAGACACCGGTCGACTGCATTGTGGCATCCACAGTGACCCTAGAGTTGGAGCACCATGAAGCTGAGAGTGATTGTGGAGTACGATGGCGAGACAGGAGGCTATGGAGTCTTCTGTCCCGAATTGCCGGGGTGCGCTAGCGCCGGCGACACGGAAGAAGAAGCACTCACGAAGATATGAGAGGCAATAGTTCGTTACCTTGAGCCGGTGCCGGTAAAGACAGATAGAGCGAGATGAAGACGCCTGGATCCGGAAGGTGAATGATGGAAACACGCAGGTTGGGCCGCACTGGTCACCGGAGCACCGTGGTGACGTTCGGGACCGCCGGGATTGGGCGGGTCTCGCAGGACGTCGCCGATCGAGCCGTCGAGACGGTGCTGCGGCACGATGTGAACCACGTCGACATCGCCCCCTCCTACGGTCAGGCCATGGAGCGCATGGCGCCGTGGATGCCCGACATTCGCGACAAGATGTTCCTCGGGTCCAAAACCCGCGGGCGGACCAGGGACGAGGCGCGGGCCGATATTAACGACATCATGCGCCGGTTGAATGTCGACCGGTTCGACCTATTTCAGCTTCACGCGGTCACGGACATGGACCTTCTGGACCAGGTCACCACGCCCGGCGGCGCGCTGGAGGCCCTGACCGAGATGCGCGACCAGGGGCTGGCCAGGTGGCTCGGCATCACGGGACACGGCCCCCAGGTCCCCCGCGTCCAGCTCGAGGCCTTGCGCCGCTTCGACTTCGACACGATAATGTTCCCCGTCAGCGCCTCCATGTTCCGAGACCCCGACTATCGCCGAGACGCCGAGGAGCTCATGAGAGTTGCGGGAGAGAAGGACGTCGGCGTCCAGGCCATCAAGATGATCGCGCGAGGAGGTTGGGGCGACCGAGAGAGAGACTGCACCACGTGGTACGATCCTCACCGCGAGCAGGATGAGATCGACCGCGCGCTCTGGTGGCTCCTGTCGCAGCCGTTGCACACGGCCCCCAGCGCGGGCGAGGTAAGCCTGCTCCCCAAGGTGCTGGACGCCGCCGAGCGGTTCGAGCGCCTGGATTCGGCGGAACAGGAAAGCGCCATAGCGGCGCAGCAGCCGCCCTTACCGGAGCCAGCCCTGGCCATCCGCCCGGCATAGTGGACGCACATATAACGGAAAGGGGGATATCTAGATGCACTTGCTGGAAGTACTGAATCCCGTGGCCAGACAGAGGGCCATGGAGAACATCCTGACCATCAATCCCAGGCTGTCTGGCCTGGACGGCAAGAAGGTTGGCCTGGTCTGGAGCGGCACTCACGGGGGCGACGTCGCCCTCAATCGGGTGGGCGAGATGCTCAAGGACAGGTTCGACAACGTCGAGACCAGCTTCTACACGGGTGGCAACTACCCGAACCCGCCCCACATTTTGAAGCAGGCCGCGGAGGAGTGTGACGCCGTCATCGGCGCCACCGGCGATTGAGGGACCTGCGCGTCGTGGATGGTCCACGACATGATCGAGGTCGAGAAGATGGGCAAGCCCGCCGTACCCATCATCTCAGGCCGGTTCGAGGGCGACGCCATCGCCAGCACCCGGGCCTTCGGCATGCCGGGGCTCCGATTCGTGATCGTGCCTCGGATATACCGGAATCTCTCCCCTGTAGAGTCGATCGCGAACACCGAGCCCGCGTTCGAGGATCTCGTCCAGATGCTGACGGCCGAGACCAACGGCGACGGACAGTCGGACAGCGTCGACACAGCGGCGGTCCTCCGATTCGAAGGCGAGGACAGGCTCGACGCTCTGCTCCGCATGAACGAGGAGTTTCTGCGGAATGACTGGGGCGACGGGTACCCTCTGATGGCCGCGACCCGCCAGTCGGTCGACGAGATGCTGGAGGGCACGAGCCTGCCGCCTGACCACGTGGTCTGCGACATGCCTCCGGGTTTCGGCATCGCCACCGTGGAGAAGATCGCGGCCAACGCCGCCGCGGCCGGCGCCAGGCCCGAGCATATGCCCGTAATCATCGGCGCGGTCAAGGCCCTGTCCCAGATGGGGCCGCAGGGTGGCAAGTCGCTTTTGATGTCCACGAGCCCGCAGGCCCCGCTGCTCGTCGTCAACGGGCCCATCGCGGGGGAGCTGGACATCAACGCGCGGTCCGCACTGGGGCCTGGCTTCGACAACCGCATCAACATCATCATCGGTCGGGCCTTCACTCTCTGCATGAGGAACCTGGGCTACTGGTACCCCAACAAGATGGACATGGATACCATCGGGACCACCCGAAAGTTCATCATGTGTCTCGCCGAGAACGAGCAGATGAGCCCCTGGCCGCCCTACCACGTCGACAAAGGATTCAAGGCCGAGGACAGCACCGTCAGCGTCTTCGTCACCAACGGCGAGCTCGACGTACAGGACCAGGGCAACGACACGGCCGAGGGCCTGCTAAAGACCCTGGCGTACGGCGCGACGTTTGGCACCCGCGGACTGTGGGAGAAGCACTCGGAGGAGCGTCTGATCTTCATGCCGCCCGACGTGGCCCGTCCCGTGGGGGCCCAGGGCTTCTCCAAGCGGGGCGCCAAGGAGTTCATCCACATGCACGCCAACGGCAGCCTTGGCAAGATGACCCAGTACACTCCCCTAAAGGGCGAGGCCCGTGTGGCGGCACACTGGAGATGGATGGAAGACCGAACGGAGCAGGAGCTGCTGGACATCACAGTCCCGGTGCTGGAGAGCGCCGACCGGTACGACATCCTTGTCGTAGGCGCCGACAGGGCCAAGACACTGATCATGCCCAGCGGGCCAAGCTCCGTGACGGTCGGCATCGACGAGTACCGCCCGTAGTCTGCGCTGGAAGACGGCGGGCGCCCGGCTCTGTCGCCACAGTTTACGTTAGTGTCGTGTCTCGCCTACGGCTTTACAGCAGCGGGGCTTCCGTCGGTTCGCCCCGCCTATCCTCGTTTTT
>CAZGRI010000076.1:0-9002 GCA_964528205.1 uncultured Dehalococcoidia bacterium | reverse complement strand
CCGGACTTCAGTCCGGGAGGGTTCCGAGAAGTCAGAGCCTTCTGGATTCCGGCTTTCGCCGGAATGACGGGGCTGCGCTGGAATGACCAGGCTTTCGCCGGAATGACAGGGACGGCGTGGGAGATCACTCTAAACCCTATTCCCCAGACCCTAGACCCCAGTCCCCCCTATGATAAAATGGAGTCCGGTATGGGGAGCCAAGTGGAGGACTTCGCCGGTTGAGGGATAGAGTCGACAGCTTTCTCGACTACATGTCCGTGGAGCGCGGCGTCTCCCCCAACACGGTGGCCGCATACAGGAACGACCTGTACCAGCTCGTCGAGTTCTTGGAGTCGTACGACCCGGGATTCTCCAACGGGCACGGATGGGAGCGAGCGGATGCAGCCGCGGTCTCGGCCTACATCTTGCGGCTCCACGAACTGGGATACTCCGATACGACTCGCGCCAGAAAGCTGGCCTCGGCGAAGTCGCTGTTCGGGTTCCTGCTGGACGAGGGGACCATAGCCAGGGACCCCGCGGAGAACGTCAGCTCGCCCCGGGGCGGCCGGTCGCTGCCGGACCCGCTGAGCGTGGATGAGGTGGGGCGGCTTATCGATGCCGTGCCTGTGACTGACCGTCCGGAGGAGCTCAGAGACAGGGCGATGCTGGAGCTGATCTATGCCAGTGGGATGCGGGTGACCGAGCTCGTCTCGCTGGACCTGGATGACCTGAGCCTGGATGAAGGGTACGTCCGCTGCTTTGGAAAGGGAGGCAAGGAGCGCGTCATCCCGGTCCACCACAAGGCGGTTAAAGTGCTACGCGACTATATCCAGACGGGTCGATCGGACCTGGCTGGCAAGAATTCTGAAAACGCGGTTTTCCTGAACAGGAGGGGCCGGCGGCTGACCCGCCAGGGGTTCTGGCTCATACTGAAGGGGCACGCCGAGCGCGCCGGGTTGGACGCCAGGATAACGCCTCACACGCTGAGGCACAGCTTCGCCACGCATCTGCTGCGGGGCGGCGCACCGCTCAGGCACGTCCAGGAGCTGCTGGGCCACGCCAGCATCAACACGACCCAGATCTATACGCACCTGACCAGCGATCATCTCAGGGCCGAGTACGATAAGGCCCACCCAAGGGCTTGATAAGGCATGGTCGGACGTTTCAGGAGGAGTTGAATGCCTAAGAAGGGACACAGGGCAGCGTCGAGGCAGGCACAGCTTCGTCGGAGAAAGCGCCGCGGGGGACCTCGGACGGAGGAGTTCGCAGCCGGTCCCACGGCGCCGCAGGCGCCTGCCGACGTGGACGGGTCCGACGATGAGGCGATACCGGCTCTCCAGCCCGTCGCTACGGCCGTCGAGCCGACGCCTCACGGCCCTCGCCGGGTGAGGCCCGGTGCGTCAGCGGTCACCGTCGACGCCAGCAGCTATCTGGGCGGCGAGCTCAGGCAGGCCGCGATCATCACCGTCCTGATCGGGGTGATCCTGGCGGTGCTGACGGTGCTGTTGGGCTAGACAGGCCGGGCTCCACCGGCCACGTCATTCCGTCCGCGGCACGTCGCCGTAACTCGCCAGAGAGCAGCTGTCATACTGAGGAGTCAGGATGACGAAGCATCTGGTGGGGGTGGGCGGCCTTGGGAAACGCAAAGGAAGGCTGGCCTCCACCCCCCGCCAGACCCTTCGTCCCGGAAGGACTCAGGGTGACACAGAACGCCGAGGGCGCCGAGTGACGACGACAACGGCTAATGCCAAGACGAAGACCCGGCGTTTTTCTGAGCGTCTGAAGGCGACTCCGACCAGGCCGGGCGTCTACGTCATGAGGGACCGCAAAGAGGCGGTCCTGTACGTCGGCAAGGCCGCGAGCCTGCGGCACCGGCTGAGCTCGTACTTCGCCAGCCAGTCGGGACTGGCGCCCAAGATCCGGAACCTGGTGCCTCGTGTCGCGGACTTCGAGTACATCGTCACCGAGTCCGAGCAGGAGGCCTTGATCCTCGAGTGCAACCTCATCAAGGAGCACAAGCCCCCCTTCAACGCCAGGCTCAAGGACGACAAGAGCTATCCCTTCATCAAGATAGACGCCACCGAGGAGTTCCCTCAGGTCTACATAACCCGCCGGGTCAGCAAGGACGGCTCCAGGTACTTCGGACCGTTCGCCAGCGCCAGCAGCGTGCGGCGGACCCTCAGCCTTCTCAAGAAGCTGTTCCCCTACCGTTCGTGTACCAAGACGATCACCGGCACGGACGACCGGCCCTGCCTGGACTACTTCATCCACCGGTGTGTCGGGCCGTGCATAGGCGCCGTCGACAGGACGGAGTATGCGGAGATAGTGGACCAGGTCGTGCTCTTCCTGGAGGGCAAGACGGACCGGGTGGTCAAGTCGATCGCGGCGCGTATGACGCAGGCGGCCGACGGCCTGGAGTTCGAGCGGGCGGCCGTGCTGCGGGACCAGCTCCGGGCCATCGAGAGCGTCCATGAGGGGCAGAAGGTGCTGCACCTGACGTCCGAGAACGTGGACGTGATCGCCGCCGCGCCCGCGATCCGGGAGGCCTGGGTCGAGGTTTTCTTCATCCGGCAGGGCAAGCTGATCGGCAGGGACCACTTCATCATGGAGGGTACCGAGGACGACGACCCGAACCGGATAATCACGGCGTTTGTCAAGCAGTTCTACGACGTCACGCCCTACGTCCCTCCCCGCATCCTGGTCCAGCACCCGTTGGAGGAGTCGGAGTCGATCGAGGAGTGGCTTCGGGCCAAGCGGCAGGGGCCCGTGACGGTCCACGTTCCGCAGCGGGGGGAGAAGCGCAGGCTGGTCCAGATGGTGGCCGAGAATGCCACCGAGGGCCTGGAGCAGCTCAGGGTCCGGCAGGCGTCCGACAGCGCCAATTTCGAGGCCGCGATGACGGAGCTGCAGGAGGCGCTGAACCTATCCAGGGAGCCAAGACGCATCGAGTGCTACGACATCTCCAACATCCAGGGCACCAACTCCGTCGGCAGTATGGTGGTGTTCGAGGAGGGCGTCGCCAACCGGTCGCATTACCGGCGTTTCAAGATCAAGACGGTCGAGGGCGTCGACGACTACTCGATGATGCGGGAGGTCCTGACGCGGCGATTTCGACGCCTGGGACAGGCCCAGCAGTCCGAGGCGTCAAACGGGTCAGGCAACGGGCGGACCTCCAAGGGCAAAGAGAGTTGGGGCATCGTGCCGGACCTTGTGCTGATCGACGGCGGCAAGGGGCACCTGGGCGCGGCGCTGCAGGTGTTCCTGGAGCTGGGCGTGGACGACATCCCGCTGGCAAGCCTGGCCAAGGAGAACGAGGAGCTGTTCGTGCCGCACATGCCGGAGGCCATCCTCCTGCCGCGCAGGTCTCAGGGCCTGTTCCTGGTGCAGCGCCTGCGGGACGAAGCCCACAGGTTCGCCATCACGTTCCACAGGGAGCGCCGCTCAAAGCGGAGCGTCCAGTCCGCCATGGACACGGTCCCGGGCATCGGGCCGAAACGCAGGCGCATGCTGATCCGACGCTTCGGCTCGGTCAAGGGAGTCCGGGAGGCGTCGCTGGAGGAGATCGCGTCGGTACCGGGGATGACGCTCCGGCTGGCTCGCACGGTCAAGGAGTTCCTGTAACAGGCACCGAGGACCGCCCTCGTCCACACGTGGGACACGCTCTTTTCCAAGGGCGGACCCGGCTACTTACTCGGGCCTCCTGGATTCCGGCTTTCGCCGGAATGACCGGACCTGCGCGATGAGCGACTAGCCGCCGGAGTCGTCGGCTCCGTCGCCGGAGCGGTTGGCCATGCTCATGAACGGCCTGAGCAGGTTCGTGAACTCCATCGGGAAGATGAACTTGGTGGACGAGCTGGAGCCCAGCTCCTTGAGCGTGTCGAAGTACTGCAGGCTCAGGGTGTTGGCGTCGACGTTCTGAGCCACCTGGTAGATCCTGTCCAGCGCTGTGCTGAAACCGTCGGCCCTCAGTATGGCGGCCTGCTGGTCGCCCTCGGCGGTCAGAATCTCCGCCTGCCGGCCTCCCTCCGCCTTGAGAATGGCGGCCTGCTTGTCGCCCTCGGCGACGGTGACGGCCGCCTCGCGAGTGCCCTCGGCCTCGGTGACCACAGCTCGGCGCACACGCTCGGCCGACATCTGCCGGTTCATCGCGTCCTGGATGTCACGGGGCGGCTCGATCTCCCTGATCTCTACCTGGGTGACCTTGATGCCCCAGCGCTCCGTGACCTCGTCCAGCTTCAGGCGCAGCTCCTCGTTGATGCGCTCCCGCTGGGAGAGGACATCGTCCAGAGATATGTCGCCTATCACGGCGCGGAGGGTGGTAGTCGCGATGCCGATTACGGCGGCGCTGTAGTCCACGACCTCCAGTATCGATTTTTGGGCCTCGGTCTCCATGACACGCATGTATACGAGGAAGTCGATGTCGATGGGGGCGTTGTCCCTGGTGATGTTGGTCTGCCTGGGGATGTCGATGACGTCTTCCCGCAGGTCGACTCGTCTGGCCGACTGGAAAGGCCAGAACAGGATCTGAAGGCCCGGCGCACGGAGTCCGGAGAACTTCCCCAGTGTGAACACCCCCAGCCTCTCGTACTGCCTGACAACTGCTACATAAGGAATCATCGCCACTTCTCCTTTTTGATCGACTTACTCGTTGGCTTCTGACGCGTTGAATACCTTGAGGGTCAGCCCTTCGGTGTCCATCACGACCACCTCGTCGCCTTCGGGTATCGGCCGGCCCGAGTCGGAAACGGCGCTCCAGGTCTCGCCGGCCACCCGGACCGAGCCTCGGGGCTCAAGCGCCGTCGTCGCGGTGCCTATCAGCCCCACCAGGTCCCGGGAGGGCGATACGTAGACGGCCCTCCTGGCCACGATGACCGTCCGGAAGAACATGGCCAGAAATGCGAACAGCAGCACGCTTACGGTGGACAGCAGCCAGATACTGACACGGTAGTTGGGTGTCGGAATGGCCGGACCTCCGAAGCCACCGAACAGCAGGAAGGCGCCCAGGACGAAGCTGACAGCCCCGCCGATGCCGAAGATGCCTATTCCAGCCGCCTGGGACTCCAAGAAGAAGAGCACCAGGGCCAGGCCGATGAGGCCCGCGCCGATCCAGTTCACGGGCAGGACGCCCATGACCACAAAGGCGAGCGCCAGCAGGATCACGCCTATGACTCCCGGTCCAATGAGGCCGGGGCTCCACAGCTCCACCATGATGCCGAGGCCGCCCAGGCTCAGCAGCAAAAAGGCTATGTTGGGATTGGCGATGAGTCCCAGGAACCGCTCGACCGGCGTTCGGTCGATCTCCCGGACATCCAGGTCTCTGGTATCGAGAACGACGTCGCCGTCCCCTACCGCGACCGTTCTGCCGTCGATCTTGGAGAACAGGTCGTCGAGATCGTCGGCGACCAGGTCGACGATGCCTTCTTCCAGGGCCTCCCCGGCCGAGTAGGCGGCGGCGCTGACGACCGTAGCCTCGAGGGCATCGGCGTTGCGCGAGCGCGCGTCCGCGATGCCGCGGAGGAAGGCAGCGGCGTCCTGCGTTGCCTTGGACTTGATCGTGTCCGGCAGGTCTTCTCCTCCCGCCCCTACCGGCGCTGCCGCGCCGATGTTCGTCGCCGGAGCCATAGCGGCCAGGTGGGCGGCGGCGACTATGAACGTGCCGGCGGAGCTGGCGTGCGCCCCGGCGGGCGAGACGAATGCGATCACCGGGACCTCGGCGGCCAGTATCTTCTCCACCATCTCCCGCGTGGAGTCCAGGAGCCCTCCGGGGGTGTCCACCACGATGACGATGAACTGAGCGCCGTCTTCGACAGCGGTGTCGATGGCGCGGGAGAGATATCCCGCCGACACCGGATCGATGATGGAGTCGATGGACACGACGGCCGCAGGTGGCCCGGACGCCTCCGCGACGTCAAGTCCCCATCCGGCCACCAGGCCGGCAGACCCCAGGGCGACGAGGGCAAGGGCCAACACACGTATCATCGAGCAAGGCCTCTGCCGTAGTTTACCACTTGGGCGGCGTACGAGGGTTATGGCTGGCGGCCGAGGACGCAGTCGGGCCCGACACCGGATCCGCCGCTTAGTAGTCGACGAGGTTCGGGTAGAACCTGCTGAATGGAACGGGATTCCGGGTGCAGATGGGCTCATCGCGTTCGTTGGCTACCGCGGCGATCAGCGCGACTCGGGCCAGGCCGTCCCGCTCCGGAGCCGGGACGGAGGCCAGCCATATGCCGGCCGTCTTGGCGGCATCGACCGACAGGGGGGCCTCTTCGAGGAAGGAGAGCATTCCGGAGTAGCCGATCTCGGCTCTGCGGTCGAAGCCGTGGCTCCGCCAGAGGTCGAACACGGTGAGAGAGGCGACCGAGGCCGCGAGCTCCCCGGCCAGCACCCCCTCCATGATGGACCGCGCCCCGGGGTGTCCGCTTCGGTAGTCCTCGAACACGGTCGCGTCCAGCAGCATCTCAGCCATCGGCATGACCGGTGGGCGGGCCCGATCTGTCACGCTCCGGTCCTCGCGCCCCGAAGGACTCCCGGACCAGCCTTTCGGCCTCGTCTCTGGTGATCTCGACAGGCGAACCCAGTGGCTGGCCTGCCTGCATGCCCAGGTATTCATCGTCCCAGATGGATGCAGGCGCGGCGGTGTCCACCGGCTGAATCTCGTCGGCCAGTACTCTCTCCAGAGCGACCTCCAGGAGCTCGCGCAGCGGGATACGCATTTCGGCGGCCCTGGCCTTGGCGGCCAGGTAGACGTCTTCTCTGATGGAGGCGTACAGCTGCCTTGTCTCGGATTCCACTTTTCGTCTGGCCATCGCGGTGAAGGTTAACTAGCTATGGGTATATTGTCAATTCCTGGCCGGCAGCTTTATGCGGGGTGACATAGACTGCGAATCCATGTGCTGCTGCCTATTACCATATTACCCGCACGGCTCAGATACTGCCTGGCTTGTTTTCACCCCACGCGTTCGACCCACCCACCCGCCCTCGAATTGTTTTTGTTCCTGGGGGCACATCCCCCAGACCCCTTGCCAGAGGGGAGTCCCCTCTGGACTCCCCGGGCCGGATTCTCAGCCACACGCTTCAGGTGAGGAGAATAAGAATCTGAGGGACACATCGCCCTCCCCGTAAATGACCGGCGCGGGCCTCTGCCCCGCCGTACACTCCCGGGCAGGAACTTCCGACCATCGAGCCGATCAGCTAGTCGCCGCGCCGGAGGCAACGAGGCATGAGATATAATGGCGGCGCTATGAAGATTGTGATTGCGCCGCAGGCGTTCAAGGGGAGCATATCGGCCCTGGACGCGGCCGCTGCCATGAGCAGAGGTGTGCTCCGCGCGGTCCCCGATGCCGAGACGGTGGCGGTGCCCGTCGCGGACGGCGGTGACGGAACACTGGAAACACTGGTGGAAGGTTCGGGGGGCGAGGTCAGGACATCGACGGTCACAGGTCCGCTGGGAGAGAAGATCGAGGCGCAGTGGGGCGCGATGGGCGACGGCACGACGGCGGTCGTGGAGATGGCTCGGACATCCGGGCTTGCTCTTATTCCGGTGGACGGGCGTGATCCGCTCAACGCGACGACGTTCGGCCTGGGCGAGGCCATCCGGCACGCGCTGGACGCCGGATTCCGCCGGTTCATCGTCGGAATAGGCGGCAGCGCAACCAACGACGCGGGGGCCGGGATGGCGCAGGCGTTGGGCGTGCACCTCATGGACCGCTTGGGCCTCGAGCTCCAGTTTGGCGGCGCGGCGCTGGCCAGGCTCGACCGGATAGACCCGGCGGAGCTCGACCCGCGGGCCGGGGAGTCGCAGTTCCTGGTGGCGTCGGACGTGAACAATCCCTTGACCGGCCCGGAGGGGGCTTCGGCCATCTACGGACCTCAGAAGGGGGCCACACCGGAGATGGTCGAGCAGCTGGACGCGGCGCTGCTCCACTTCGCGGGCATCGCCCATCGGGACCTGGGAGCCGACGTCAAGGACGTTCCGGGCGCCGGGGCCGCAGGAGGCCTGGGTGCGGGCCTGCTGGCGTTCCTGGGAGCGCAGCTCAGGCCGGGAGTCGACATCGTGCTGGAGACGGTCGACCTGGAGTCCAGGCTGGAAGGCGCTGACCTGGTGATCACCGGCGAGGGTTGCCTGGACCACCAGACGGTCTACAACAAGGCGCCCATCGGCGTCGCGGCGATGGCGAGTGCGCGAGGCATCCCGGTCGTCGCCATCGCGGGTTCGCTGGGCGAGCGTTTCGCGGACGTCCACCACCACGGCATAGATGCGGCAGCGGCGATCACGTGCTGGCCCATGACTCTGGATGAGGCGTCCAGTAAGGCTTCGGAGCTGGTCGAGTCGGTGACGGAGCAGGCGCTGCGTTTCATGAGGGTCGGGGCGCGGGTCTTCGGATAGGGCTCGGCGCGTTCTCGAAAGGCTATCGTTCGAGTGACTTCGCCTCCGTTCTGGATTCCGGATTTCGCCGGAATGACGGGACGGGAGCAAGTAATGACGGCGTGCGCGATGTGGGCTAGCCGATGAGGACCATGTGGACTTCGCCGGGGCCGTGGACGCCCGCGACCAGGGTCTGGTCGATGTCGCCGGTACGGCTCGGTCCGCTGATCAGGTTCATGTAACCGAGCCCGCTGCCCTCGAGGAAGTCACGGCGACGCAGGGTGAACAGCTCGTCCAGGCCCGGCAGGACCTGGTCTCGCTCAACCAGTGCCACGTGGACCGGAGTGAGCAGTGAGACGAGGCGGCTCACTCCCGGCCGGGCCGCGATGACGCACGTGCCGGTCTCGGCGATGGCGTAGTCGACCCCGGTTACGGCGATGTCGGCCCTGGACGCCCTGTCGCGCATTGAAACACGTCTCTCGCTGATCTGCTCCTCGGTGCCGGCCTGATCGATGGCCATTACCTCCAGGTCGATGCCGGTCTCCGCCAGCGTGGCCTCCAGGCCCAGGCTGTCCACAGCCGGATGCGCAGAGCGAAGGACGGACCGAGGCTCGATGGCGCGTATGAGGCCCATCACATAGCCCGCAGCCTCTTCGGG
>CAZGRI010000075.1:0-9217 GCA_964528205.1 uncultured Dehalococcoidia bacterium | reverse complement strand
AACCGGGTGGTTGCCGCCCCGGTGGCCGAACTTGAGTTTGAAGGTCTTGGCGCCGCAGGCCCGGCCAAGGACCTGGTTGCCCAGGCATATCCCCATGATGGGCACCCGGCCGATAAGGCCCCTGGCCGTCTCGACCGCGTAGTCGAGCAGCTCCGGATCGCCCGGACCGGGGGATAGCAATACGCCATCGGGCTTGTGTGCCAGGATTTCGTCCGACGACGACGTGGCCGGAAACGCCGTGACGCGGCACCCCTTGGAGCGCAGGATGCGCAGGATGTTGTACTTCAGGCCATAGTCGCTGACCATGATCCGCGGCCCGTCGGCGACGGGCTCGTGTCCCGGCAGGCCCTGGTCCCACTCGTACATGTCCTCCGTGCTCACCTGTCGGACGTAGTCCACGTCGCCGTAGACCGGCAAGTCACTGAGACGGGCCAGCGCGGCCTCCGGGGGCTCGCCGATTGCTATGACGCCCATCATGACGCCGTGCACGCGCAGACGGCGAGTGATGGCGCGGGTGTCCACACCGCTGATCCCCGGGATGTTCTGGGACAGCAGGAAGTCGTCCAGTGTCCCGGTGCTCATGGAGTGGCTGGGCTCTGCGCAGTGCTCCCGGACGACGAAGCCTGCGACCTGGACCTTGCGTGACTCGAAGTCGCGCTCGTTGACGCCGTAGTTGCCGATGAGCGGGTAGGTCGGGACGACGATCTGCCCCGCGTACGACGGGTCGGTGAGCATCTCCTGGTAGCCGGTCATGGAGGTGTTGAAGACGACCTCGCCGTGGGCTGACCGGTCCGCCCCGAAGCCTTGGCCCCGGTAGACCGAGCCGTCCTCCAGGAGGAGGTAGGCTTGTTTAGGTTTAGGCGTCATACTTCAAGCGAGCGTTCCCCACCCCAATGTTGGTTAACCCACCCAACCCATACCCCGGACTGCGTCCGCCGGCGCCCCACCCCGCTCATGGCTGGCCTGTCGAATGCCGAGCCGAAATCTTCTGACAGAGCCGTCGTCACTCTGTCCCCGCGGCTTGATACACCACCTCCCCACCCACGATCGTGGTGGTGACGCGGCCTTTGAGGGTCGTGCCGTCCAGGGGGGTGTTCTTGCCTTTGGAGACGAAGCTGTCCGCTTCGACGACCCACTCGGCCTCGGGGTCGAAGATCGTGACGTCGGCGGGCGCGCCCGTCTTCAGCGTGCCCAGCCCCTCGTCAAGCCTGTGCCAGTGCTTGTCCGACGCCAGCAGGAACCTGGCAGGCGCCAGGGTCAGCTTTTCGATCAGGAGGGGCAGCGGTATCCGGTCGGCGTGCACCAGCGACATCAGGGAGCCCAGTGCAGTCTCGAAGACGCTGATGCCGAAAGCCGCCTCGTCGAAGGTGCAAAGCTTGTCCACGCGGGTGTGCGGTGCGTGGTCGGTCGCTATCACGTCTATGGTTCCATCCTTGAGTCCCTCGACCATCGCGTCCGCGTCGAGTCGAGACCGCAGCGGGGGATTGACCTTGGCGTTCGTGACGTACGCCGCCGGCGTCAGGGCCGCGAAAGGCCCCGAGGCGTCGCCGCGGTCTCCCAGCACCGCGTCCTCGGTAAGGATGAGGTGGTGGGGAGTCACCTCGCAGGTAACATCGACCCCACGCTCCTTGGCGACTCGGACCAGGTCCAGGGCGCCCTCGGTGCTGACGTGGGCCAGGTGGAGCCTTCCGCCGGTCAGCTCGGCCAGCGAGATGTCGCGGCCCACCATGATCTCCTCGGCCGACCTCGGGATTCCCTTGAGACCCAGCCGGTTGGACACCCATCCCTCGTTCATGCACCCGCCGTTGAACAGCTCCGGGACCTCGCAGTGGTTCATGATGGGTAGACCCTGGGCCGACGCATAGCTCAGCGCCTGTCTCATCACGTTGGTATCGGCGACGGGGTTCCCGTCGTCGCTGAAGCCGATGACCCCCGCCTCGCCGAGCTCGCCCATTTCCGCCAGCTCCACGCCTTCGCTGCCCTTGGTTACGCACCCGATGGGAAGGACACGGACGACGCCCTCCTCACGTGCCTTTCTGGAGACAAAGTCGACCACCGCGCGGGAGTCCATAGCGGGGCTGGTATTGGGCATGGCGCAGACGGTCGTGAAGCCGCCCCTGGCCGCGGCCCTGGTGCCCGAGGCGATGGTCTCCTGGTCCTCGTGGCCCGGCTCCCGCAGATGGCAGTGGATGTCTATCAAGCCGGGCGTCACAACCAGCCCGGAGGCGTCGATGACTTGGGCGCCCTTTGGCTGGGCGATCTTCTTGCTCAAGTTTCGGACCACGCCATCCTCGATCAGGACGTCGGCAGGCCCATCGAGTCCCTGGCCGGGATCTATGACCCGCCCACCTTTTATCAGCATCTGAGTCAACGGGCTACCTCCTCCCGCCGCCATCGTCGCCGGACCTGGCCTCCCTGGCAGAGGTAACGACGCTATACAGCAGTGCCATCCTGACCGCCACCCCGTTGGTCACCTGCTCCTCGATGACCGACCTCGCCCCATGGGCGACCTCCGGGTCGATCTCCACACCCTCGTTCATCGGCCCCGGGTGCATCACCAGGATGTTGGGCTTGGCCAGCTCCAGTCTTGACGGAGTGATCCCGTACGTCCTGGAGTACTCCCGTAGCGTGGGAAGGTGCCCGGCGCGCTGCCGTTCCGTCTGAAGTCGAAGCGCCATCACCACGTCGGCGCCTTCCAGCGCGCTCTCGACGTCGCTTACAACTCGGACCGAGGAGAAGGGATGTCCCTCAACCGACCTGTAGTCGTCCAGGAAGTCCACGGGCGTAAGGGTCGGGGGGGCGCACAACACGAGCTCGGCACCCATTCTGGTGAGTCCCCACAGGTTAGAGCGGGCCACTCTGCTATACATGATGTCGCCGACGATGGCGATTCTCAGTCCTTCGATAGCTCCGAGGTGGCTTCGGATGGTGTAGATGTCCAGCAGGGCCTGCGTGGGGTGGGCATGTGCCCCGTCTCCGGCGTTGATAACGCTGGAGTCCAGGTGCCTGGCCAGGAAATGGGGCGCCCCGGAGTGGGGGTGGCGGACGATTATTATGTCGGCGTTCATTGCCTGGAGTGTCAGCGCCGTGTTGTACAGCGACTCGCCTTTTTCCAGGCTGCTGCCTCCGCCCGAAACGTTGATGACATCGGCGCCAAGTATCTTGCCCGCCTGCTCGAAGGACACCCGAGTCCGCGTGCTGGGCTCGCTGAAGAGTGTGAGGACCGTTTTCCCCCGGAGGGCGGGGACCTTCTTGATGTCGCGATGCAGGACCTCCTTCATCGCGTCCGCGTTCTGAAGGACCGCCTCGATCTCGTCCAGGCTGAAGTCGTCCAGGTCCAGGACGTGGCGCCGGTCCCGGATGGGTTGGGACGACCCCGGGGCCGCGGGGACCACGGCGGGACGGTCCGTCACTCGGCTCGTCTGGGTCATGACTCCCCCTTTCTTAGCAGCAGGACCTTGTCCACCCCGTCAACCTCCACCAACCGCACTTCGACCTCCTCGTCGAACGCGGTGGGCACGTTCTTGCCAACGTAGTCCGCCCTTATGGGAAGCTCGCGGTGACCCCGGTCGACCAGGACGGCAAGCTGGATCTCCTCAGGCCGACCGAAGTCTGTCAGCGCGTCCATGGCGGCCCTGATGCTGCGACCCGTGTATAGAACGTCATCGACCAGCACGACCCTCAGGCCCCCTATGTCCACCGGTATGTCGGTGGGCTGCATGAGGGGCCGGCGGCCGCCGGCGAGGTCGTCCCGGTAGGGCCCTATGTCAAGAGCGCCGACGGCGACCTCTTTACCTTCGACTTCTTTTATCCATCTGGCGAGACGTCGGGCGATGGGGACACCCCTCGTGTGCATGCCCACAAGAACCACCCGTTCGACGCCGCCGTTCCGCTCAAGTATCTCGTGGGCCACCCTGGTCAGAGCCCTTCTGATCTCCTCGGCGGACAGGATCCTGCGTGTTTTGCTGTTCGCTGCCATGTCAGGGACATCTCCCCACTCTCGGACGCGTCATCGACGCCGGTCTCCCGATCCGCACTTTTCCGGGCATCAAAAAAACCTCTCGCCAGACGGCAAGAGGTTTCGATTGGCGTCATCAGAACCCCCATCACGAGGGGTTCGAGTCCGCCGCCCCTTGCCAGCCTCGCTGGACCGGCTTAAAGGGTAGCCATGAGTTATGCGTTTATTGCGACGCCTTAGTCTACTCTAATTCTATGGCCATGCCACGGATAATTCAAGCTCGACGGGACCGGATTCGATGAGTTCTTGACCTGCTTTCGGCCGTCCACCTAGAATGTGCTTGGTCGCCGATACTTGACTAGATGAGCCGAAGAGGACAAACAAAAAGACTGGTGTCAGCCGGAGGCGTTGTCTATCGCCTCCGCAGCGGCGTCCAAGAGGTAGTGGTGTGCGGGCGCGATGATCCGGGGATATGGGGCCTGCCGAAAGGGACCCCCGACAAGGACGAGACCCGGGAGCAGACGGCGCTGCGAGAGGTGCGGGAGGAGACGGGCCTGGAGGTCGCGATCGAGGGGTTCATCGATAGCATCGACTACTGGTTTGTCGACCGACGGGACCGGGGGCGGTGGTACAAGACCGTGCTGTTCTACCTGATGACCCCCACCGGAGGGGATGTCTCTCTGCACGACCACGAGTTCGACGTCGTGGAGTGGATGCCTGTTAGCAAGGCATCGCAGACCCTAACCTACCCCAACGAGGTCAGAATTGTTCAGAAAGGGCTTTCCATGGTCTCGGAAGATGCCCGGACCGGCTGAAAGGGTGTCGATCGCCGGAGAGAAGGTCGTGCTCCGGGATAAGCGAGTCGAGGACGCACCGAACGACTACTCCTGGCGCGTCGACCGGGAGCTGGCGACGTTGGACGCCACTCGGCCCCTCAACATGTCGTATGACGCCTTTCTGAAGTACTCGAAGGAGGAGCTTACCTACCCTAACCCACTGTCGAAGCGACTCGCGATTGATACCATCGATGGTACGCACATCGGCAACTGCATGTACTACGACATCGATCTCAAGCGCGGCGAGGCAGAGCTGGGCATCATGATCGACCGGGAGTACTGGAGCAAGGGCTACGGGACAGATTCCGTGGACACACTGCTGGACCACATATTCACGACGACCCCTCTTAGCAGAGTCTACCTCCACACGCTCGAGTGGAACCATCGGGCCCGGAAGTCCTTCGCCAAGTCGGGCTTTCGGGAGGTCAAGAAGGTGCGACGCAGCGGCTCGGACTTCATGCTAATGGAAATACAGCGAACCGAGTGGGAGCAACTCAACGTCTCAAGGAACTCAGCCTCTGGCGAGCCGTCCCACGCATCTTCCAGCGATGACGCGATGTCCCAGTCATCGAGCGACTCCAACTAGCCTCTTTCCCCCACCCTCGCCGGCCTCGTTCTCACACGCGTCCTTTGCGTTGCCGCTGTCTTCCACCTGGTGACCCTGGCGGCCCGTTCCAGTTGAGTTGGCGACTATAGCCAATTCTTGGAAAAGTATTAGAAACTACCTCAAAGACCTTGCGAGGTCTTGCGCCCCTTCTGTACGCTCCTCCCTGACCACACGTCGACCGAATGGGCCGCGGTCTGCCCGATCACGAGTCTGGACCGACCGGTCCGGCATCACGAAACCCAGTCGAGGAGGAAGCATGAGGCTAGTCAGGGCGAGGGTCACCAACTACAAAAGCATAGACGACTCCGGCTGGGTGTCCATCGACAACGTGACGTCCCTGGTCGGTAAGAACGAGTCGGGGAAGACCGCGTTTCTCCAGGCCCTTCGACGGCTGAACCCGGTCTCCGGATCGGACGCCGAGTTCGATCTCAAGGACTATCCGAGGAAGGGATACGTACGCTATAAGCGCACCCACAAGGACGCCCCCGCTACGGTTGTGCGATGCGAGTTTGAGCTGTCGGACGAGGAGCTGGCCGGAATCGAGGCCTCGCACGGGCCGGACGCGCTGGGGTCCCGGCGGGTGATCGCCGCCAAGGGGTACGACAACAAGCTCCGATGGGAGATGGACGTCGACGATCACGCTCTCGTTCAGCACACGGTGCGGGACGCGGGGCTGCCAAACGAAATCCTGACGCTGGCCGAGTCGATCGACACCATGGAGGAGCTCGAGGAGATGCTTAGGAGCATCCCCGAGCGACCCGCTGCGGTCGACGCGCTCCTCTCCGACATCGCGATGCGCTTCCGTAAGGAGACCGAGCGGGGGATCGTGGAGGAACACCTCAACGGGCTTTTGCCCAAGTTCGTGTACTTCGACGACTACAGCACGATGAGGGGACGCATCTCAGTCCAGGACCTGGCCCAGCGGCGCAGCGGATTCGGCCGCCTGGACGACGCCGACCGCACGTTCCTGTCACTGATGTCGATGGCCGGCGCGGACCTCGAAGACCTGGAGAACGAGACCAGCTACGAGTACTTGAAGGCCGAGCTGGAGTCGGCATCCATCGGTATCTCCGACGAGATCTTCGCCTTCTGGAACCAGAACCTCGAGCTCCGCGTGGAGTTCGATCTCTCCGCGGCAAATCCCCAGGACGCTCCTCCGCTGAACTCGGGCACCATCCTTCACGTGCGCATCTGGAACAACCGCCACCGCGTGTCCGTCCCGTTCGACGAGAGGTCCAAGGGCTTCGTCTGGTTCTTCTCGTTCTTGTCCTACTTCTCCACGCTGGAAGATGAGGAGGACGCCGAGCTCATCCTCCTGCTGGACGAGCCGGGGCTCAATCTCCACGCCATGGCGCAGGCCGACTTCCTCAAGTTTATCGACGACCGGCTGGCGCCCAAACACTCGGTGATCTACACGACCCACTCTCCGTTCATGATCAACCTGGACCAGCTGAGCCGCGTCCGTACCGTCCAGGACATGGACGACCGCGGGACGGTGATAAGCGAGGACACGCTTCACAACGACCGCGAGACGGTATTCCCGCTCCAGGTCGCCCTCGGGTCCCAGATGGCGCGTACACTGTTCCTGGCGCCGCACTGCTTGATGGTCAACGCCCCTTCCGACCTTATCTACCTCCAGGTGCTGGGGGAGATGGCCGCCTCGAGGGGCCTGACGCGACTCGATCCTCGATGGGTCGTGATCCCGGTCGGCGGGGCGGACAACTTGCCGACCTTCGTGTCGTTGCTGGGAGAGTCCTATGTCAGCGTCGCTGTGCTGATGGACGTCACGCCGACCAACAAGGAGAAGGTTGAGCAGTACAGCCGGAACGACGAAGGACCGTCACGGAACCCCATCAAATGGGTGGAGGTTACCCGGATCCGAGATGCGGACATCGAGGACCTGTTCGAGCCAAACTTCTACCTCAGCCTCGTCAACCAGACCTACGTGAAAGAGCTGCCGGCACCGCTGACTCTCAAGACGATCTCGGGCAGCAACCCACGAATCGTGCAGCGCATATCGGACTACTTCCGCAACGAGAACATCTGCGGGGGGCGCTTCGATTCGTATCAGCCGGCGGCCCACCTGCTGCAGAGACATTCCGAGATTCGCGAGAGGATCGACGACACCACGGTCGACGAGCTAGCCTCCCTCTTCCAGCGTATCAATTCGCTTCTGCCGACCAACGGCTCCTCGTCGAATGGTAGTCTACGGTCTGTTGCTAAGGCGCCAAGCCTGATCGCCGCGGGCTAGCGGACATAGCGTCAAGCCCACCCTGGGAGGCGTCCCGACGTGCGGGGACGCCTCCCTTTTTTTGCAGAACGCACTCATCGCTGACGTTCAGTACTCTACGCTAGCCTTGTCCCGCTGCCGCCCTTCTCGATTCGAGGCCCTGCCAGGAACTCCTTCACTTCTTCCATCGTTGGCATTGCCGCCGTGTCCCCCCTGCGTGTGCACGTCAGGGCCCCGCAAACGTTTGCGATCTGAAGCGCCTCCTGGAGCACGGGAAGCCGAGTCGATGCGTCGGTATCCAGAAACTTCCTGATCTCCATCTTCCGAAAGATCCCTCCCAGGAACCCGGCGACGAACGCGTCGCCCGCGCCCACCGGATCGATCACCTGGACGTGGGACCCGCCGTCGGCCGTGACCGTCGATCCGTCGAAGGCAAGCGCCCCGTCAGGGCCCAGGGTCACGACTAGGAGCCCTCCGTTCAGGCCCTGAAAGTACCGCGCGTACTCCTCGGCGCTCCACCCCTTCCCCCAGACCGTCTCCGCCTCGTCGTATCCCAGCTTGAATATCGACGACAGCTTGGCCATCTCCTCGAAAACGGGCCTGGCATCATGAGGGTCCCAGAGCTGCTCTCGGTAGTTCAGGTCGAAGCTGACCGGCAGACCGACCGATGCCGCATAGCGAAGCGCCTCGAAGATGGTCGCTCGGCAGGTCTCGCTGAGCGCCGGCGTGATGCCGGTGACGTGCAACACGTCGCACTCGTCGAGGTGGGGTCTCACCTCCTCGAATGTCAGCCGTGACGCGGCACTGCCCTTCCTGCGATATGCCTTGATGGGCTCGCCGTCTTCGTGGTGGTTCAGGTACGCGATGCCGGTGTATTCGCCCGCATGCTTCGGTGCGAATACTCTGGTCCTTCCCGCCAGCTCCCTAAGTATGAAGTTACCTGCCTCGTCATCGCCGAGCCGGCTGACCCATACCGTCTCCACGTCGGCGAGGCCCAGCTTGTTCAGGTCCGTTGCGACATTGGACTCAGTCCCCGCACAATCTTTCAGGTACTCGTCGTCCTCCCTGTATGGGCCGGCGTATCCGGCGTTGTGCGCGACCATCGTCTCCCCGAACGTTACGAGCTTGACCACAGACTTCCTCCAACCCGACACTCAGCCCAGTTTACCAGCCGTGAATGTCCCGCGGGCGATCTCCGTCCGGTCCTCTTCATCCTGTTTCCCCGAGACCACCTATGACAGGCCCTTGACGAGTGGTACCATACGCCCGTCCACAAAGGAGGCAGGGCGTGGGAAGGGTATCCGACGTCAACACGACCGACATTCTAGGCGCCATCCGCCTCGGCTGCCGGACCATGTCCAGCGTGTTCAATGCCGACGATGGAGACGTCCCCTTCTTCAGCTCCATCGTGCGGCCGCACGCCAGGCTCGCCTTCAGCCCGGTCCACTCAGAGTCGCATGTTCCAGGACGGCACCTCAACGCCTTGCTCACCGCCGAAGACGTCGCGGGCATAGCCGTGGACGAGACCGCCATCCGGAATCACACCAGAGCAACTCTCTTTTCCTACGGCGGCCCGGTCCCGCTCC
>CAZGRI010000074.1:0-9274 GCA_964528205.1 uncultured Dehalococcoidia bacterium | reverse complement strand
GACCGAGCCGATGTTCAGGTTGACAGTCCCGTCGTAGTTGACGTTGGCGGTGGCACAGGCCGGACCGGCCCCGTTGATCCAGAAGCCGGTGGCTACGCCGCGGCCGCGGTTCGGCCCCTCGAGAGGAGCCGAATAGTGCTCGTGGTCTCTGGCCGCCTCGTTGGTCTCGACGCAGCCAATAAGCGGGTTGACGAGTCCGGTGGCCCTGCGCGTTCCCTCCTTGGCGGCGTTGAGTATGCGGAACTCCAGTGGGTCGATCTCAAGCTTTCTGCAGATCTCGTCGACGACGCCCTCCGCCGCGAAGGATGCGGTAGGCGCGCCCGGGGCCCGGTAGGCGCACGTCTTGGGCTTGTTGTCCACCACGTCGTACCCGTCTATCACCAGGTTCTCGATGTCGTAAGGGGAGAATATGCACATCGCAGCCGCCCCCACCGGGGAGCCGGGGAACCCGCCTGCCTCATGCATCAGCGTAGCCTGGGCCGCGGTCAGGCGGCCGTCGTTGGTCACGCCCAGCTTGATCTTGTTGTACGTCCCGGATGTTGGGCCGCTGGCCTCGAGTACCTCGGCCCGTGACATCGTCACTTTGACCGGACGCTCGCTCTCGCGCGACAGCAGGGCCGCGACCGGCTCCAGGTACACAGTCGTCTTGCCGCCGAATCCTCCGCCAATCTCCATCGGCACGACCTTGATCTGCCCCGCTTGTAGACCAAGGATGGCCGCGGTGCGGTCCCTTATCTGGAAGTGACCCTGGGAGCTGCACCAGATGGTGACCTTGCCGTTGGAGCCCCACCAGGCGGTCGCCGTATGCGGCTCGATGTAGCCCTGGTGAACGGTCTTGGTGCGGAACTCCCGCTCAACCACCAGATCGGCGTCCTTGAAGCCCTTCTCGATGTCGCCTAGCTCGTGCCGGAGCTGGCTCGCTATGTTGCCCTTGTACGCCTCGTGGAGCTGTGGGGCTCCTTCCTTCATGGCCTCTTCTACGTCGGTCACGGCCGGCAAAACGTCGTACTCGACGTCGATAAGGGACAGGGCCTCTTCAGCGGCATGGACGTTGGTGGCGGACACCGCCGCGATGGCGTGGCCCTTGTAGAGCACCTTATCCGATGCGAGGATGTTGTCGTTTGTCTCCTTCATATTGAGGGCCATTCCGCCGGCCATGATGAACGGCTCTTCACCAGGCCGCGGCAGGTCTTGGGCGGTGACAACCGCCGTGACGTCGGGGTGGGCCTCAGCCTTGCTCGTGTCGATCGACACGATACGAGCGTGGGCATGAGGGCTCCTGAGGACTTTGCCGTGCTGAAGCCCCGGTGGGCTGATGTCAGCGCCGTACTGGGCCTTGCCCGTCACCTTGTCGTATCCGTCGTGGCGGACGGGGCGCTTGCCCACGACCTTGTAATCGGTCTTCGAAAGAACGATGTTCGACGTCATCTGAGACTCTCTCCTTCAGCTATCTGTTTGGCAGGCGTGCATTGTACCAACAGTTGACTCCGTAGCGCCACATGTCGGCGACGCTGCAGCCCGTTAGATGCGGGCTATCCCGGCCCGCGCGCAGTCCTCGTCCTCCTCGGATGTCCCGCCGCCAACGCCGCACGCGCCGATGATCTCGCCGTCTCGGACGATCGGCAACGCCCCCTGGCCCATTACGAACCGACCTCCCCACTGGACGGTCAGGGCCTGCATGGTGGGACGCTTGAACCGCTCCTCGAGCTCGCCGCTGGGCTGGCCGAAGATCACCGAAGCGACCGCCTTGCCTTTGCTGCCGTCGATGCCCAGCAGGAGCGTGCCGTCCATCTTCTGCATGGCCACCAGGTTGGTACCGGAATCCACCACCGACACCGCAACCTTGACGCCGAGCTCTTTGGCCCTGGTGATCGCTCCCTCGCAGGCCCGGACCGCTTCCTCCAGCGTTATGTTAGCCATCGGTCTCCTTCCTCGGCACGTGACAGGCCGGACGGCTAGGCGAAATGAAGCCTTATCGTTTTCGGACCTGATGCCAGGTCGAAATGACAGCGAACGGCGTCGCGAACCTGTTCGTGCAGACCAGGCAGATCATCGGCTTCCGTGAAGATGGACGCGTCCAGCGCTCGGGTGCCTCTTCGACAATGAAAATCATTTCGGGCAATCGCCCAGTGCCACCTCTATAGGATGCTGTGGGATTCTATCACACGGGACCGTTCGGCCGACGGCTGTTTCGATGGTCCCGGCTGGGTCATGCAGGCCGAGTCATCGGCGCTTCCGTGGCTTTCAGGCAGGGGGTCGGTATGCTATACTGCCGTCGTCTCGAGGAAGTCATCGGGAGCACCCACTTGTCAGGTCCAACATGGCGGCCATGATAGAGCTGATACAGGGCGGCAGCGTGACCTCGGCCAAGGGATTTCTCGCCGGTGGGACGTACGCAGGCCTCAAGACCCAGGAAGACGATACGCTGGACCTTGGTGTCCTGGTGTCGGAGCACCCCGCCGGTGTCGCCGGCACTTTCTCGACCAACAAGGTGCTCTCGCCGTCCGTGGTGCTGAGCCGGGACCGTGCCAGCAAGGGATCGGCCCGGGGTGTCGTCGCGAACTCCGGCTGCGCTAACTGCTGCGTCGGCCCACAGGGCCTCAGGGACGCGGAGGAGATGGCGGTCCTGGCCGCAAGCCACGTTGGGGTCGACGCCGAAGAGATGCTGGTGGCAAGCACCGGCATGATCGGGGTCGAGCTGCCGATGGCCCTCGTCAGGCAGAACATCGGCAACATTGCCGCGACGTCCGACGGCGGCCACGATTTCGCCCGGGCGATAATGACCACCGACACCCGACCTAAGGAGATAGCCGTGTCCCTCGATCTCGACGGACACAAAGTCGCGGTCGGTGGGGCCGCAAAGGGCGTCGGTATGATACATCCGAACATGGCGACGATGCTCTGCTTCATGACCACCGACGCCGCCGTCGATCAAGGGTTCCTGGAGACCTGCCTGTCGCAGGCGGTCGACGCCTCGTTCAATATGATCGACGTGGACGGCGACCAGAGCACCAACGACACCGTTCTGCTGCTGGCCAACGGCGCGGCCGGCGGTCCGACCATAACGCGGGAGTCGACATCGGCCGCCGCGTTTCAGGAGGCCGTGACCTACGTGTCGACCGCTCTTGCCAAGGAGTTGGTCCGTGACGGGGAGGGGGCGCAACGTCTGATCGAGGTGGTGGTGGAAGGGGCGGAAACGCTGCCGGACGCTAGAAAGGCGGCGCGGGAGATATCGGCATCGTCTCTGGTGAAGGCCATGGTACATGGTCGCGATCCCAACTGGGGCCGCATCATGATGGCTCTCGGAAAGAGCGGGGCCGAGCTGGACGAGTCGAAGGTGGACGTATTTATCAACGACATCCATATCGTCCACGAGGGCGTAGCCATTCCATACTTCAAGGACGCGGTGATCAGCGCCATGAGTGTGCCGGACGTTGGATTTCGGGTCAGCCTGAACGTCGGCGAAGCCTCAGCCACCGCATGGGGCTGTGACCTGACGGAAGAGTACGTCACGTTCAACTCGGCGTACAGCACCTAGAGCTGCGCTGACGGTCCAGCCCTCATGAGATCCCAGGCCCACGACGCCTCACGAAAGCCCGATCAGCCTCGACCTGTAACGTGGGGAACCGTCGAGCCAGGAGTTCCCGAAATCCAACCCGAAGCGAGGGGAGATATTCAGCCCAATGGGACGATTGTAGTAAAGATCGGCGGCAGCACGCTCGGTGAACACGACACCGCGCTTCACGACGTCGTGGCCCTCCAGCGCAAAGGCATTCAGGCTGTAGTTGTTCACGGCGGGGGAAAGGTCATCTCCGAGTGGATGGAGAAGCAGGGTGTAAGGCCCCGCTTCGTTCGAGGCCTTCGCGTAACCGACGCACGCAGTCTCGAAATCGTCGTCGCGGTGCTCACTGGACTGATCAACAAGTCGCTGGTCGCGTCGATCCAGAAGCTCGGCGGTCGCGCGATCGGGATCAGCGGGGCCGATGGCGGTATGCTCGAAGCGCGGGTCAAGGACCCCGAGCTGGGCCTGGTTGGCGAAGTCGTCAAAGTGAATCCCGAAGCCATCAACGCGGTGGTAGCAGCCGAGTGTATCCCGGTTGTAGCACCCGTGGCGGTGCAGACGGAGATCGAGAAGTCGGCGGAGCCGCTGCTCAACGTAAACGCGGACACAGTCGCTGGCCAGGTCGCGGCGGCCTTGGGCGCCGACAGGCTGGTGTTCCTGACGGACGTGGAGGGTGTGCTGGACTCCTCCCGACGCCTGATACCGAGGCTGACAGCGCGTCAGGCCAGAGGCCTCCTCCGCTCCAACATCGTCGCCGGGGGAATGGTCCCCAAGCTGGAGGGGTGCCTCACGGCATTGGACCGAGGAGGCGTAGCCCAGATCGTGGACGGCCGGCAGGCACACGCACTGATGGACCTCCTATCGGGTGAGACAATGGGTACCCGCGTCGGGTAACGCTGCCTCTCAATTAAGGAACTACCTCAAGACACTCGTCTTGGAGTCCTTCGGCGAAAAGATGGGCGACGTCCCCCAAAATCAGCAGACTGAGAGAAGGGAGCTGAACAGCATGTCCACCGACTGGAAGGCGCTGGAGAGCAAGTATTACATGCACGTTGTCAACCGCACGCCCGTGGTGCTGGTCCGAGGGGAGGGCACGATAGTGTGGGACGACGAGGGGAGAGAGTATCTTGACTTCAGCGGCGGTTGGGCAGTCAACAACGTCGGACATGCCAACCCTGTGGTAGCGGAAGCCGTCGCGGAGCAGGCGCGGACTCTGGTGCAGACTTCGAATCAGTTCTATACGATCCCCCAGCTCCAGCTGGCGCAGGTGCTGGTTGAGAACAGCTGTCTGGACAGGGTCTTCTTCTCCAACAGTGGAGCAGAAGCCAACGAGGGCGCCATCAAGGTTGCCCGCAAGTACGGCTCGATGCACCGGAACGGGGCGTACGAGATCATTACGGCAGACCACTCTTTTCACGGAAGGACCCTCGTGACAATGGCGGCGACCGGAAAGCCGCACGACACCTTTCTGCCGGTGCCGGCTGGCTTCGTCCACGTCGAGTTCGACAATCTCGACGACATCAAGTCAAGAACGAGCGACAAGACGGCTGCCGTGATGCTGGAGCCCGTGCAGGGAGAGGGTGGTGTCAACATCCCGTCCCCAGGTTACTTCCAGGGTGTGCGGGAGTGGTGCGACGAGAACGGTCTGCTTCTGATTCTCGACGAGGTCCAGACGGGCCTCGGCCGGCTGGGGACGCTGTTCGGCTACGAGGCGGTCGACGTGGAGCCGGATGTGATGACGCTGGCGAAGGGTCTGGGAGGTGGGGTACCCATAGGGGCTTTCCTCTCCAAGGAGCAGGTCTCGGTGCTGGCCCCGGGTGATCACGGGTCGACGTTCGGAGGCAATGCGCTGACCTGTGCGGCTGCCTATGCGTCGACAAAGTACATTATCGATAATGACGTCCCGGATCATGCCCGCGCGATGGGCGAGCATCTGCGGCGTGGCCTGAACGACATCAAAGAGAGGAACGGCTTTGTCAAGGATGTCCGTGGTGTGGGTCTGCTTGACGCCGTCGAGTTCGACGTCGACATATCCGCGGGCGTGCTGGACGCATGCAGAGAGCGTGGCCTGTTGCTGGTCCTGCCGCCCGCACCGAACGCCATCCGGCTGATACCTCCTCTGACCATAACCGAGGGTGAGATAGACCGGGGCCTTGAGGCCCTGGAGGCCGGCATGGTCGCTGCCGCCGAGGGATCTTCACATTGAACTGGCGCGATCTCCAGGAGAGAGGCTTCGCGGCAGTCGGTGGGGCTGTTTCCGGCGGACTGGACAGCTGCACGGCGATCCATTGGCTCTCGAACAGAGGATTTTCCGTTCGCTGCTACACAGTCGACCTCGGGCAACCCGACGAGGAGAATCTGGACGCCGTCACGGACCGGATGATGGCTTGTGGCGCCGAGGAGGCCTCAATAGTGCCGGGGCTCGAACCCCTGGCCGAAGCGGGCCTCAAAGTGATACAGGCGCAGGCCCGTTATGAAGGCGGCTACTGGAATACGACAGGCATCGCTCGGCCGATCACAGTCGCCGCAATTCTCCCGGAACTCTCTCGCGCCGACATCAAAGTTCTTTTCCATGGGGCCACCGGACGGGGTAACGACCAGGTACGGTTTCAGCTCGCGGCCAACGTCCTGGCCCCTCAAGTCGAGGTCTACGCTCCGTGGCGCGATCCCGAGTTCGTGTCCGAGTTCCCGGGGCGTGAGGAGATGATCGACTACTGTCGCGCCAACGAGTTGCCCATCAGGCCGGCCGGCGAAGCGCGTTACTCAACCGACGCCAACTTTCTCGGGCTTACCCACGAGGCCGGCGACCTTGAGGACATCCGGATTCCCCCAGGATTCGTGGAGCCGGGCATGGGTGTGTGGCCCTGGGACGCGCCCGATGAGTGCGAGATTGCGACGGTCCGGTGGGAGGAGGGGGTGCCCGTCGAGCTGAACGGGGAGAGGCTCGACCTGGTCGCCATGTTCGAGGGGGCCAACCGGGTTGCGGGAAAGCACGGCGTCGGCATCGGACACCACGTTGTCGAGAACCGGTTCGTCGGAGTCAAGTCAAGAGGCATCTATGAGGCACCGGGTGTGGAGCTTCTGGGACGGACCTACGAGTACCTGCTCCAGTTCATCCTGGACCGCCGGGCCAGAGAGTTTTTCGAGCACATTTCCAAGACCATCAGCGTGCAGATATACCAGGGGTACTGGCTGGACCTCGCCACGGCGTCGGCAACGGCCGCCCTGGGTCCGATCACCCGCCTGGCGACGGGTACGATGGCGGTGCGTATGCACAAAGGAGGTGTCTACTTCGAGTCGGCAGACGACACCCCCGAGGCGATGCCACACTCGCTGTACACGGACGACTCTTCGATGGAGGCGGCGGGCTCCTACGACCACGTCGACGCGGAGGGCTTTGTTAAAGTCCTTGGCGTCTCAGCCAAGAACCTCGGCAAACGACAGGCTCCCGGCCTCGGAGGCTAGCCTCTTTTCCGTTACCGGGGAAGGTGGGCCGACGGTGGCTCGAACTGATTTTGAATCACCCCCTCTGCCGAAGGACATAATATCCCTTCCCCTGTGGGGAAAGGTTAGAGCCTGCCCTGAGTCTATCGAAGGGATAGGGGCGAAACGCCTCGCCAAGTAACCGCGCCGCCGCAGTCTGTGGCTCGAAAGAACGCTTCCCATCTGAGGCACGAACCGAAATGGCAACCACCACCCCAGAAACTAGGGCCCAGATAGTCAACCTCGTGCGCGAGTTCATCCGCCGGGACGTCGACCCCGTTGCCGGCGAGTTCGACAACCGCGACGTCTATCCCACGGAGCTGGTCGAGAAGATGGCCGGGATGGGCCTCTTTGGAATCACCGTGTCGGAAGAGCACGGCGGCCTCGGACTAGACTACGCGACATTCGCCACCGTGTTCGAGGAGCTCAGCAAGGGGTGGATGAGTCTTACGGGCGTGATAGGGACGCACCACGTCGTGGCGTACATGATCGAGAGCTTCGGCACAGAGGAGCAGAAGAGTCGCTTCCTTCCCCGGCTCGCAAGCGGTGAGCTAAGGGCTGGTCTCGCGCTGACGGAGCCGGAGGCCGGTAGCGACATCCAGAACATTTCGACCACCGCGAACCTCGACGGGGAGGAGTACTCTCTGACCGGTAACAAGATGTTCATAAGCCACGGCGAGCACGGCAACGCCTTCGCCGTCGTGGCCAAGACTGACTTAGACGCAGACCCTCAGCACCGTGGAATCAGCTGCTTCATCGTCGAGAAGCCAGCGGCCGGTCTCACCGTGGCGCAGAAGCTCGACAAGCTGGGCTATCGCGGCCTCGACACCTGCGAGCTGGTGTTCGACGACTGTCGCGTACCGTCGGAAAACCTGGTCGGTGGACAAGAGGGCCAGGGGTTCCGTCAGGTGATGAGCGGCCTGGAGACCGGCAGGATCAACGTCGCGGCTCGTGCCGTAGGAGTTGCGACCGCGGCGTTCGAGGCCGCGATCGATTACGCTCAGCGGCGTCGCACTTTCGGCGTCCCGATAGCTCAGCACCAGGCGATCCAGCTCAAGCTGGCGGACATGGCGACCAAGATCGAGGCCGCCAGGCTGCTCACTCAAAAGGCCGCCGCCAAGAAGGACCAGGGCGAGAGGGTCGACCTCGAGGCCGGTATGGCCAAGCTCTTCGCCAGCGAGGTATGCGGCGAGGTCACGATGGAGGCCATGCGGATACACGGTGGCTACGGCTACATCAAGGACTACCCGGTAGAGCGGTACTACCGCGACGCCCCGCTCATGATAATCGGCGAGGGCACCAACGAGATCCAGCGCCTGATCATCGCCCGCCGCCTCCTGGAAAGGTACAGGATATAGTGGCAACCGTCCACGATGGAAGAGAGGCGTTCGGGGGCTACCTCGAGGACTTCAAGCCCGGCGACGTGTTCAAGCACTGGCCCGGCAAGACCATCACCGAGATGGACAACCACCTGTTCTCCCTGCTAACCATGAATCAGAACCCCCTCCACACCGACGAGCATTACATGGAGGGACACCAGCATGGAAAGGTCCTGGTGAACGGGGCACTGGTGCTGAGTCTCGTGGTGGGCATGAGCGTTCGGGATACCTCGGGCAAAGCCATAGCCAACCTGGAGTACGAACGAATCACCCACGACGGCCCTGTCTTCCAGGGCGACACGATCTACGCCGAGAGCGAGATCCTGGACACCCGCGTGTCCGAGAGCAAACCCGACCGCGGAGTGGTCCACATGGAGTCGCGCGGCTTCAACCAGCGAGGAGAGCAAGTGCTTACACTGCGGCGACGCTTCCTCGTGCACAAGCGAGAGGCCTAGGGGATGGGCCAACAGAACGACCTTTCAAAGTTTACCGTCTCGCTCCACTATGACCGCCGGCTTTACGGGCAGGACATCGCCGGCTCGGTGGCCCACGCCCGTATGCTGGCCAGACAGGGCATCATCGCTGACGGCGAGGCGCAAGCCATCGTAGACGGCTTGAATGGGATCAAGGACGAGATCGAAAGGGGAGAATTCCCGTGGCGTGAGGAGCTCGAAGACATCCACATGAATATCGAGCGCCGCCTCTTCGACAAGATCGGCGACGTGGCCGGTAAGCTCCACACAGCCCGGTCGCGCAACGACCAGGTCGCAGCCGACGTACGGCTCTATGTCAAAGAGGCTCTGACGGAGATCGCGGACGCCGTTCTTGACGTTCGCTCGGCCCTGGTCGG
>CAZGRI010000073.1:0-9317 GCA_964528205.1 uncultured Dehalococcoidia bacterium | reverse complement strand
GCAGGAAGGGTCAGAAGGCGGTTCGCGGCTCAGGGAGTCCCTTCAATCTTGCGTAGAGGGTGAACAAGGGGTGAGGCCCGCACTGGCCAATAGAGGTGACGATAATGGAGCTGAGAGAGCTTAGAAGTTTCTGCATGGCGGCGAGGCTGCAGAGCATATCGAAGGCGGCAGAGCAGCTGGACATCGGTCAGCCGACTGTGACGACACATATCAAGAAGCTGGAGAAGCAGCTTGGGATGGTGCTGTTCGACAGGATCAAACGCCCGATTCAGCTCACGCTTTCCGGGAGGACACTGGTCGAGCTGGCCGCGCCCCTGGTGGAGGGGATCGACGACCTCGCGACCAGGACCTCGGCGACGGAGGAGAGAGGCCCCGTCGATCTGGCCTCGACATCCGACATCATCCCCCACACACTGCTGAGGGTCGTACGGGTGTTCCGGAACCGACATCCTGAGATCCGCCTCCGGATGCGGTCCGGGTTCCGATCGGAGGTGCTGGACATGGTGGCTGATGGGGAGGTCGACCTGGGGGTCATTCCGCATCCTGAGAGGAGGGATGAGTTCGAGTTCGAGGCGCTGTTTTTATACGAGCGGGTTCTGCTGACGCCTCCGGACCATCCGCTTCTCCAGGAACCCCTGAGCTCACTGGACCAGATCGCCCGATGGCCGCTTATCCTCATGGGGCCGCGGACCTATACCAGAATGGTGCTCGAGCAGGAGTTTCAACGCAGAGGTGCCGGCTACGACATCGTGATGGAACTGGACAGCGTGGACATGATCAAGCGCTACGTGGCCCTGGGAATGGGGATATCCGTTGGGCCACGACTATGCATCGAGCCCGCCGACGAGAAGGAGCTTGGCATCGTGAGCCTGTCGAACCTGCTCCCCGTCGACCAGGCCGGAATCGTTACGCTAAAGGGCAAGAGCCTCTCGGTCGCGACACAGAGCTTCATATCCGTGATGCGGGACACGGTCGCCCCGGCCTCGACAGTGTCCGGATCGACGTAGGTAATGGAGCGCTCGTCTTGCCCTGAATGGACGTTCTCCAATGGCCCTGGCCAGCCCTGGCTGACCGTTGCGTGTACTGCTCGTGGAGGACAATCCCGGTGATATTGGGCTGATCCGCGAGACCGTCATCGACTCGCCGAGCAACGTGGAACTGGCTGTGGCGGTAGACGGAGAGAGCGCCCTTGCGTTCCTTCGCAAGGAACGGCCGCATGGGGACGCGGTCCGGCCGGACCTGCTGCTCGACTTGAAATTGCCGGGGATTAGCGGTCGGGAAGTGCTCGCTCAGGTCAAGGCGGACCCCCGCACTGAGATCGATTCCCGTGGTCGTGCTTACGTCTTCGAGCGAGGAGCAGGACATCCTCAGGTGCTACGAGCTGCAGGCTGGAAGTTACGTCACGAAGCCGGTAGACCCGGATGAGTTCAGTCGCATCGTGGATGCGGTCGCGAACTACTGGTCGGCCATCGCGACACTGCCGTCGGCGCCCAACAAGTACACGCCGTCGTAACTTGAGCTATCTCTAAGGACGGACGCCTTGGGCCACAACTCCCCCGGTCGAAGGGGATTTGTCCCTTGGCAGATCGACCGTCTGAGGGACTTCGCAGCCCTTCTGGATTCCGGCTTTCGCCAGAATGACGGGCCAGCGGGATAGCGCTAAGATGGCTGTTCGTGCGCAACGCCGCGCTTGACTGGCCTATGGCGCTATGGTAGGTTTTCGGCACCCCGACGTCAGAATGTCTTGCGACGAGTCTTCCCGCCTGAGGGGAGGCTTTTTTGTGGAGGCTATAAGTGACCATCCTGTACCTCGCCATCGGCGCCGGCGCGCTCGCTCTGGCCTTTGCCCTGGCGCTAACACTCAATATTCTCAAACAGGACCAGGGTAGCGAAGTTGTCCAGTTCATAGGACGTGCTATCCAGGACGGGGCCAACTCCTTCCTGTCCCGTGAATACCTGATGCTGAGCGTGTTCGTGGTCGCGATGTTCGCCATCCTGGCTATCTTTATCGACTATGACGTCACCGACAAGGTGGGCAGCGACCGGGACATCCCGTCCACGGCCATCGCCTATCTAGCAGGGGCCGTCGGCTCAGCGCTGGCTGGGTACATAGGAATGAGCATCGCCGTCAGGGCGAACACGCGGACCACGGTCAAGGCCATGCAGGGGCTCAACCCCGCGCTGCGGGTCGCTTTCAACAGCGGGTCGGTGATGGGCGCAGTCGTCGTCGGTATCGGCCTCATCGGAATCGCATCCGTCTACTGGGTGTTCAAGGACGTGACCATAGCGGCGGGCTTCGGTTTCGGCGCCTCTTCGATCGCGCTGTTCGCGAGAGTCGGCGGCGGGATATACACGAAGGCGGCCGATGTGGGTGCCGACCTGGTCGGCAAGATCGAGCAGGGCATCCCCGAGGATGACCCTCGCAACCCGGCCACGATCGCCGACAACGTCGGAGACAACGTCGGCGACGTGGCCGGCATGGGGGCCGACCTGTTCGAGTCGTACGTAGGGTCCATCGTCGCGACCATCGCCCTGGCGGCCGTGGGCGCGACCGCCCTGGGCATGTCGGACCCGACCGGCGACTTCGACTCCGACCTCTTCCTGCTGCCGTTGCTGATCGCCGCCATTGGCATAGCCTCGTCGATCCTCGGCACCTTCCTGGTCCGCACGGGCGAGGGCGCGAGCATGTCGCGGCTGCTCTGGTCGCTCAGGACCGGGATATTCTCCGCCGGCGGCCTTGTGCTGATCGGGACCGGGGTGGCAATCGGGATGCTGGACCTGGATTTCAAGCTGTTCTGGGTCGTGCTGGTCGGCCTGGCGGCCGGCCAGATCATCGGAACGTCCTCCGAGTACTTCACCTCTTACGAGTACCGCCCGACAATGGGACTGGCCGACCAGACGGAGACCGGAGCGGCCACCGTGATAATAGGCGGGTTGGGCCTCGGGATGCTGAGCACCCTTATACCGGGGGTCGTGGTCGTAATAGCGATGTGGCTTGCGAACATGTGGGCAGACACGTACGGCGTCGCGCTGGCCGCCGTGGGCATGCTGTCCACTCTGGGGATCACTCTGGCCACCGACGCCTACGGACCGGTGGCAGACAATGCAGGAGGTATAGCCGAGCAGGCCCATATGGAGCCCGAGGTCCGGGAGCGGACAGACGCGCTCGACTCCCTGGGCAACACGACCGCCGCGACCGGCAAAGGCTTCGCCATCGGCTCCGCGGTGCTGACGGCTCTCGCACTGATGGCCGCATACGCCCAGGTCACGGAGATCGACGTATTCGACCTGCGTGACGTCGACGTGCTAATGGGGCTGCTCGTGGGCAGCATAATGCCGTTTCTTTTCGCCGCGCTCACGATGCAGGCGGTCGGTCGGGCGGCCAACGCCATGGTCAACGAGGTGCGCCGCCAGTTCAGGGAGATCACGGGACTTCTGGAGGGGACCGCCGACGCCGACTATGCCCGGGCGGTCGCCATCAGCACCCAGGGCGCGATGAAGGAGATGGTGCTGCCGGGCTTGCTGGCTGTCATCGCGCCTATTGCGGTTGGCACGATCCTGGGCCCCGAGGCCCTGGGAGGGCTTCTCATAGGCGCCATCGCGACCGGGTTCCTGCTGGCCGTCATGATGGCCAATGCGGGAGGCGCCTGGGACAACGCCAAGAAGTACATAGAGGCCGGCAACCTCGGTGGCAAAGGGTCGGACCGGCACGCCGCCGCGGTGGTCGGCGACACCGTGGGCGACCCGTTCAAGGACACATCCGGCCCATCGCTGAACATTCTCATCAAGCTCATGTCCATGGTCGCCCTGGTGTTCGCTCCGCTGTTCCTCTGAACCAGCGCACGTCTTCAGCCAGGGGCACTCATCACCTGACCCAGCCGCCCCTTGCCCACGACCACCATCAACGACGCCCAGTCCCCAAGCCTGATCGACGAGAGCCGGGCAGGTTGACGCTACCATGGCCAACTTCTTCGAGCAGCGCTGTAATGTCACCTCCATCAATGGGAATCAGATAAAGGCCGGCTGGTCCAGCATTGTAGCCGCCGTGGAGCAGGGTGAACACCAGGGCATCTCCGCCAGGGGAGAATGCGGGATTCTGCGCGCCAAGCGGCAACCCCGGGTCGTAGACGAGCTCGGCGCCGTCAGACCTTTCGACCGGGGTGCTGAGTCAAGTTGTTGGCTCGGGTCTGACACACGGCTCTCGCCAGGCGTCCAGGTCCAAGTTCTTCTTCATTGAGTTGAAGTTCAACGAGTTAGCCCTAGTACAGAACTCACCCGTGTCAAGCCCATATTCCACGTTGAAGACCGCCTTGCCTGCCTCAATGAACGGAAGCAAAGTCTCGCACTCGTCATATTCAAAGCACTCTTCGTTCAACGCCCAGTCAAAAAAGGGCAGCAGGTCAACGGCCTGGTCCATGTCGTTCTTGAGTCCGATGGACAGCCCACGCTCGTGCGCGGCGTTCGCCCACCAGATGTTGTATACGAGCTGGTCCTCATACGTCAGTGGAAAGCCGGTGTCGTTGAGGTAGCCGTCGACGTTGTCCGGCTCGATGCCGTCGAACCCCTTCGCTTTGCACAGGTCAATCCTGTCTTCCATGATCGGCCCCAGCACATCCAGGAGACGGATGTCCAGCCATCTTTCACCCTCCCAGTCATCCAGATTGCTGCCGATCACCCGGTCGGGGAACCGCGATGCATCGGGGCGCCAATCTTCCCATCCGCCGGCATTCACGTAGCAGACCGCCTTGCGTCCCTGCGCGTGCAGCGCGGCCACGACGCTTGCGTTATTGTCGAACAGGTCGATATCGTACATATCGACTTCAGACGACAGGTCCACTGGCGGCGCCTCTAGCTGCCACTGCCAGCTCGTGTTCATTGCAGGACGCCAGATTTCGGCGCTCGACGTAGAGGCCGACGGTTGCGTGGACTGTGGGGCCGGCGACGTGGGGGTCGCGCTCGGAGCCGTAACGGCAGCCGCAGACGTCGGTATCGGAGTGGGTCTCGTCGGAACGGACGTAGTCGCGGGGCCCGTCGCCTGTACGGGCGAGGTGCTGGCGGCTACTCCGATAGGCCCTGAAGCCGGTGCAGGAGCCTCTTCATCGCCGTCGCCACCACCACACGAGACGGCTGCAATCCCCAGCAAGGTTGCGAATACAACCCGCATCGTACCTGTTGGAGTTGCCATTACCTACCGGCCTTCAAGACTAGCAGCGCCACCGTGTCAATCCCGGCTTGGACCCGGACGCGCACGATGCCGCCTTCCAGCTCGGAAAACGGTACCTCGACGTCCGGACCGCTCGGTGCTGAAAGACGTACCGACGTCACGGTAAAGCCATCGGCCAGTCTTACATCGCAGACGAACGGGCCCGCCGGTGAAGCGGCGGTATTTGCCAGTACGAGCGCGTAGCCCTCGGCGGTCCGACGAAGGCCGATAGGTGACGCCACCTCCGGAGTCGGTTCCGGGCTCGGTCTGGCCATCTCGGTCGCGGTGTCGGACTCGGTGGTCGACTGGGTCGTCGCATCCGTTTGTCCGCATGCCAGAGCCGCTACCAGGAAAACCGCGACTGCGTAGGCCAATCGCCAGCGTAACAATGTCCGCATGCGCAAGTATAGGCGTGGATGTCTTGCGGCATCAACCACGGGGAAAGGGCCGGCCTTGACCTTATCGCGCACTGACCCTATGTGGTAAAGTCACCTGCAGAGAACATGGCGTACCCATGGCACTGCCGAGTATTTGGAGGAAAGGGACGATTTGAACGCAGCCAACTTGAAGAGGCTACTGGCTTTCGATACCCCAACGGTGTCCAATGGGCTGGGCATGCTGGGCGTTCGGGACAACTCGTACGGCTACACCGGTCCGGATATTCGGGCCCTGATGCCCGACATGGGTCGCAGGGTCGGCGTTGCGATCACAGCGCGATTGGATACCACCTCCCCTGGCGATGAGGACCCCTCGCCGCTCTTCACCGATTGGCTACGCCTGATAGTGGAGGCGAGCAAAGGCGAAGGCGCCGAGCCGGTTCCGGTGTTTGCCGTCATCGAGTCGGTGGGGTTGCGCCCGAGGTACACGGTCACCATCGGCGATGGCATGGCCACCCGAATGACGATGGCGGGCGTCGTCGCCTACGGCACAAACGGCAGCATCCGCGACCTCCAGGGGGTGCGCGACGTCGGCCTGCCCTGCTGGGCAGCGGGACTTTCGCCGATGCACGGCGAAATGCGGTGGCTTGACGTGGGCTCGGCCGTCGTGATCGACGGGATGACAGTCAGACCTGGAGATGTCCTCCACGCCGACGAGAACGGGGTCATCGCCATACCGGCCTCTGTGGTCGACGAGGTCTACGACAAGGCTGTCGCCGTCCAAGAGCGCGAGTCGGCCTTCCACGCCAAGCTGCGCGCGCCCGGCATGACCATCGAGAAGCACCTGGGTATCGAGTAGAATATCCCGGGGGTATCAATCGCCCTCCCCGGATAGGGCCAACGGTCGGCGACTGGCCAGAGCCTGACAAGAGGCAACAAACAACATCAGGGGGCACCGAGAATGACGAGAACAGAGTCGATTTCCACGGCTACAGTCAGCAACGTTGCGCTGTCTAGTCACGCAACCAGCAACACCGTTTCCCTCCCGGACTTCGACAGGTCCCGTATTGAAGACGTCGGATTCATGACGGCGATGGCCCTGGTGACTCTGGGGAACTATTCCCAGACCGGGCATCTCGGCGGCCCGCTGGCCTACACCCCCTACACCGTCACCTCGCACCTGCTGGGGCCCGATCTCGGCGGCCTGAGGTTCGACTATCGCCGTCCCAAGCACCCCTATGCCGACAAGTTCATGCTCGCCGGTGGACACAACGCCCCGGTGACCTACGCTCTCTGGATGATCATGGGGGAGGCACTTGCGAGAAAGCACGCCCTCACAGGAGATGAGCGGTACGCCGTCGACCCCAACGTTGCCATGCTGTCCATAGATGCGCTGGGCTTCCGTAGAGGCAAGGGGGCATTGGAGTCCCTGCTGCTCGACAACGACCTCGTTGACGACCCACTGATGGCGCAGGCCAAGATAAGAGGTATCAGGTCCCTGAGCGGCCACTCGGAGACCACCGATCTCACCAACGATGTCAACGGCGGGCCCTCGGGAGTCGGCATCGCGACAGCCACGGGCAAAGCCGTGTTCTGGGACTCGATCGGCGCGCCCAGAAGCCTCAAGGTCCTCGCCATCGAAGGCGAGTTCGCGCTGACCTCCGGTCACTCCCAGGAGCTGAAGACGCAGGCGGTCGCACAGCAGGTCGGGAAGCGTCTGCGCATACTTCTCTCATTCAACAACGCCGGCATAGACGCAGAGTTGGTGGGCAACGTGATCGGCCCCCAGTTCGAGGCCTACAGGATCGAAGACCAGTGGGCGTCGTACGGCTGGAACGTCCTGACCATCGAAGACGGCAACGACTACGGACAGGTTGCCGCAGCCCTGAAGACCATGGAGGAGTGGGACCCGGCGGACAACAGGCCGATGATCGTGGTCGGCCGCACGCTCAAGGGATGGTGGCCTGCCACCGAGGACGGCAACATCCCCGGGTACGGCAAGCAGCTCGTCAGCTACCCCAGTCACGCCTACGCACTTCCCATGAACGGTGACTACTTCCAGGCCCTGGCGACCACGTTCGAGAAGCGCTTTGGAGTCGAGCTCGGTGGCATCCGCGGGGGCGCCGTTTCCGACACCAGGGAGCGCCTGATCCAGTTCAAGCGGAACATGGACGTGGTCATGTCCGTGCTCGATCGGGACGGGCTGGGCGACTGGCTGGCGGACCGGCTGGTCGAGATCGGCGACACCGTGCAGGATAACCTGCCGATGCGGATAGACCCTACCGTCGACCCGTTCCAGGACCCCAGACTTGGGGTGGCCAGCCTCCCCATGGAGCCTCAGAACGTCACGGTCGCCAACCCCGTCTCGGGCGAGGAGAAGAAGGTGTCCATCAAGCTCTTCGAGGAGCCCGGCGCCACGCGAGGCACCCGTCGCGCAATCTCCGAGATCATCAAGTGGATGAACTATGTGACGGGCAACCGATTCGTCACGCTGGCGGCGGACCTGGCCGACTCGATAAACATCGAGCACGGTTCGCTCTGGGGCCGGTACGACCCGGTGGAGAACCCTGCGGGGACGCTACTGAAAGCGGGTATTCAAGAGGCTGGAAACGCGTCCACCGCCATCGGCCTAGTCAGCCAGTCGGCGTCGCGTGACCCGGACCGGCACGCCGGCGTCTGGGCGCTCAGCGGCACATACGGCGCGTTTACACCCTTGATGTATCTTCCCGCCCGAGTCTGGAGCCAGCAGAACCAGGATAGCCCGTTCCGAGTCGGGGTCCTCAACATACTCGCCGGCCACTCCGGGCCGGAAACGGCGGCCGACGCCCGGACCCACTTCGGGATATACTCGCCACAGGTGTGGAAGCTGTTCCCCAGGAACCAGGTGATCACCCTGAGCTTCTGGGACTACAACGACGTGGCGCCCGGTTATTTTGCCGCCGTCGAGATCGCCGCTCGTGACCCGAAGGTGGGGGTGATCGTACTGGAAGTAGCGAGACCCGACTTCCCGGTGGCCGACAGGACCACCTTCGCAGATACGGACCCGCGGGCGGCGGCCAAGGGCCTATACGTGATCAGGGACTTCGCCCCCGACGGGCCGAAGCATGGCTACGTCGTCGTACAGGGATCGTCGTCCACCGTCAACCTCGTGTCCGTCCTGCCCCGTCTGGAACAAGAGGGCATCAACGTCAAGGTGGTGGCTGCGATCAGTGAGGGGCTCTTCCAGCGACAGCCGGAGGCGTACCGGAACTCGGTCTTCCCGGCCGAAGCCCGCTATGACGTCATGGTCGTCAGCACCGGGACCCGACGGGTGTGGCCGCTCAGCGACGTGGGCCCGCTAACGGACGACTACTCCCTGGTATCGGACTGGCATGACCAGTGGCTCACCGGCGGCACGGAGGCGGACGTAATCGCGGAGGCCCATCTGGACCCCGAATCGATATACAAGGGCGTCAAGCGCTTCGCCCTCGACCACGATGGCCGGATATCGCGCCAGGCGAATCTTCTGGCAGGCCTGAGGTAGGGGCAGACGCGCCGAGGCGGCTGCGTACGCTGGTGGCCCGGGAGCATCTGCGGTGGGAGACGCCACCCGTCGGGATCATTGACCGCGGAGGGTGTACCTGTGGTCTTCGGTCTCACCGATCTCGAACTCGCCGGTGCCATCGAAGCCGGATAGCTCAACGTCGGTCAGCGTAATGCGCATCCACGTCTCGCGATCGAGCACGAAGTCGGTGGAC
>CAZGRI010000072.1:0-9377 GCA_964528205.1 uncultured Dehalococcoidia bacterium | reverse complement strand
TCAGCGCCCCGATTATTTTCTCTATCTCCTAGCCCGGTGTGTCAAGGCATCAATCAGGTACAACCCCGCTGGCGAGTTCAATCAGAGCCTTGATAACAGGAGAAAGGGTGCCCGTCCTGAAACAATGAGAATCCGCATTCACGGGGCTTCGCGTCTTTTGAAGGGTAGGACCGAACTGGTGAGCGGCGACTACGCAGAGGTAGTATCAGGTACAGAGGACTCAGAGATCATTTACATGGACCCTCCATACAGAGGTGTTTGCACCGGCAAGGACGGCCGATACATAGGCAGCCGTGGGTTCGACCACGCAAGGTTTGTGGATACGCTAAGAGAGTTGACTGACCGTGGGATGATGTTGATCGTCAGCTACGATGGGAGAACGGGCCACAAATCGTTTGGTAAGTCTCTCCCTTCATATCTTGGCTTGACTCGCTTAGAGGTTAACGCTGGTCCTTCGTCTCAGGCAACCCTCCTAGGTCGCAAGTCCAACACGGTTGAATCGTTGTATCTTTCGGCAGAACTTGTGAAGCGGATGGGCTGTCCAGCGATACAAGATCAGTGGATAAAGCCGCTCCAGTATCGCCTGCTTCCCAGCCCAGTAGACTCGTGACAAGGAAGAAGTATTCCCGAGAGATCATGCGCCGTCTTCGGGCCGTTTCAGATTTGCGTCCAAAGCGCGTGATCGATCACATTCTCAAAAGCGGGTTCGTCACGACCGAGGAACTCAGAGAGGTCTATGGATATAATCATCCGCCGAGGGCAGCCCGCGACGTAAGGGAGCGGGGCATCCCTCTTGAGACGTTCAGGATACGTGATTCACAGGGCAGGTCCATAGGTGCCTATCGGTTCGGCGACCCCGAGGAGGGCGAAGCGCCGGGCCAGTTCATCGCTCCACATGGGGTCGGGGTGGACTCTCACGGCGACATCTACGTCGGTGAGGTGTCCTACACGATATTCGGCTCCAAGCAGGACCCGCCCAGGGAGGTCAGGAGCCTGTCGAAGCTGCGCAAGGTCGCCTGATAGTGGCGGATTGTCCCGCGGACTGAAGTCCGTGGTTTTCGTGGGTGAGACAAGCCTCCCGGACTGGGATTCCAAGCGGGGCGGGCCCAGAGGGGTCAGGAGCCTGTCGAAGCTGCGCAAGGCCGGCTGATAGTGGCGGATTGTCCCGCGGACTGAAGTCCGCGGTTTTCGTGGGTGAGTCGAGCGTGTTGGTGAGGGAAGCCGATGGATACGTCGCCGCCTGACGAGGTGGAGATCGGGCTGACGCGGTACCCAGACCCGGCGATCGAGACGGTGGACCCGCGGTTCGAGGCTTACGTGCTCCCCAACGCCGCCGTCGAACGGCTGCATACGGGGAGCCGCTGGGCCGAGGGACCGGTGTGGTTCGGAGACGGGCGCTACTTCGTCTGGAGCGATATCCCCAACAACCGGATGCTGCGCTGGGTGGAGGAGACGGGTGAGGTCAGCGTATTCCGGAGTCCGTCCAACTACTCCAACGGCAACACGCGGGACAGAGAGGGCCGTCTGGTCTCGTGCGAGCATGGTACCCGGCGTGTAACCAGGACCGAGTATGACGGCAGTGTGACCGTGCTCATGGACTCCTATCGGGGTAAGCCCTTGAACGCGCCGAACGATGTGGTGGTGCACCCTGACGGTCACGTGTGGTTCACCGACCCGGGCTACGGGATACTCAGGGACTACGAAGGGAGCAGGGCCGAGTTCGAGTTGCCGACCAGCGTCTACCGCCTCAATCCCGAGAGCGGGGAGGCGACGGTTGTAACCGATGAGCTGGACAGGCCCAACGGTCTGAGCTTCACGCCCGACTACACCATGCTGTACGTCACCGATACCGGCTCCGTCTTCCCACAGACGATCGTGGGATACGACGTCGAGAACGGCGCGAGGCTGGTCAACCGTCGGGCGCTGTGCGACACCAGTCCCGCCACTCCGGATGGCATCCGGTGCGACGTGGACGGCAATATCTGGACCAGCGCGAGTTTCGCGGGCGAGGAGTACGACGGCGTGCAGGTCTTTGCACCGAACGGAGACCTGATAGGCAGGATTCATCTACCCGAGACGGTCGCCAATCTCTGCTTCGGAGGGGCCAAGATGAACCGGCTCTTCATTACCGCGAGCCAGTCCATATACTCGCTGTACGTGGAGGCGCAGGGGATCAGGCTTTAGGAGTCCCCGTGGTCGCACCTCCAGCCGACCTTCCGGGCCTCGTGACTTTGGCTGGTCATGTCGTCACGCCCCACGGGGGGGGGCAGGCCTTCGGGCGAAACGTAGAATGTCGTAGTAGGGGCGTACAATTGTACGCCCCTACGTGTTTCATCCTGTGGCAAGAGCGATAGACGCCGATACTATTAGAGGTCGGACATGCCCGCTGGGAAGAAACTGACGCCTGAAGACATCGCGGACCTCAAGGACGTCAGCGACGCTCAGATTCATCCGGGCGGAGAGCTCGTGGCGTTCGTGGTGGGCAATCAGTTCGTCACCGACACGAAGCTGCCCGGTTCCAACATATGGACCGTGCCCACCGGTGGCGGGGAGCCCCGACAGCTCACCCACGGTCGTCTGGCGGATACCACGCCGAGATGGTCGCCCGACGGAGAGACCCTGGCCTTCCTCTCCGACCGGGCCGAAGGCGGCCAGCGTCAGATATATCTGCTGCCGGCCAAGGGAGGTGAGGCCGGCCGGCTTACGAATATCGAGGGCGCCATCCCCACCAACCGTGGACTTAATCCTATGCGATGGTCTCCTGACGGCCGCCAGATCGCCTTCATGAAGGTCGAGGCGGACACAGAGGACGAAAAGCGGCGCAAGGCTGAAGGGTACGACGAGCGGGCGTTCGAGCAGGTCCCGAAATTCACACGGCTCTATCTGGGCGACGTTGGGACCGGAGACGTGTCGTGCGTCTCTCCCGACGGGCTGCAAGTATGGGAGTTCTGCTGGGCGCCATCCGGCCAAGAGGTGGCGGTCGTCGCTTCGGACCTGCCGTTCGAGCGCTCGTGGTACGGTTGCCGGCTGGCGAAGTTCTCCCTGGGCGACGGCCCGGCTCAGACACTTCACGATACCAGGAGGCAGGTGTCCAGCCCGGTCTGGTCGCCCGACGGCCGTTCCATCGTATTCCTCTCATCCACCTGGAGCGACCGAGGGTCAGTCGGGGGTGGAATCTTCGTCGTACCGGCCGAGGGCGGCGAGGCGCGGGAGCTGAGCGCGGACCACGTAACAAGCGCTTCCTGGCTCGAATGGACCGACGACAGCCGACACCTGGTCACCGCCGCCCACGAGCGGGGCTCCGTCGGACTGGCCGAAGTGGAGGTCGCGTCGGGTAAACGTCACTGCCTGTGGCGGGCCGAGGCTGCCCTTGCGGAGACGAGCTGGCAGCAGTTCAGTCGCGATGCCCAGGGAAACATCGCGGTCGTGCTCGAGGACGACAGCAACCCTCGGGACGTCTGGGTGGCTGACCGTAGCGCAGGCGAGCCGGCCTGGACGCAGCTCACCGGTCTCCATCCGCGGTCGAGCGAGCTCTCGCTGGGTCCGGTCGAGACGGTCCACTGGAAGGGAGCTGACGGCTGGGAGATACAGGGGCTCCTCGTCCGCCCTCCGATGGCGTCCGTGTCCGACAGGCCACCCCTGGTGACGATCGTGCATGGGGGGCCGACCTCGGTCCATGCGCACCGGTATCTGGGCGCTTTAGGCGGGGCCTGGAGCGCCTGGCCTCAGCTCCTTGCAGCCAACGGCATGGCCGTGTTCTTGCCTAATCCGAGAGGCAGCACCGGCTGGGGCCTGGAGTTCGCCGAGGCCAACATCGGTGACATGGGCGGCAAGGACTGGGAGGACATCAGGCTGGGGATAGAGTACTGCCTGGACATGGGCGTGGCCGATCCGGACAGGCTGGGTATCGGCGGGTGGAGCTACGGGGGATTCATGACGGCCTGGGCCGTAACGCAGGTCGACATGTTCAAGGCGGCGATGATGGGAGCGGGAATCTCGGACTGGCGCACGTTTCACGGCAAGTCCTTTCTGTCCGGGCCGTCCGGTTGGGACTCGATCTACTACGGAGGCGCTGACCCCTGGGACACCGACGGCGTGTTCGCCAGGTTCTCGCCGATCAACTACGTGAAACGCGTAAAGACCCCCACCCTGATCCTCCACGGCGAGGGGGACGAGGACGTGCCTGTGGAGCAATCGTTCCTGTTCCACCGCGCGCTGAGCGACCTGGGTGTGGAGACCGAGCTGATCGTCTATCCGAGAGAGGCCCACGGTCCCAAAGAGCGGGGCCACGTCCTGGACCTTAACCGGCGCATCGTCGGGTGGTTCGGGAAACATCTCAACGCGTAGGGTCGGGCTACAGATATCTAGTGAAGCGAGATTCTTCCTGGTTGGTCCGGTCGATTATCTGATCGCGAATGGAATCTGAAGATGCATACCAGCAGACGCCTGAGACGAAGAAAGGGGACGGTATGACAGACAGGGAGCTTGCGTTTACGCCCGCTTATGAGCTGGTAAAGTTGGTGGCGGACAAGAAAGTCTCGCCGGTCGCGCTGACCAGGGTGTTTCTGGAGCGCATCGAGAGGCTGAACCCGGAGCTCAACGCGTACCTGACGGTCACCGCGGACGAGGCGATGGAGTCGGCCAAGGCCGCCGAGCAGGCGGTTATGGACGGCCAGGAGCTGGGCCCGCTGCACGGCGTGCCTGTGTCCGTCAAGGACCTGGAGGCGACGCCCGGCATCCGGACGACCTTTGGGTCGCTGATCTTCAAGGACTACGTGCCCGACTTCACATCAGGCGTGGCCGAGCGTGTAAAGACCTCCGGAGCGGTCATGCTGGGCAAGACGAACACCCCGGAGTTCGGCCAGCTTGGGACCACGGAGAACAGGCTGGGACCGGCCTGTGCCAACCCGTGGGACACTACACGGACCACGGGAGGCTCCAGCGGGGGTGCGGGCGCGGCCCTGGCGGCCGGCCTGTGCTCGCTGGCCACGGGCAGCGACGCGGGGGGCTCCATACGAATTCCGGCGAGCTTCTGCGGTGTCTACGGCATCAAGCCGACGCTGGGGCGGGTGCCGCGCTTTGGCGGCGTGGGTCGTCCGTCGCCGAACCCGGTGTCACAGCCCGGACCGATGTCGCTCACGGTCCGGGACTCTGCGCTGTTTCTGAACGTGCTGGCAGGGCCCGACGACCGGGACGTCATCACGCTCCGCGACAAGCCGCCCGACTATCTCGAAGGGCTCGACGACGGCGTCAGCGGGCTTCGCATGGCGTGGAGCCTGGACATGGGTTTCGCGGCCGTTGACCCCGAGGTGGCCGGGACCACATCCGAGTCCGCGGCCGTCTTCGAGGAGCTCGGAGCGACGGTCGACGAGCCGGGCCTGGAGTTGGGGGGGCAGCGACACGAACTTCAAGCCATAATGGCCGCCAACCTGTACGCGTCCTACGGCCACTTCCTCGAGGAGCGGTCCGACGACTTGACCGACTACGTCCGCGAGAGGCTCGACGAAGGGAAGGCAGCGACTGGGTCTGACTACGCCAGGGCGCTGCGGCTCCTGGAGCAGCTCGATTTCGACATGGACGTTCTGATGGAGCGGTACGACCTGCTACTGACGCCGACGATGGCCGTGCCCGCGTTCCCCATCGGCGAGAAACCCGGCACCATCGGAGGACGGGATGTCGATCCGGATTGGGCCTTCAACCCCTTCAACCTGGTGGCCAACGTCACCCGCCGCCCGGCGGCCAGCGTCCCGTGCGGGTTCTCGTCCGACGGGCTGCCCATCGGCCTGCAGATCGTGGGACGCAGGGGCCAAGAGGCCATGGTGCTGAGGGCGTCCGCGGCGTTCGAAAAGGCCCGGCCCTGGGCTGACAAGCACCCGCCCGTGTCTTAGCCGTGCCGACTTTCGCTAAAGGCTACACTCCTGGTCGCTCGACGAACAGTGTCCCTTGGGGCCTCGGGGATCTATGTCGTTCCGGCTAGGCCCACTTCTTGACCACGTCCTCCAGGGCGGGGCCTATGGCGTCCATGTCCCCCAGGGTGAAGGCGGGTGAAACGCTGACGTCCGCTTTGAATGTAAGCCACCACGGCTCGGCCGCAGACGGAATCTGGGCGACGTCCCGGATGTCGGTAATCACGTACAGGGTCCGCTGGCCGTCCTCTATGCTGAAATAGACCGCCTCGGGCTTCACGTCGTCGAGAATGGCCTGGAGTTTGCCCATCATAGACCCATCGAGTAGGGCCGCGTTGCCTTGCTCGACGGGCAGTGTGACCTTGACGATGAACCTCATGCTGTCCTCCTCGTCTTCTTGTAGCCTGTTTGAGAGATGACGCGGATGTTGCAGAAGGTGCTTACGGCTGTCAACCGGACCCGGCGGCGGATGCCAACGGCGCGAATCAGCCAGAGGGAGGTCAGCTAGAACCTCCACCGCGTCGCGGTGCGGGGGAAATCGCTTTCCAGCCAGGCGAGGACCTTGCTGTGGGCCAGGGAGTAGAGGGCCGTGCCTTGGTCCGGAGTTGCGGCTACGCCGTACTTCGCCTCGTACGCCTTAGACACCGGCTGGGCAGCGCTCGGCTCCGTTGTGTCCACCAGGTCGCCCTCCATGACCACGACTTCGTCTCCGCTCTCCAGGTGGACGGTCGCCCTGGGGTCGCGCTCCGCGTTACGCGCCTTGAGCGACTTGCGGTCGGTGAAGAACCAGAACGAGCCGTCGGCCCAGACCCCCCAGACCGGCGTGACGTGGGGCCGGCCATCGGGACGCGTAGTCGCGACCCAGTAGTTCCGCGCCCCGACCATCCGGTCGACCACCCAGTCCCATGTCAGCGGCTCGAAGCCATACTGCGGGTCGCCGAGGCCGTAACCCTCAGGCATGTCGGGTCGGCTGCGGTCCGAGGGTCTGTGCTTCGACATCTGTTCGCGTCGCTCCCGAGGTCATAGCCAAGGGGCAGGTCCGGAGACCTGCCCCTTGGTTCCCATGCTTTACCGCAGTCGTTAGCTACGGGTGGAGAATGACTTTGGTGTAGCCGTCCTCCCGGCGGTCGAACTTGGTGTAGGCGTCGGGAGCCTCGTCAAGCGGCACTTCGTGGGACACGACGAAGCTGGGCTTGGCCCTGCCCGCGGCGATCAAGTCGCGCAGGTGTGCGTTGTACCGCTTCACGTTGCACTGGCCGGTCCCCAGCCTCAGGCCCTTTTCGAACAGCCTGCCGAAGTTGAGGGACAGGGCGCCGCGCTTCGCGTTCTCGTCGACTCCGCCCGGGTCCGACGGCACGTAGAGTCCGGGAATGCCCAGGGCCCCCGTTGGGTTGACGACGTCGATGAGCTGGTTCAGGACGATGTTGGGCACCTCGTCCTGCTCACCGCCGACCGCGGACGATCCGGCGCTGGTCGCCTGGTAGCCAACGGCGTCGATGCCTTTGTCGACGCCATTGCCGCCTCGCTTGTCCTTTATCTGCTGGACGGAGTCGGCCTCGTCGTAGTTGATGGGGATGGCGCCGATGCTTGCGGCGGCGTCCAGTCGCTCCTTTACGTGGTCGACGGAGTAGACCTCAGCGGCGCCGCGGATGACGCAGCTATAAGCGGCCATCAGGCCGACGGGGCCCGCCCCGAATACGGCCACGCTCTCGCCCGGCCTCACTCCCGCGAGCTCGGCGCCGTGATAGCCGGTGGGGAAGATGTCGGCCAGCAGCGCGTAGTCGGCCTCGTTGTCATTCCCGGCAGGCAGGGGCAGGCAGTTGAAGTCCGCGAAGGGGACTTGCATGTACTCGGCCTGGCCGCCGACCCATGGGCCCATGGCCACGTAGCCGTAGGCTCCGCCGGCGAACCCGGGGTTGACTGTGGTGCAGAAGCCGGTGAACCCTCCCAGGCAGTTCTTGCAGAAGCCGCAGGCGACGTTGAAGGGCATCACGACACGGTCGCCGACCTTGCGCTCCTTGACGGCGGGGCCAACTTCCTGGATGACGCCCATGTTCTCGTGGCCGAAGACGATGCCCGGCTCGGCGGCCGTTCGACCCTCGTACATGTGCAGGTCGGAGCCGCATATGCAGGACGACGTGATCCTGACGATGGCGTCGTTGGGGTGCAAGATTGTTGGGTCCGGGACGTTCTCAATAGCCACGCTGAACGGCTCTTTGTAGACCACGGCTCTCATGGGAAACCTCCTTGTTGTAGGTCGGATTATGCCGGATGGCGCCGGTGTGTGCCATGTGGAAGGGAGAGGCGGCAGCGGCGTGCCCCGGCCCTCATCCATTGCCGCGCCTGTGCCGCATCACCGCGGCGCAGGGGTAGCTTTCAGAGTGATGCGCATTGTATTTGCGGCCAGAAGCGGTGTCAAGCCCAGTGATTTGCGGTAGTGGTTATTTTACATCAGTGCCATGGGTCTGCGAATCGATGCTATGAGTCTTGCGAACCAAATTGATCCACCTCGTAAGGGAGGTTTCAGCGGGCTCGGTCACCCGGCGTCGGTCGCCGGACGCGTTGCCGGGTGACCTGGCGAGTTGGAGGAGACCCGGTTGTGGTATAACTTACGTCGCGGGCGAGGCAAGGGCCGGTCCGTCAGCCCGACCTAAAGGCCATGACGAGCACGAAGATGACGATGGGGAGTATAACGAGCCACAGGGCCGTTCGAGGGGTGATTCTCATCGACTGGTGTCCCGCATTGTGAGTCCGTTGAACAAACGTAGCTACTCGAAATCAGGGCGTGTGCTGTTCACCCCGGATAGTAGCACGGACGTAATTGGGTGGCGGGAGCTCGAGGGCGATGTTTAGGCTGGTCGCTCTGGATGTCGATGGGACCATTCGGTCGATCGAGCGGCCGGTGTCGGACAGGACGCGGAGGGCGATCGGCAGCGTAGTAGACGCGGGCGTGACGGTCACACTGGCTACGGGCCGTATGTTCGAGTCCGCCAGGAGGGCCAGCTCCGAGCTTGGTCTGACGACGCCCATCGCCTGCTTCCAGGGAGCGCGGGTCGTGGACCCAGTAAGCGGCGCGGTCCTGTGGCACCGGCCTCTTACGCGGGAGATGACTGATGCCGCTCTGGCCGCGTTGAGCTCATGGGATGTCGAGGTGGTCGCCTACCAGGGAGATGGGATCCGTGTCACCGAGATGACTCCCTGGGTCGAGGGGTACGTGGGACGAAACCGGGTGCCCTTCAGCCTGGTGGACGGACGTAGGGAGCTGGCGGCCGACGGGTACACCAGGCTCCTGGCGGTCGGCGACGAGGACGAGGTCCAGCGGCTCGAGGCGCACATGAGAGCGGCCTTCGACTCGACCCTGTACGTCACGCGGTCGCTGCCCCACTTCTGCGAGATCCTGCATCCCGAAGGCGGCAAGGACAAGGCCCTGGGATGGCTGTGCGACCACCTTGGACTGGACGCCGGTGAGAC
>CAZGRI010000071.1:0-9763 GCA_964528205.1 uncultured Dehalococcoidia bacterium | reverse complement strand
TGCCCGGCCAGCGGACCCAACGGGCCGCGGTTCCACTCCACCACCTCCGGGACTAGCTCGCTGACGACCACGGAGCCCCCCGGCGGCAATAGATCGAGCGTCGCGGCCAGCGTGTAGCCCATCCCGAGGCCGCCGATCAGGATGCGGGCATCCGCGCGCGGCCTGGGGCAGGCGAGCGACATCATCGCATCCTCAGAGCCGTGCGAGTAGCTGGTCATCAGGTCGTAGCCGTCCGCGAGAATCACGTAGTTGCCGTCGCGGCGCCGGAGCTCGAACCGGCCGCCGTCAGGCGTGGTAGCGGTTCCCAGTGTCTCCCATGGCTTCATCGGCTAGCTGCCACATCCAGGATGTGTTTCTCCTTATTGAACATGCGCACGATCCGCTCATACATTTCGGGCGACATATACGGTGTTTGTCTCCTCCCGGTGCTCTAGCGGGTTAGAGAAGGGGACGACATGGGTCTCGTAGCAGGCGAACACCTCCGACAACGTGATTTGGAACCGCTCGTCCGGGGCCTCGTTGGACCACAGGGCAAAGACCCCGCCGGGGACGAGGTGCGACGTGAGCTGGCGCAGACCGTCGGGCTCGTAGAACGGCGCGTGATTGGGATGCAGAACGTCCTGGGGGGAGTGGTCCACGTCCAGCAGTATGGCGTGAAACCTACGGCCACGATTCTCGGGGTCGAATCCTCTGAACCGCGACGCGGACATCGCGAAGAAGTCGTCGTGAACAAATCTACATCTGGGGTCGGATGTCAGTTGCTTGCCCAGGGGAACGAGGCCTTGTTCGTGCCACTCGATCACCTCCCGCAGAGTGTCCACGATCAGGAGCTCTCGCACCTCGGGGTGTTCCAGGACCGCCCTAGCGGTGTAGCCCAGCCCCAGCCCCCCGACGACCACGTCCAGTTCAGGCTCCGAGACCCCAGCTAGGCCCAGGTTTGCCAGGGCGACCTCGGCCACGGTGAACAGGCTGGTCATCAGGAACTCTTCGTCAAGCTTTATCTCGTATATGTCGATGCCGAGGGTGATCTCCTTGCGTCGGCGCAGGGTCAGCAGTCCCATCGGCGTTGGACGGTGATCAAGCTCTTGAAAGTCAACGCTCATGAGAGTCGGACTCGATCCACGCGGGCTGGATGGGAAGCTGCCAGGTCTACGGCCAGTTGAGCCGGCCGCCAGTGTAGACGGCACGCAAGAACCGGTCGGTAAACGCCGTGCCGTGGTCGAAGGGCCTCGGCAGCGCCTCGAACTCCAGAAGCTGCTGGTATAGCCCCCGCCACTGCTCGCCGGTCATCCAGCCGGGGCCGTGCGCGTCCGTCAGGGAGCTGACGGCGTCGGCGAGCTCCGTTTCGAGCATGAACCGCTGGTGCTCCCGGTCCTCGTCCGGCGCGTACTTCAGCACCATGTCCAGCGCTTCGTCCGTGTCCGAAAGAGCGTCTTCGAGTCCCTTGAGGGTCGCCTTGAGAAAGCGCTCCACCAGGTCCGGCGATTCGTCGACCAGCTCCTGTCGCGTGATGTAAGTCAGCCCCATGCCCGGCACGCCGAAGTCCGAGCCGTGCCAGACGTTGACGTCGAATCCCAGGTTTCTTATCGTATCCGGCTCATTGGAGTTGAAAACGGCCAGGACCTCGACATCCCCATCCGTGAGGATTCTCGGATCGAAGCCAACGCGCACCTCCTCGATACGGCTCCGGTCCACTCCGGCGGCCTTGAGGATCGCCAGATACTCGGGCGGCTGGGATATCTTGTATCCGAAGGTCCTCCCCTCCCAGTCGCCCGGCGTGTCGATGCCCGAGTCGCCAAGGGCGACGAAGGCCTGCTGACTGCGCTGCCCGAATAGCGCGAACGCCACCACCGGCAGGTCGTCCGCTCTTCGCTTCAGCACCGACGAGGCCGACGCGGTCGTAAAGTCCACGTCGCCGGCCAGCATCAGCTTCAGGTGCTCGCCGCTGGAGGCGTGGAGGATCTCCACGTCGAGGTCCTGCTCGCGGAAGTAGCCCTTCTCCTGCGCGACATAAGCGGCGACAAACGGCAGGTTGGCCTGCGGCTTGAATCCGGCCATGAACACGACCTTGTCGGGCGCCGTCGCCGTCTCCTCGGTTTCAGAGCAAGCCGCCACCAGCACCAGCAGAGCCAGAAGCAACGATAGCTTGAGAAACAAGGTCTTCAAGTCCTACTCACAATTCCGATACTTCCAGGTCCGAGAATGCTAGCTCACGATGGACGAGTCATGCCAGAAGAGGACTCGTCTCTCCGCGTAGGCCGTGAGAATCGTCAGGCTGATGCCGATGAACGCCAGAACCGCGGAGAACAGCGTGTCCATGTGGAGGTTGTTGTGCGCGACGATGATAACGCTTCCCAGGCCCCGGTCGCCGGTGAACCACTCGCCCACGACGGCGCCGATGACCGACAGAGGTATGGCGATGCGGAAGGCCGCGAAGAGATAGGGAAGCGAGCTCGGCACCCTCAACTTCAAGAAGACGTCCGTCCGGGACGCGTTCAGTGACCTGAACAGGTCCAGTGCCTCCGGACTGACCGACCTCAGTCCCGTCATCGCGTTCACCAGCACCGGAAAGAACGTGATGAGCGCGGCGATCAGGATTTTGGGGAACGACCCGAAGCCGAACCAGATCACGAACAGCGGGGCCACCGCCACGATGGGCGTCACCTTGATGAGCACGGCCACCGGGAACAGGCTTCGCTCCAGAAAGCGGGAGTGGGCCATCAGCGTCGCGCCGGCCGCGGCCACACTCGCGCCAAGCGCGAAACCGGCCATGGCCTCCCCGAGCGTTATGGCTCCATGTCTGGCGAAGTAGCCCAGGTCCCCGAATAGACGGTCCAGTATGGAGACGGGGCCGGGCAGAATATACGGCTTGACGTCCCCTACCCGAGTCCACACCTCCCACACGACAGCCAGCGTCACCAGCGCTATCACCGGTGGCAGCAGATAGCCGGCGACGGCCCTGGCATCCTTCAGGCGGATGTAGGGGAGCCTCAGGCCCCCATGAGTTCGGGAGCTAGCTTGCAGCCCGGGCTTCGACGTTACTCTGTCCATACGTTGCTTCCCGCGAGAGGCATCCCCTGATCTCTCGCGTGTACTCTAAGAACTCTGCCGACAGGTCCAGCTCCTCGCTTCGAGGCCGGGGCAAGCCCACATCTATATTGGCCAAAATGCGGCCCGGCCGGGATGACAATACGACGACCCGGTCCGACAGCACGACGGCCTCCGGAACGCTGTGCGTTACGAAGACAACCGTCTTAGGGCTCGACTCCCACAGCCGGACCAGCTCGTACCTCATAGTCGATCGGGTCATCTCATCCAGCGCGCCAAGAGGCTCGTCCATGAGGAGCACCGTCGGGTCGGACACCAGTGCCCGGGCCAGGGCGACCCTCTGTCTCATCCCTCCCGACAGCTGGTACGGATAGTAGTCTCTAAACTCGTCCAGGCCCACGGCGTCGAGCAACCGTTCGACCGCGTGGGACCCGTTGCCACCGTCGCCACCATTGACCAGGAGAGGTAGCCGGATATTCTCGAATACGCTGCGCCAGGCCAGCAGTGTCGGGTCCTGAAAGACGAAACCGATAGACTTGCTACGCTGCGATTCCACCGGTGGCATTCCGTCGATCAGGATGGTTCCGGACGTGGGTTCCAGGAGACCGCCGATCGCCTTGAGCAGTGTCGTCTTCCCACCTCCGCTGGGCCCGATGATCGACACGAACTCGCCCCTCTGGACTTCGAGGTCGATGGGGGCCAGCGCGGTGAGCGGTCGACGTTCGGAGTCGAACACATGCGTGACGCCTCGGACCTCGATATGTGGTGCCCTGTTCATCCGGCTGCACGCCCTTCCGACGGGTCGCCATATGATACCATAGCGCCGCGGTCCTCCCGCATAAACAGATGCGGTGGACAAGCCGACGAGGAGAGGTCACATGGATACGAGGCCACTGGGCAAAGACGGCCCACAGGTGTCGATAATCAGCTTCGGCGCGTGGCCCATCGGCGGAGGAATGGGCCCCGTCGCCAATGACACAGCCGTCGCGACCGTGCGGGCCGCGCTGGACGCAGGCATGACCTTCATCGACACCGCCCAGATGTATCGGACGAGTGAGTCCATCATCGGAGAGGCGATTCGCGGGAGACGCGACGAGGTGTTCCTGGCGACGAAGGTCTCGGTCGGCCACACGCCCAAGGAGATCGACGACGCGATCCGAGACAGCCTGACAGCGCTGGGAACGGACTACATTGACCTCTACCAGCTACACGGCCCCAGGCCGCGGCCCATAGACCAGACCATGGAGCACCTGGTGCGCCTTCGGAACGCCGGCAAGTTCAAGTACATCGGCATATCGAACTTCTCCGCTCAGCAGACGACCGAGGCGCTGCAGTACGGGCCGATACACAGCTCCCAGCCTGTATTCAACATGCTGTTTCGGGATGCAGCGGACGAGATACTGCCGTGCTGCCAGGAGAACGGCATCGGCGTCATAGCCCACTCGGTCCTGGGGAAGGGCCTGCTAACGGGACGCTACAAGCCCGGGCACCCATTCCCGGACGACGACGATCGCAAGGGGAGGGCACATTTCGACGACGAGGCCTTCGCCCCGATCTTTCAGGTGACCGAGAAGCTGAAAGAGTGGGCTGTCGATCACGGCCGGGACATGGTGCAGCTGGCCATCGCCTGGACGCTGGCACAGCCAGGAATTACGGCGGCCATCGTCGGTGCCAAATCCCCCGAGCAGGTCAACCACAATGCGAAGGCGGCCGACTGGCACCTGACCGAAAACGATCTCAAGGAGATCGACGCAATCCAGGGAGACCTGAGGCTGCACGCGGGGGGAGTGGTCTAGTGCCCTGCGAAGCGCACTTGATCGGGTAGCGCTTCGCCCCCATCCAAACCTTCCCCCTCAGTAGAAGGACTTTATCCTTTCCCCCGTCGTAACGGAGGAGAGTAAGAGACGGGCCCCAAGGCTTGCCGGGAATCACCCCTTCGATACCTGACGGAGAACTAGGCGAGGACGCTCTCTTTGTAGAGCCCGAACCGCTGCCGGACCATGTCGCAGGCTTCTCTGACTCCATCGAGCACCTGCTCGGGAGTCAAGCCCTCGTCGAACACCCCGTTGATGCTGGACTCGTCGTGGGTCGCGGTGACCCTGGCCCTCCTGAGCCAACGCGTGTATCCGCGGACCCAGTCGGCCAGCTGGGGCGACGCGTCGGACCTGAACGGCACGAAGCCTCCGTCGGACACGCGGCGCACCGTAAGCCGGAACGACCGGTCTGGACCGGCCTCGATATCAAACACCACGCCGGCCTGCGGAAACGCCAGATTTAGGCTGATTCGTACGTCGGACGTGTCTGACATGTTCACTACTCCTTGTCCGTGCGCGCCAGGGGCAGGTTTTTCGACGGATCGATGGGCCGGCGTTCGATGAACGACAGCCTGCGCTCCTCGGCCTCGTCCGACGTGATGTAGTCGGGGGCGTACCGCTCCGTCGGGCTCGGAATCGCCTCCAGGGCTTCCGTGACCTCGTTGAAGGTGATCTTCTGGAGCTGGAGGATGACCGGGCTGTTGTTCTTGATCAGCGCACAGTAGCGCTCGACCTCGGCTTCGAGGCCCTCCGGAGGAACGACCGAGTTGACCAGCCCCATGTCGTAGGCCTGCTGGGCCGTGTACTGCTGCGTGAGCATCCAGATCTCCCGGGCCCTCTTCTGCCCCACCACGTGGGCCAGGTACCCGACGCCGAACCCAGATGCGGGACTGCCGACCCGAGGCCCCGTCTGGCCGAACCGGGACCGCGTCGAGGCAACCGTGAAGTCACACATGTAGGCCAGGATATTCCCTGACCCGATGGCGAAGCCGTCCACCATCGCAATGACCGGCTTGGGCATGCCGCGGACCAACTCGATAAAGCTGGACTCGCTGGTCCCGCTGTACTCGGGGCTGGAGCGGTCCTCGCCCTGGTCGCGGCCCGAGCAGAAGGCGTTGGGTCCCGCCCCCGCAATCACCACGACTCTGATCTCGGCGTCGGCCTCGGCGTCCTGTAGGGCCTCGACCATCTCGTCCGTCGTCCTGCCTCTGAGGGCGTTGTACACCTCGGGCCGGTTGATCGTGATTCGGGCCACGCCGTCCCGCTTCTCGTAGTCGATGTCGACGAATCTCATTGGAGCACCCCCTTATCCGTCACGGCCGTTCGCTTTCAACTGAGTGCACGTCATAGGGATCATGCCGGTGTGCCCCGGCATGATAGCGGATCGACCGTCTGGTGGAAACCGGCGATGCTGGGTCCCAGCAGGGCAATCGCATCTTAGGGCATTGAAGGTGGCGAACAACTGTGCCATTATTGGCTTCGAGGGACAGACCCGCATGATGGGTCGGTCCCTTTGTTTTGCTGGAGTCCTGCGGTGAGCACGACATCTGTATGGTCAGTCGGCCAGATCGAACGATGTACCAAAAGAGACCACATCCGTCCCACACATCACCTCCTCTCAGCTAGGCAATGGCACAGAATGGGACGAAATGGGACACTCTTACAAGGAGTTTGCTCAAGGCCCGGCATGACCCAGCTTAGGGATTTTAAGGATTTAGGTGCGATCGCAGTGCGGGTCGCGACCGACGGTTGAGAGGCCCGGCGAGAGCCGCGTATAATGCGGGCCATGCCGGTCGGAGACGTGGGTGAGTTCAAGCTGATCGAGGCGCTGGCACAGCTCGTCGCCGATCGGCGAGAGGGCGTCGTTGAGCGAGCCGGGCCCAGTGGGATCCGCGTGCTGCTGGGGATCGGCGACGACGCCGCGGCCTGGTCCGCCAATGCGGGGACTTCCGTTGCCACGACTGACACGCTGGTAGAGGGTGTCCACTTCCGCCTCGAGTGGTCGGGCTGGAGAGACCTCGGTTGGAAGTCCATGGTCGCCAGTCTCAGCGACGTCGCGGCCATGGGCTGCTCCCCTACCCTCGCTGTCGTTACCCTGGGCATCAAAAACGACCACGAGGTGGACGACCTACTCGATCTGTACGGGGGGATGCTGGACGCGTCTGACCGGTTCGGGGGCGCCATCATCGGCGGAGACGTCGTCAGATCGCCGGTGCTCTTCGTAACCGTGGCGATGCATGGCGCGGCGGAGGCCGAACGGGATTCGAGTCCTCGCCTCCTGACCCGCGACTCCGCGTCACCCGGGGACGAGATAGCGGTGACCGGGAGCCTGGGTTGCTCGGCCGGTGGACTGCGAATGATGCCCGAGCGCCTGGCCTTCGACTCCGAGACGGCCGGCCACCTGACCGGGGCCCACAACCGCCCCGTTGCCAGAGTAGCCGAGGGTATGGCCCTGGCCCGCAGCGGCGTCGTGACCGCAATGGACATCAGCGACGGACTCGTGGACGATCTTGGGAAGCTGTGCGCGGCCAGCGGGGTCGCGGGGAGAATAGACTCGGTCCGCGTCCCCGTTGACGAAGTCCTGAGGTCCGCTTTCCCGGACGACTGTGTCAGACTGGCGCTGACGGGAGGCGAGGACTACGAGCTGCTGTTCACCGCGCCCGCCGCCGTCATGAGCCAGGTGGCCCGGGCGCTCAACGTCCCCGTATCGGTTATAGGCGAGGTCGTGGAAGGCCCGCCCGGGGTTACCGTGCTGGACGAACATGGCGACGCCCTGCCGCTGGGCGCCGGTGGATGGGACCACTTCCGGTAGAGTCCGCGTCGATGGACACCGTGGCAATCGGAATCGAGACCCGAGGCTAGAACTGGAACTCCGTCCCTACACCGCTCTCCAGCGCCCGTCGGTTACGCGTGGTAGGCCGTGGAGATGTCCTGGATCAACAGGCCCACCGTCTTGAACAGGGTTACCTCCTGGTCGTTGTCCCGTCCGGTCTTCGCCCCCGTGACCAACTCGCCCAGCTCGCCGTAGATATCGTCGGCGGACATCGCCCCTTCCTCAATGGGTATCTGCAGGTCTCCGGCCTCGGCCAGGCCCGCGGGCCTGGTTCGATTGTAGTCGCCCCCGCCGGGAGTTACAATGCGGCGCGTAGCGATGTGCGGGCTGGGGACGTGGAACCGCGGCGTCTGGACCGATGGGCCTCTCAGGGCGGCCGTCGGGTGACAAGAAAGGGGGCAGCCGCGATGAAGTCACAGATGAGCCATCGGGAGCGAGTGATGGCCGCTCTCCGCGGAGGAGACGTGGACCGGCCACCCGTCAGCATGTGGCGTCACTTCTTCACCGAGGAGGTGTCAGCAGAGCGTCTGGCGGCTGCCATGATCGCCTTCCAGGACCGGTTCGACTGGGACTTCATCAAGGTCAACCCCCGGGCCTCGTATCACGTCGAGGACTGGGGAGTGGAGATGCGATACGTCGGCGATGCCGCCCCTGAAACGGTCTCGACGCCTATCCGGGAGCCGGATGACTGGTTGAAGCTCGAGGTCCTCGACCCATCCACGGGAGTGCTAGGCGAGCAGCTACGAGCACTGGAGATCATCGCCGACGACCTGAAGGGCGAGGTGCCCTTCCTGATGACCGTCTTCACGCCTTTTTCGGTCGCCTCCCGCCTGGCGCCGTCTGACGAGGTCTTTCTGCGACATCTGCGCGACCACGAGGACAGCGTTCGCCACGGTCTCGCAGTCGTCACGGAGACGTTCGCCGCATTCTCTAGGGCATGCCTGGAACGGGGCGCCAGCGGACTTTTCTATGCCACGACCTCCTGGGCCACCGCAGACCGTCTGACGAGGGAGCAGTACGGCACGCTCTGCCGTCCCTACGACCTGGAGCTGTTGCATTCGCTGCCCGAGGCCGAGCTTCACATGCTCCACGTGTGCCGCGACAACAACCTGCTCTCGGAGCTGGTCGACTACCCCGTTCACGCGTTCAACTGGGACGCGCGCGCCGAGGGCAATCCCTCCCTCGCGGAGGGCAAAGCCATGGTGGCAGAGCGGCCAGTCGTAGGCGGTCTGCGCCACACCGCGTCTCTCGTGGAGGCCCCCCCATCGAAGCTGGAGTGGGAGACCGGGGGCATGCTGACGGCGATGGGCAGGCGGGGATGGATGCTAGGGACGGGGTGCACGTACCCTCCGAAGACACCGGAGGAAAACGTCCGAGCCATCCGCGAGGCCGTCGGGGCCTAACGCCTGCCGCTTGACCCGGTCGCCGTCGCATCCGTAAACTGAGCGCATTTCGTCCACTGGAGAAACCTAACTCGTGGGACGCGGTGACCTCTCCAACGCGCTCTTCACTGACCTTTACCAGCTAACAATGGCCCAGGCCTACTGGCACAGTGGCCACACCGCCGAGGCCACCTTCAGTCTCTTCTTTAGAGACTACCCTCCCAACAGGTCGTACCTCGTCTTCGCGGGGCTGGCGGACGTCCTGGACTACCTTGAAGACCTCCGCTTCACAGGCCTGGACATAGCCCTGCTCCGCGACCAGGGCCGGTTCGACGGCCGGTTCCTGGACCACCTGGCAGGCCTGAACTTCACGGGCAGCGTCCGCGCCATGGCCGAGGGCTCGGTACTCTTCGCCAACGAGCCGGCGATCGAGGTCACGGCACCGATAATCGAAGCCCAGATCGTCGAGACATACCTGCTCAACCAGGTGACCTTCCAGACGATGCTGGCCTCGAAGGCGGCCCGCGTGGTCTCGGCGGCGCGCGGCAGGACGGTGGTAGACTTCGCGGCGCGACGGACTCACGGTACGGACGCCGCCAACAAGCTGGCCCGCGCGAGCTATATGGCCGGCTTCGCGGGCACCAGCAACGTGCTGGCGAGTGCTCTGTACGACATACCTGCGTTCG
>CAZGRI010000070.1:0-9892 GCA_964528205.1 uncultured Dehalococcoidia bacterium | reverse complement strand
GGTATCGTAGGAAGTGCTGGGAAACATCATCTCCAAGCTGGGCGTCTCCGCGGTGATCAACCTCAAGCAGGCCCACAGGGAGGACCTGGGTGGCCCGGTCTTCGAGATCGAAGGCGACGACTCCGGGCTGCTGATTGGGCGCCGGGGCGAGACCCTGAGAGCGCTGGAGTTCGTCGTCAAGTTCATCGTGGGCAGAAGACTTGAATCCAGGGCCAGGCTTATGATCGACGTAGAGGGATACCAGGAGCGGCGGTACCAGTCGGTCTCCAATCTCGCACAACGGGTGGCGCATCGAGTCGTCACATCGGGACGCCCTGTCAACCTGGAGCCGATGCCTCCCAACGAGCGTCGCATCGTCCATCTCGCTCTGGCGGACCATCCCGACGTGACCACTGAGAGCACCGGTTTCGGGGACAACCGCCAGGTCGTCATCCAGCTCAAGCCCCCGGAGTCCCAGGCGGAGTCGCCTTTCACGGATGACGTGTGAGCCTCAGTTCCTGGTTGTTGGACACGTAGCGGAGGACCGGACGCCTCAGGGCCCGAGGATCGGCGGCACGGCGGCGTACGGGGCATTGACGGCCCTACGGATGGGCTCTACGGTCGCGGTCGTCACGAGCGTTGGGCCCGATCTAGACTCGGAGGCGGAGCTTCCCGGCATTCGGGTGCACGTGGTCCCGTCCGCAGAGTCCACCGTCTTCGTCAACGACTACGGCCCTGATGGCCGCATCCAGACCGTGAAGGGCGTGGCGACGCCGATCAAGGCCACCGACATTCCACCGACGCTCAGGTCCGCCACCGCGGTATTGCTGGGCCCGCTGGTGGGCGAGGTCGACGCCGGCATGCCGGGGGTCGTTCAAGGCTCGGTGGTCATGGCCTCTCTGCAGGGATGGCTCAGGGCGTGGGACGAGCGGGGGCGGGTCCGAGCGGTAAGCTGGGACGGTACGGGCCTGCTGCCACAGGTCGACGCGGCCATCGTATCCACCGATGATGTCCTCGAACAAGCTCTTATCGAGTCCTGGAGCGAGATGGTCCCGGCGCTCATCGTGACCGAGGGGTCGCGCGGAGCGCGCATCCATGTAGACGAGCGCTGGCACCGCGTCGAGCCTTTCCGCTCCAGCCAAGTGGACCCGACGGGGGCGGGCGACGTCTTCGCCGCGTCCTACCTTCTCAGGTTCTGCGAGACGGGAGACCCGCTTGTGTCGGCCCGGTTCGCAAGCTGTGCCGCCGGGCTGAGCGTCGAGGCCGTGGGGGTCCAGGGAATCCCGACTAGGTCTCAGGTCGAGGACCGGCTCAACCGCGGCCCCTAGGCCAGAGCGTTTCTCAGCCCGCTCCCGGATAAGCGTCTTTCGACTATGAGCGCTCCCCCGTCTTTCCGGCGAAAGCCGGAATCCAGAATAGACGATCCTTTTATACACTCCTTCCGTCTCCACGCATAATCGGATACGATGCCTGCAACACGACTCGTGGAGAGGTCCGTAATGCCGGCCACGTCGGTCGAGGTCGAAGGCGCGATAGCGACCATCACGTTGGAGCGTCCAGGCTCGGGCAACGCCGTCACCGAGCGGACGGCGGCCGAGATCGGCGATGTCAGCGAGCGCGTTGGTCAGGACGATGCCATTCGAGTCGCCATCCTTACGGGCAGCGGCGACGCCTTCTGCTTGGGCACCGAGCCGTCTTCCAACGGAGGCCTGGACATGCTCAAGGTAGCCGGCACCATCGCCTCCATCGACAAGCCGGTCATAGCTGCGCTAAACGGCGACGCTATCGACCAGGGCCTGGAGCTGGCGCTGGCCTGTGACATTCGCATCGCGGCCAGGACGGCGAGGCTGGGGCTGACCCACCTGTCCCGTGGGCTCATGCCATGGGACGGCGGCACCCAGCGGCTGCCCCGAGCCGTGGGACGCGCCTCGGCATTGGAGATGCTCCTGACATCCCGACTGGTGGACGCCGACGAGGCTGTGGACATGGGCCTGGTGAGCCTTGTAGTGGATGGCTTCGAGGTATATCAGAAAGCCCTCGATGTGGCCTCCGCCATCGCCGACCATGGGCCGGTCGCCGTCAGGTACGTCAAGGAGGCGGTGCTCAAGGGGATGGACCTGACCGTCGACCAGGGCTTGAGGCTGGAGGCCGATCTCAACGTTATTCTACAGTCCACTGAGGACAGGACAGAGGGCATCCAGTCGTTCCTCGACCGTCGCCCGCCCCGCTACACGGGCCGGTGAGCCGTTCACGTTCCCCATTGGGGAGGGGTATTCCGATTCCAGACGCGGTCCGGGGCGGGTCGGGTGGGTATCAACCTGGGGTGGGGTACGTCTGAGCCACAGTGTCGGTGGTTGGGAGACTGACATGTTCGAGACGGTCCTCTACTCAAAGAAAGGCGCCATCGCAAGCATAGTCCTGAACAGGCCGAACGAGGTCAACGCGTTCAACATCCAGATGCGGGACGACCTGTACCAGGCGCTGGAGGCGGTGCGCGACGATCCAGACGTCCGTGTTGCCATTGTAAGCGGGGCCGGCGATCGCGGCTTCTGCGCCGGCGCCGACCTGACCGAGTTCGGAACCGCGCCGTCCCAGGTGATCTCGCGCGCCGTCCGATGGGAGCGCGACCTCTGGCGCCTGTTCTGGATAGTCGGGAAACCGTTGATTGCGGCGGTTCACGGGTACGTCATCGGCTCGGCGGTCGAGATTGCGTGCCTGTGCGACCTGCGCATAGCGTCCGAGGATGCTGTTTTTCGGATGCCCGAGACGGCGCTGGGCATGGTCCCCGCGGCCGGCGGCACCCAGACGCTGCCCCGCGTCGTCGGTGTGGGCCGCGCTCTGGACGTCCTGCTGGCTGGCCGGAAGGTCCCGGCTCCTGAGGCGAAGCGCATGGGCCTGGTACACAGGGTCGTGGCACGGGATGAGCTGATGCCGGTGGCGACGCGCCTGGCTGACGTCATAGCGTCCCTCGACCCCGATGCGGTGTTCGCGGCCCGGACCGCAATCGCGGAGGGCATGGACCTTCCGCTGGACCAGGGCCTGGACCTGGAGCGGCGCCTGGCCGCCCGTCTGTCCGTCTCGCGGCAAGCTTGACCGATCGCGCGCGGCGGCGATAACCTTACTCGGGATCACGTCCCCCCAATCCCACGGCGAATCGAGCTATGAACACCTCCGAGTTCCTGGCCATATCCTCCGCCATCGTGCCCGAACGGGAGGCGCTGGTCTTCGAGGGCCGGCGTATCACGTACCGGGAGCTGAACGACCGGGTCAACCGGCTGGCGTCCGCATTGGGCCAGCTGGGTGTCGGCCGCGGCGACCGGGTGGCGGTCCTCCAGGTCAACTGCAACGAGCACGTCGAGGCCTATTTCGCCGCGGCCAGACTGGACGCCGTATACGTGCCACTGAACTTCCGCGTGCGAGCCGACGAGCTGGCCTATATGGTCAACGAGGCGGCCCCCACGGTCCTCCTGGCGGGGGCCCGGTACGCCGATCTGGTCAGGTCCGCCAGCGAGAGCTTCCAGGGCCTCGACAACTTCGTGGCCCTGGAACGGCCGGTGGACGGCTGGCGCTACTATGAGGAGCTCGTAGCCTCCGCCGATGCAGAGGAGCGCTGGCCCGAGGCCGACGGCGGCGATCTCACTATGGTCCTGTTCACGGCGGGCACGACCGGGAGGCCCAAGGGCGTCATGCTGAGCCACGACAGCTTCTCGTCCTACATCCTGGCCAACGTGAGCCCGGCGGACCCCGATATAGAGGAGCGGAACATCCTGACAGTCCCCCTCTACCATATCGCGGGAGTCCAGGGGATGATGGCCGCCGTCTACGGGGGACGCACCATCATCATGCAGAAGCAGTTCGAGGCCGAGGAGTGGATGGGCCTCGTCCACGAGGAACGGGCCAACAGGGCCATGATGGTGCCGACCATGCTGAAGATGCTGATGGACCATCCGAGGTTTCACGAGCACGACCTGAGCAGTCTGGACGTCATAACCTACGGGGCGGCGCCCATGCCTATCGACGTCATCAAACGGGCCATCGCCGAGTTCCCGGGCACCAGCTTCATCAACGCCTTCGGACAGACCGAGACGGCCTCGACCATTACGATGCTCCCGCCCGAGGACCACATCCTGGCCGGAGACGCCGGAGAGGTGGAGAGAAAACTGCGACGCCTGTCGTCGATAGGCAAGCCGTTGGACGACGTAGAGGTTGGCATCGTCGACGAAGGCGGCAGCCCCGTTGAGCAGGGCGAGGTCGGCGAGATCGTGGCCCGAGGCGACCGGCTCATGAAAGGCTACTGGCACAGCGAGGAGGCCACCGCGGAGGCTCTCCGAGACGGATGGCTGTATACCGGCGACCTGGGATACCGAGACGAGGACGGGTACATCTTTCTTGCCGGGCGCACCAAGGACTTCATCAAGCGGGGAGGCGAAATGGTCTCGCCGGAGGAGGTCGAGCAGGTGCTCAACTCCCATCCGGCGATAGACGAGAGCGCGGTGATCGGCGTCCCCGACAGCGATTGGGGGGAACGGGTGCAGGCCGTCGTGGTGCTGAAGCCGGGACAGACCGTCGAGGAGTCGGAGCTCGCCGAGTACTGCCGCCAGCGTCTGGCCAGCTTCAAGAAGCCCGAGTCGGTGGTCTTTGCGTCCGAGCTTCCGCGTAATCCCCTGGGCAAGGTGCTCAAACGCGTATTGCGGGAGGAGTTCGGGCAGCCCATCGACCCCAACCATGGCGGGTAGGCGAGATGCGCAACCTCACCCCTGCCATATCAGCGGGCAGATCGCGGTTGAGGGCGTCCCCTCTCCACGGCTGTGGAGAGGGGAATTCAAGGGGTGAGGTCAAACGTTTAGCTTTGAGAGCTGTGCTGGGGTTAGATAAGCCGTGAAAACAGATCACATAGACCGCGTCAACACCCTCACGTTCGACCTGTTCGGCACGGTCCTCGACCTGTCCGGCAGCCTTGTACCGGCCATAAGCGGGTTCCTCGACGGGAAGAGCGCCTCGGTCGACGCCGATGAGCTGTGGGTCCAGTGGCGCGCGCGTCAGCGCGTGGAGCAGTACCAGGACACGATCCTCATGCTGGGTCACTCCGGCTATCTCGAGACCTGCCGGCGGAGCCTTCTGTACACACTGAGACAGCATGACATCCTCTTCGACGCCGCCGAGATCGACCGGCTCATGGGGACCTACCGAGAGCTGACACCCTTCGCCGACGCGGTCCAGGGACTCAACCGCCTGGAGGGGAGCTACCGGCTGGTGGCGCTGTCCAACGGCGAGCCCTGGCTGCTCGAGCACCTGGTGAAAGAGCGTATCGATGCCCGCTTCGACACGGTTATCTCGGTGGAAGAGGCAGGCGCGTTCAAGCCCCATCCGTCCGTGTACCGGACCGCCGCCCGAATGCTCGGCTCGGAGCCCCATGAGATCATGATGGTCGCGGCCCACTCCTTCGACATCATGGGTGCGCGCGCCTCCGGCTTCCGCGGGGCGTTCGTCAACCGGTACCGGCTCCCGTTCGAGGAGACCAGCTTCCAGCCCGATATGATCGTGGACGACTTCAACGAGCTGGCGGCGAGGCTGCTGGACGTCGGCACCTGATACCCGCGGCGTCGTCGCACACGGAGGGAAACATGGCCATCAGGATCGGAGTCGGATTCGGAGGATGGCCGTTCCCACGACCGGACCCGGCCCTGCTGTGGGAGTACATTGATAGGGCTGAGGCCCTGGACATCGACTCCATCTGGCTGAGCGACAGGGTGGTGTCCTCGGTCCTGAGCATGGAGCCTCTGGTCGCGCTCTCGTTCATAGCAGCCCGGACCACCAAGCTCAAGTTCGGCACCAGCGTCCTGGCCCTGCCGCTGCGCAATCCCACCGTCCTGGCCAAGGAGATCGCGACGCTCGACTTTCTGTCGCAGGGCCGGGTGCTGCCGGCGGTGGGACTGGGGACCGAGGACGAGAGGGAGTTCGAGGCGTGCGGCAGCGTGCGCGCTCAGAGGGCCGGACGGACCGATGAGGCCATCGCGGTCATGCGACGGCTGTGGTCTGAGGACGAGGTGACGTTTCACGGCAAGTACTTCACCCTCAACGGCGTGACCGTCCGGCCCCGGCCTGTCCAGCCGGAGCTTCCCCCGATCTGGATCGGCGGCAGGAGCGAGCCGGCGCTGCGCAGGGTCGCACGGGTGGGCGACGGATGGCTGGTCTCGCAGGCTACACCCGACGAGGCGAGAACCGGCATCGCGAGGATCAACTCCTTCGCGACTGAGTACGGCCGCGAGATCGACCAGGAGCACTTCGGGGCCCTGTTCAGCTTCTGCATAGCGGACAGCTCCGAGAGGGCGCACGAGCTCGCTGAGCCGTACTTGCTGCGCCGCCGCACGGACGTCGACCACAGTGCGCTGTCCGCGTTCGGCACACCGGAGGACCTTCGTCGCCTCATCGACCGGTTCATCGAGGCCGGTGTGACCAAGTTCGCAGTGCGTCCCGCGTGCCCGCCGGAGCTCATGCTGGACCAGCTCAAGATGCTTGGCTGGGAGGTGATACCGGCCTATCACGGCACGCGCACTTCGGTCTGAGCGTCTCTACGCCGATGGCACTGGCGGGTGCTTTCTTAATGGAGTAAGCTAGAATCGACGAGTATGAAGCCGACCTGCATCGCACTACCGGCGAGAGGGGGGCCCCAATGACATCCCGAGACAGGCTGCACAGGAGCAGCAGCGACAGGATGATCGCCGGTGTGTCAGGAGGCCTGGCCGAGTATTTCGACATCGACGTAACGCTCGTCCGTCTGGGCTGGGTCGTTCTATGCTTCGTGACCTTTGGGATGGCTCTGTTGGGCTACATCGTGCTCGCCATCCTGATGCCCAAGGACGGAGCCAGCGATGTTGAGGCCGGCTACACTTCGGAGGATGAGACCGACCCGCCGTCCGAGCAGACGAGTCCCCGACGTCCTATCGCGCCCTCGCGCAGGCGCCGTGGGGACGTGCTGGCCATGATCTTGATCGGCATTGGCGCCGTGGTCCTGGTCACCAGCCAGGGGTGGGTCCCTCTCAATTGGGGTGTGATCTGGCCTCTGGTGTTCATCGGAATCGGAGTTACAGTGATGCTTCGGAGGCCCAGAAGCCGCTGACCGCGTGGACCGGGGTCATATCGCAACCTCGACTCCGGCCCCGCGCTCACGGGACGCGCTGAGGACCATGTGGGCGGCGACGGCGTCCTGCACCGCAACACCCACCGACTTGTACACCGTTACCTCGTTCGACGAGGTCCGCCCAACGCGCGAGCCCGAGACCAGCTCACCGATCTCCGCATGGATATGGTCCTCCGTGATGAGGCCGTCCCGTATCGGCCAGGTGAGGTCGTTGGCGCCCGACGGCGGCGGGGCCAGTGCGGCCTGGCGGGACTCGACAACCACCAGCGAGTTCACGACCGTGTCGGCGTCCAGCTCGCGTCCCGCCTGGTTGAGCCCGACGGCGTTGACGTGTACTCCCGGCGTCAGCCACTCCCAACGTAGCACCGGGTCCACCGCATGGGTGGTCGTGCATACGATGCCGGCCCCGTCGACGGCGTCCGCGTATGTGGCGACAGCCGAGACTCGCGGCCCGATCTCACGCGAGAGCTCCTCCGCAAGCCGGCGCGCCTTCCGCTCGTCGCGGCCCGCTATGCGGACTTCGGAGACTGGGCGTACTCGCGAAACGGCCAGGGCATGGGACCTGGCCTGGACCCCGGTGCCCAGCACCGCCATAGTGCTCGCATCCGGTCGCGCCAGCAGGCGGGTGGCCAGGGCCGAGCCGGCGGCGGTCCGCGCCTCGGTCAGGTATGCGGCGTCCATCACGGCGGCCGGCACGCCCGTGTCCGAGTCGAAAACGACCAGCAGGGCGTGGTGGCTCGGAAGCCTGGTCCCCTCGTTACCCGGGAACACGCTGACCAGCTTCGTGACCAGGGTCCCGGTCGACGGTATGTATCCGGGCATGACCAGGAGCGCCGCGTCCCGCTCCCGGACCTCGGCGCCGGTCCGTTGCGGCACGGACACAGACCCCTCGCTCAGCTCCACCATGGCCGGCGCCAGGGCGTCGACGAGGGCCTCGGTGTCCAGCAGCGACTCCACGGCCTCACGGTCGAGAAACAGCATTGCAAGACCTTAGCCGAGCCGCACCGAGGGGGTCAAGCACGGCTTACGTCACCAGTGCTCCTGATACTAAGCTTGACACTTCCCGGCAGTTACAGGAATATGATGCCCTCTGCGTGCCACCCATGTGATGTTCGATAGCGGCGTCGCCGGGTGCACTTTGGAAAACAATTACAGCCCGCTCATTGGGTCGGGACGAAAGGAGCGAGTCATCAAGAGGATAGGCTTCCTGCTCAAGGTGAAAGAGGCGATGCTCGAGGAGTACAAGCGGCACCACCGGGCCGTTTGGCCCGACATGCTCGACGCTCTCTCGCGACACGGGTGGCACAACTACTCGCTTTTCATGAGGGAGGACGGGCTCCTGTTCGGCTACTTCGAGGCAGACGAGAGCTTCCAGGCATCGCTGGACGGTATGAGCAAGGAGGAGGTCAACCGCCTCTGGCAGGAGCTCATGGCGACGTACTTCGAAGTCCCGGAGGGCGCGCTGCCCGACCAGTCGATGATCGAGCTCGAAGAGGTATTCCACTTAGACTGAGTGGTGGGGAGCGAGCTATATGAGACTCAGAGACAAGGTCGCCATCGTCACGGGAGGCGCCAACGGCATTGGCCGGGCCACCTGCGAGCTGTTCGCGGAGGAGGGGGCCAGCGTGGTCGTGGCCGACATCGAACGCGACGCGGGCCGGGAGACCGTCGACGGGATCAAGTCGGCCGGCGGCAAGGCGATGTTGGTCGAGACCGACGTCTCGAAGGAGGCGGACGTCGAACAGATGGTGCGGGACTCCGTGAACGCATATGGGACGGTGGATGTCCTGGTATGCGATGCCGCGGCGTTCGCGTTCGGGACGGTCGACTCCGCGACCGAGTCCGATTGGCAGCGCGCGCTGGGTGTCAATGTCATGGGCACGGCCTACTGCGCGAAACACGTCCTTCCCGTGATGAAGAAGGGCGGACGCGGATCGATCGTCGTGGTGGCCTCGGTCAGCAGCTTCGTCGCCAACCCGGCGTTCGTGCCCTATAATGCGTCGAAGGGCGCGCTGTTACAGATGACCCGCTCCATGGCTCTGGACATGGCCCCGTTCAACATCCGCGTAAACTGCGTCTGTCCCGGCGCGATCATGACCCGGGCGACGGAGCTGCACAGAGAGTTCGTCGGCGTCGACCGCGACGAGTTCCTGCGGGATGCGGCAGGGGCCAGCATGTTGAACCGCCATGGCACGCCCAAGGAGATCGCCTATGGGGCGCTCTTCCTGGCCTCGGACGAGTCGTCGTTCATGACGGGCGCGCCGCTGGTGATCGACGGAGGCCTGACCGCTCAGTAGCTATCAAGCCAGCGGGCCGGCTGAATAGCGAGACCCGGCCCCGGTAAGACAAGGAGGAGGCCCATGCGAATCTCACTCTTCAAACGCGGCGGTGAGACCGCCGTTGATCCCGTCTGCCACATGGACGTGGACACCGGGAAGCCGCCGGGCGGCAAGTGGGAACACGAGGGCACGAGCTACTACTTCTGCGGCCCCGGCTGCAACAAGGCCTTCCAGAAGGAGCCCGAGGCCTACCTCTCCGGCGACAAGAAGGTGGAGATGTAGTGGCCCGCGCCTGATAGTGCCCGCACTTACGTCATTCTAGAGGAGCCCTTCGACGAAAGGATGCCTGAATACCTGGCTCCGCTCTCCGAGGAGTCAGACAAAAAATGACGATCACAGTGTTGTCAGGCGTTTTAGAAAAAGGCTTTTCGTTGGGACCGTGCCGAAGTGGCGGAATGGTAGACGCGGCGGTCTCAAAAACCGTTGGGAGTTA
>CAZGRI010000069.1:0-9951 GCA_964528205.1 uncultured Dehalococcoidia bacterium | reverse complement strand
ATCGTCGAAGATCGTCATTTTGAATCATCGACCTAGGAGCCAGACGACAAGCCCTCCAAGTATCCCCCCGATAGTGGTAAACACAGCGGTAAGCAGCACAGTGGTTAGCATTAGGGTCGTATCCTTGATCTCAAAGGAGTACAGGGACGACTCTGAGATGTTTGGCACTCCAACCATCAACTCTGCGTTACCTGTCCGAGTTAGTGGGAATGGCGTTGTAGAATGAAGTTGCCGCTTGCTACGCGCCACATTATGTTCGAGCTTGGCAGTGTCTAAGTCTACCCTCAAGTCATCCCCGGGTCCCGACGGCTGTCCCCCAATCTTTAAGTAGAGGTCAAAGTCCCATAGTCCGCTTTCCGCTGGGTTGGGAAAGACATGCGGGTCAGGGTCATCACCCTGAGACGCGACGTGCCCCAGGTATTTCACGCTGACCGTGAACCTAGGATTCCGCCCAAGGTTGTAAGTGAAGGTTGGACCGAGCACGGGGACCCGGCTCAGTAGGTGAGCAGGAATGGCAGACACCTCAAACTGGTGACCACCATGCCGCCTAGCTAGGAGCACGTTGTGAGAACCAGCCATCCCCTGCGCTCTATCGTAGATTCGGGGCCATATTAAACCATGACGAGCAAAGACGGCGACGGACCTAGGGTAGTGACCCTGAACCATGGGTCGCGCGGCTCAACCACGATTCTGTATTTGTGGTGCAAAGCCCCCTGAGGGGGAAGCCCACCTGCCTAGTCGTCGATTTTGCGGAGGACGGGATTCATGGGGCCTCGGAGGTCCGAGTGGATGACCTGACCTGGCGCAATGGCGACCTGTCCATCCCGCTCACCTTCATCGGTTTGGACCGATACCCTGTCCCCGACCGAGAGGTCCAGCCCGGAAGGATCGAAGTAGTGGACCTCTCCGGCGAGCTCGAATCTGATTCCTACAATATCGGGCATTGTTCTCCTCGCCACTCTCGAAGCCGGCTCGGCGGGCCGGGCGACGTGGCGCGTACCGTCCGCCGTCCGGTTCCGGAATCAGGGCAGCCTTAGCATCAAGTTCTCCAGGGCCAGCCTCAGGTTGACGTTCCGCTCGACGTACTCCAGCGTCTGCTGTATGGCCCTGATCGCGGACGCGACCTGGGCCGACGAGAGCGCCTTCGCTTTCGGCTCGAGGCTGTCTGTACGCGAAAGATTGGTCACTAGCTCGGGACAGCCCTGGTTGATCGCCATGACGTCGCGCCACCACTCGAGCCACAGCGTCAGCTCGGAGCGCGCCATGTCGCGGCTTGCTCCCAGGACCGGCAACAGGCCGGCCGAGAACGCAAACCGGGGCTCCAGGCCCCCTTCCATCGCGCTCTCGAACTGCGTCAGTCGCTGCGAGCGTTCCTCCAGTAGCTCGGGACCGGCGGCGGCTCGGAAGGCCCACCCGATGCGACCGGTGGACATCCTGGCGATCTCGGTGGCGGCGGCGCTATCGAGCGCGAACCGGGCCTCCAGCTCGGCGGCGACCCGCGGCGCTGCCACGGGACGCAGCTCGACCCGGTGGCACCGGGACAGGATGGTGGGGAGCACCGCGGAGTCGTCGGAGGCCAGCAGCACCAGTATCACCTGGTCCGGAGGCTCCTCGAGCATCTTCAGCAGGCTGTTGGCGGCCTCCTCGGTCAGCCGTTCGGCACCGTCGAAGATGAAGACTCGGCTCAACCCCTCGTAGGGCTTCAGGCTTGCCTCGCGCTGGACCTCGCGGACCTGGTCTATGCCGATGGCGACACGGCGGCGGCCGCCCTCGACCTGGCCGGACTCGACGCCCACGACGCGGACATCCGCGTGCAGCCCTTCTTCGACTCTGCGACACTGGTCGCAGGCGTCGCAGGGCCTCTCGGCTCCCGAGCAGTTGGCGGCGCGGGCCAGGTCCATCGCCAGGGTCATCTTTCCGATGTGCTCCGGGCCCACCACCAGGTAGGCGTGAGCGAGCCGTCCTTCACCGAGGGCGTGCTTCAGTGAGCTAACCGCCTTGTCGTGGCCGATAGTACGCCACATACCATTAACCTTGTGGACCGGCAGTGCCGAGATCAGACGGCCCGTTCGGCCCGTTGCCTGAGCCTGTCGAGGACCTTCTCGCCGGTCAATTCCCTAAGAGCGTCCGAGGCGATCCACCTGGCGCTCGATGAGTCGATCTCCACGATCTTCTTCGCGGTGCTGACCGCCTCGGCGTTCAGCGGCAGGCTGCGCTTGCCGATCTGTCTGAGGGCCCAATTCACGGCTTTCTTCACCATGTTCCGGTCGTCGGTGGACTCTCTGACGATCAGCGGCAGAAAGTCGATGAAGCGGCCGTCGTCGGCCTTTTTGTCGTGCACCGCCAGGGCGGCGATCATGGCGAATCCCGCCCGCTTGACGAACTCCTCGGGCCTGCCGCTCCACTCCACAGCCTTGGAGTAGGCGACGTCGGTCCTGTCGAACAGGTTCATGCAGAACGCGTCGCATACGGCCCAGTTGTCGAACCCACGGACGCGGTCCTCCATTATCTCATCGTTCATCTGCCGTGGATCATCGACGAGGGCCGACAGTATCCTGGCCTCGTAAACGCCTGAATCCCAAAGCTTTTGGGCCAGGGCATGGTCGACGCCGATAGCCTTGGCTAAGCGTCTGATCTCTGGAGCACGCACGCCGTAGGCCTTGCGGGACCGGATGCCGAACCGCTCCATTCCGCGGACATCGTCCGAATTACCCAGCGATTCGAGCTCACGCATAGCCTCGGCGTATCTCATCGATGCGCTGAAACCTCACCCCCAGGATGGCTGGTCCGCATCATGAGGCTGGCAAAGCCCCCTCTCCACGCGTGGAGAGGGGGAGTGGGGGTGAGGTTGAAACGATCCCCACCCCAACCCTGCCGCCTCGTATCGATGTGTGTTGCCGGGCCGATCCCCTATGCGAAATCGGACTCGTACAGCGCGTCCAGCTTTTGCATGACGGAGTCCGGCAGAGGCCCCATGTCCACCGCGGCCACGGCCTCATCGATGTACTCAAGCCTTGCGAAGCCGATCTCGGCAGCCGAAACTCCCTGGTTCATCAGAACGTACCGTATCCCCGTCTGCGCCATATTTCCGGCTTCGTCTCCCAGCACTTCACGGACCCTGGCGCCCCTGCGCATGTCGGCCTCCGACGTAGTTCCATATGGCTCCTGGTGCGGCACCGTCCCGACGATGCTACCAGCGGCCAGGACTCTGATGTTGAGGACGCCCAGGCCGTTCTCCGTGGCATCGGCGATCACGTTGCCGTAGTCCGGGGCCGAGAAGCCAGGCGGCACAGGCCTCCCCGCGCTGGGGTTCAACATGTTGTAGTAGACCTGTACGCCCTTGAACTCGCCCGTGGCCGTCACGGTCCGGAGGGCCCGGACGTCGCCAAAGCCGTTGAGGCCAAAGAAGCGCGCCAGGCCGCGCTGCCGCAGCCGCTCGAAGCCTGTGAGCACTCCGCCGTCTCTCAGCACGTCTTCCGGGGTGATAGACCCTCCGCCGTAGGTCCCGCGCACTTCGGTGACCGCGGAGTGGAGCTGGATGAGGTCGACGTGGTCCCGCCTCAGTCGCTTGAGGCTGGACTCGACCGACCGCTCCACCTCGCCAGCTATGTCGTCGAGATGTTCGGCGGCGATGGCGACCTTGGTTGATACATGTGGCGTCGCGCCCAGCTCCGACAGGGCCCACCCCAGCCTCTCCTCGGCGTCGCCGTAGCTTGGCGCGGTGTCGAACCAGTTGATGCCGAGGTCCAGGGCACGGCGGACCCCAGCCAGACATAGCTGGCGGTCGGGCTGGACGATCAGGTTCGCTCCGCTCAGGGTGCCGGCACCGAAGGCGATCTCGGAGATCTTCAGACCGGTGGAGCCGAAATTTCTATACTTCATCAGTGGGACCCTTTGCGCCCATCCGGCCCCATGGTAGCAGAATAACCTGAGCTCCGCCCCGACAAGGGCTCACCCGGGAAAGCTGTATAATATCTCCAACGGCCAAGCGTGGAGGAGGAAGTTAGATGAGACAACGAGGCTACGGAAGGGACCCCGAGCTGACCTTCCGGATGTTCTTCACGATGTTCATGCTGGGGCTGGTCTACGTGGCCTTCATGGGGCTCCTGTTCTGGGCCGGGATAGACCCGATCTTCATCGGGGTGATCGCCGTCATCATGGCGGCTTTCCAGTACTACGGCTCGGACAAGATCGTGCTGATGACGACCAGGGCCAGGGTCGTCTCACCCGAGGAGGAGCCCGAGCTGCACGGGACCATAGAGCGTCTGGCCGCCATGGCCGACCTCCCGAAGCCGAAGAAGATCGCGATAATGGAAACCCACGTACCGAACGCCTTCGCGACAGGCCGCAACCCGAAGAACGCGGTCGTGGCGGTGACCAGGGGACTCTTGAGCCGGTTGAACGAGAAGGAGATCGAGGCGGTCCTTGCCCACGAGCTGATCCACGTGCGCAACCGGGACGTGATGGTCCTGACCTGGGCCAGCATCATCGTGATCATGTCCGGTTTCATGATGCAGATGATGTTCTGGATGAGCCTGTTCGGCGGGTTCGGTGGCGGTGGCCGGGGCCGTCAGGGTGGAGGCCAGGCGGCCCTCATCATGATGGCGGTCTACGTGGGCACTATCGCCGTCTACTTCATCAGCCAGATCCTCATAATGACGCTATCGCGCTACAGGGAGTACGCCGCGGACCGCGGAGGGTCCGTCCTCACGGGCGCGCCGATGCAACTGGCTTCGGCCCTCGGCAAGATCAGCAACGACATGTACCGCATTCCCGAGAAGGACATGCGCCAGGTGGAGCACGCCAGCGCCTTCTTCATCATACCGGCCCTGAAAGGCAACAAGGTCGCCAACCTGTTCTCCAGCCATCCGCCGGTGGACAAGCGCATCGAGCGCCTGCAGAACATGCAGCGCCAGATGGAGAGGGGTTTTTAGAGATGGGCTCAACGATCGCTGGAGCACGTGACGCGGTCCTACGCCACCACCTGAAATGCTATCCAAAGTGACCTCAGGGGTCTACTGTTGGGACTGCTGAGCACGCTCTTCGGGCGAAACAAGCTCAAGAAGCCCAACCGTGAGAGGTTCTTCTCCATCGTCACGGCGGCCGACTCGCTTCAGGGCCGGACCGACCTCCGCACGACGGACATGGCCGGTATCGTGTTCAACCCGGTGGAGTCCAGCTTCTTCGACAATCTGGACTCCGAGCTACGCGACCTGCTACGCATCAGCGGCCACGCCACCGGGACGCGCTTCGAGGTCAAGGACGATGGCTACGGCACGCGATGGGTGGTCCTGGACGACCGCGACTTCGAGGACCTGGTGACCACTATCCACCTGGTCAGCGAGACGATCTACGAGCATGGCTTCGCCGACCGGCTGCTGGCGGCGGTGTTCAAGGTCGAGTACGACAGAAGAGACGCCTACTGGATCTACAACTACAAGCGAGGCTCTTTCCACCCCATGGTGCCCTCAGGCGAGAAACAGCGGGACAACGCGGCTGAGATGCGGCTCGGAGCGATGATGGAGGAGGAGAGAATCCCGGTAGAGAAGAGCCTGGAGAACTGGTACGCCCTGTGGGGGATTCCGTTCTAGGGTCTGGGGTTCAGGGGATAGCGTCTTGCTCTAGCCGGGTCCGACTAGATCTGCGCGTCGACGCACGCAGGCATCCCACCGATATGCTTGGCATCAACTTCGGCTCTTGATTCAGCTTCGTTCCGGGACGGCTACCGGTACGCCGCGTATAATGCGGCAATGCATGGTACGCTTGCCCGCACGTCAATCTCCATGAGGAGAGTTCTGGACGCAGGCTAGCTGGAAGGGAGAAGGAAAATGGCCGCCGATCACATCAAATACCGGAACATGCTGATGCAGGTCGTTCTCATGATCGTCACGCTGGGCTTCTACGCCGTCTACTGGTACTACGTAACCTTGAAGGAGCTGCACACAGCGAACGGTAAGGAGGCGAGCGCAGGCCTCTGGACGGTCCTGGCACTGGTGCCGATAGCCAACTGTTCGCGTACTGGCACTACGCGTCTGAGAGCGTAGAGTTCGTTGACCAGAAATACCCAGCAATCGTGTTGTTCCTCGCCTGGATCATTTTCTTCCCGGTCGCCTGGTACCTGGTGCAGAGCGAGCTCAACAAGGCCGCGACAGGCGAACTTGACGCACGGCCCACGTACTCGACGTAGTAGGGGCTTGGGTCTGGTGGTTAGCCCGGGAGGAGGCCTTCGCCGGTGAAGAGCTCTTCGGCCTCCTCGAGGGTGATGTCGGGCTCGGGGAGTACCAGGTCCGATTCGACAAGCTCGTCGACGGCGACGGCCGTCGCGTTGTCCCTCACCAGGTCGAGCATCTCCTTCAGGTGGCGCTCGAACCCCTCCCGGTCCTCGGCTTCGACGACCTCCACGAGCTTGTTGTCTATCGCATTGAGCTCGTCGATGTAGGCGCCCGGCAGGTTGAACTGGCCCTCGGTGAGGATGCGGACGATCATTGCGACCCTCCGTCGGTGATGGCCTTCTTCTCGACCGAGGGGAGACTCGCCCGGAGGCCCGCCAGCTCGTCCTCGACGTTCTGGGAAGCGGTGATCTGCGCCAGCTCCTTGCCCAATTGGTCTTCCCGACCCGAGAAGTCCTCCAACACCCCCGCCTCGGCCAGCTCGTCGATGGCGCCCGCCCTGGCCCGTAGCTGCTCCGTCTTCGTTTCGGCCCGCTCGACGGAAAGCTGTACGTCGCCCATCTCCTCGGAGATACCCGAGAGCGCGCTCCCGATGCGCACTTGCGCCTGCGCCGCGCTGTACTGGGCCTTGACGATCTCTTTCCTCGTGCGGAACGCGTCCACCTTGGCCTTCAGCCGCTGCTCGGCCTTGGTCAGCTTCTCCTGCTCCAGCTCCAGGTTGGCGACCTGCTGATCGAGCCCGTCCAGCTCATAGTGCGCGGCCTGCTTCCTCTGGAGGGCCAGGCGTGCCAGGTCCTCCCGTCCCGCGGCCATCGCCTGCCTGGCCTGCTCCTCCAGCTTGCCGATGGTCTCGCTGACCTTGGAGGCCTGGAGCTCCAGGCGTCGCTTGGTCGTGACCATCTCGACAACGCCGCGTTTGACGTTGCGCAGCATCTCCATCTGCTTCTGGTAGGCGAAGTCCAGGGTCTCCCTGGGGTCCTCCGCCTGGTCCAGGAGTCGGTTCATCTTCGCTCTTACGACGGTCGACATTCGCGTCAGTACACCCATGTCCCTCCCTCCAGAAAAGGCTTCCGGCCCGTCAGACGTCTAGAACTCACTCGATCTTTTGTCGCCGCCCGAGAAGGTCTGTATCAGCCCGATAATGCCCAGGATGACTCCTATGACAATCAGGATCAGGCCGGTGGCGTCGATCAGCCAGTCGATCAGGTCCCACCGCAGGACAATCCCAACAATCAGTAGGAGGATTCCCGCTACCAGAAGTCCGCTGCCTTCGAGCCTGCGCATGGTCTCTCCTTTTCGCCCGGTTCGAGCCGCCTTGGTACAGCTTAACATTATTATCGCAGTCGAGGGCTGTCAAGAAGACACGGCGGGCTTAACGTCGCGCGGGAGGCGACGGCGTGGGGTCAATCGCGCCCCAGGCAGGTGATAGAATACCCCGCGTGACCGCATCCAGCCCCTCGCGATCGAGTGTCGATAGGCCGGCCATCGCCATCGTAGTCCGTCCAGCGGCGGACGCCCAGGAAGTCGCCGACGCCGTCGAACGCAGCGGCGGCACTCCCCAACTCGTTCCGCCGAGTGGGCACCCGTCGATCTCAGACGTGGTAGACGCCGGCGGGATCGTCGTGGGCGGCTCCGACGAGGAGCACCCCTACGCGGTCGAGCTTGTCGCGGCTGCGCGGGGCGCCGGCCTGCCGGTGCTCTGTATCGGCTCGGGTATGCAGGCGCTGAACACCGCATCGGGGGGCTCGACCGTCGACCTGCCGGGACACGGTCCGGCCGACGAGCAGGTCTCCTCCTATCACCGTATCTACATTGCCCCCGGCAGCAGGCTTGCCGCGATAGTCGGGTCGGGTGGCTTCGTTCGGGTGAACAGCCGGCATCGCGGCGGCCTCAAAGAGGCGCAAAAGTCTCCAGCCCTCATGGCGTCCGCGTATTCGTTGGAGGACGGGGTCATTGAGGGGCTGGAAAGCCCGGACCATCGCTGGATCATAGGGGTCCAGTTCCATCCCGAGAGACGGCTCGAGCTCCCCCCTCACTTCGGCAGGCTGTTCGACTCGCTCGTTGAGCAGTCCAGAGGGCCTCGCGACCCCAAGAAATAGCCGGAAATAGGGGTCGAAGGTAGTGGTATAATTCGTAGTGGCTTGATACCATTTCCCTGAGGATGTTGCGCGGCGGTAAAGGCCCGTTGCCTGGGGTTGCCGGCCTCGATGTGGCCCCTCCGAATCCTGACCCACCGGGGGTGGGGTGGTAAGGGGTCCCTCCGGCGACAGAAGGCGGCGACGCAAGACTGTGGATAGCTAGAGCGAGGTGTCGTAGATGGTAAACAAGACACAATTCGGGTTTGTCAAGCCGACGCAGATCGAAGACGAGATGCGTAGCTCGTACCTGGACTACGCCATGAGCGTCATCGTTGCCCGCGCGTTGCCCGACGTCCGAGATGGCCTCAAGCCGGTGCAGAGGAGGATCCTCTACGCGATGACAGAGCTGGGCATGAGGCCCAACTCCGCCTACAAAAAGAGCGCCCGCCTGGTCGGCGAGGTCCTCGGTAAGTACCATCCGCACGGCGACAGCGCCGTGTACGAGGCCATGGTTCGCATGGCGCAGCCCTTCTCGATGCGGCTGCCCCTGGTCGACGGCCAGGGCAACTTCGGCAGCGTCGACAACGATCCTCCCGCGGCCATGCGGTACACAGAGGCACGCCTGAGCTCGGTCGCCGAGCAGATGCTGGACAACCTGGACCAGGAAACGGTCGACTTTATCGACAATTTCGACGGCTCGCTGAGGGAGCCGGTTGTGTTGCCGGCCAGACTGCCCAACTTGCTGGTTAACGGCGCCGCCGGGATAGCGGTCGGAATGGCGACTTCTATTCCGCCCCACAACCCGACCGAGGTCAGCAACGCCGTCATCCGCTTGATCGACAAGCCCGAGGCTAGCGTCGAAGAGCTAATGCGCCACGTCAAGGGGCCCGACTTCCCCACGGGCGCGACTATCATGGGTCGGGAGGGCATTCGAAACGCCTACTCGACCGGCCGCGGGCAGATCATCGTCCGCGCCAAGGCCGAGATCGAGCCCATGAAACGGTCCAACCGGATGCATATCATCGTGTCAGAGCTACCCTACCAGGTGAACAAGGCGACGCTGGTGGAGAAGATCGCGACCCTGGTCAAGGACAAGCGGCTCGACGGCATAACCGAGATACGCGATGAGTCCAACCGAGAGGGCATGAGGGTCGTGATCGAGCTTCGCGGCGGCGCGCAGCCACTGGTGATCCTCAACAACCTGTACAAGCTCACGGCCATGCAGAGCTCCTTCTCGGCCAACATGCTCGCGCTGGTCGACGGCACGCCAAGGGTAATCACGCTCAAGCAGGCGCTCCAGCACTACATCGACTTCCGTCAGCAGGTCGTCACCCGCAGGTCCGAGTTCGATCTGAGGAAAGCCAGGGAGCGGGCGCACATCCTGGCCGGTCTCAGGATCGCCCTGAGCAACCTGGACGAAGTCATCGCCCTGATCAGGGCCTCGGAGGACAGCGCGGCGGCCAGAGAGGGCCTCATGACCCGGTTCGGCCTGGACCAGCCGCAGGCCCAGGCCATCCTGGACATGCAGCTCAGACGGATCGCCGCTCTGGAACGCGAACGGCTGGAGCAGGAGTACCAGGAGCTCCAGGCAACTATCAAGGGCCTGGAGGAGCTGCTGGCCGACCCGGCGAAAGTGCTGGCCGAAGTCCGGTCGGAGACCCGCGACCTCAGAAAGAAGCTCGGAGAGCCCAGGAGGACCGATA
>CAZGRI010000068.1:0-9971 GCA_964528205.1 uncultured Dehalococcoidia bacterium | reverse complement strand
TCATCGGCGGCGGGGTGATGGGGTGCAGCATCCTTTTCAACCTCGCCGCTCGAGGGGTGACGAACACGGTCCTCGTGGAGAGGGACGTTCTGGCCTCGGGCTCCACCAGCCGCTCCCAGGCCATCCTCAGGATGCACTACTCCAACGAGGTCACCACCCGGCTGGCGTGGGAGAGTCTGGGCCTGTTCAGGGACTTCGAGCAGCTCACCGGCAATCCATCCGGCTACGTCCGCACCGGGTACTTTCTCATAGTCGGCGAGCACGACCGTCCAGCCCTGGAAGCCAACGTCGCGATGCAGAAGGGGGCGGGCGTCGATACGGACGTCGTCTCCGCCACGGATGTCGCCGAGATCGCGCCGGTGCTGGCGGTCCGCGAGGATGAGTCCTTCGCCTACGAGCCCGAGTCCGGATACGCGGACCCGTATTCGGTGTCCACGGGCTTCGCGTGGCGTGCCCGGGATATGGGGGCCACACTGCGGGAAGGCGCAACGGTCGAGACCGTCGAGGTGAAGAACGGTAAGGTCGCCGCCGTGATCACAGCGGACGGGCGGATAGAGACGCCCATCGCGGTCATAGCGGCGGGCCCGTGGTCAAGGCCGCTGCTGGCGGGCCTGGGCGTCGATGTTCCGTTGACCACGGTGAGGCACCAGGTGATAACGCTGCGGCGGCCCGAGCAGAAGGTCCCCGACCATCCGACCATCGGCGACGTAGTCAACGACCTCTCCGCACGCCCCGATGTGGGCAACATGACCTGGATTGGAGCCGGCGAGGAGGAGTTCGTCGGGCCCGACGACTACAACCAGGGCGTGGACATGGCGATGGTGGCACGGGCGTCCGCGGGCCTTACGGCGCGCATGCCGGGCATGGCCCAGTCGCTGTTCCGAGGGGGATGGTCAGGGCTGTTCACCGTCACGCCCGACTGGCACCCGATTCTCGACAGGGTGTCGGGCATAGAGGGACTCTACTGCGCCGTCGGGTTCAGCGGCCACGGATTCAAGCTGTCACCTATGATCGGCGTCGTGATGTCGGAGTTGATCCTCGCGGGCCGTTCGTCGAGTGTCGACGTCTCGATGCTGGGGCTGGACCGCTTCGACAACGGGAAGCTGCTCCGCTCCCGCTACAGCATGAGCGTTCTCGCCTAGTCCTCGACCTCCACAATCATCTCGATCTCGACGGGGATGTCGTTGGGCAGCGTGGCCATGCCGACGGCGGAGCGGGCGTGCCGGCCCTTGTCGCCGAAGACCTCGACCAGCAGGTCGGAGCAGCCGTTGGCCACGGCGGGAGGCTGGTTGAAGTCGGGGGATGAGTTGACCATGGCCAGCAGCTTGATGACCCGCTTGACCCGGTCCAGGTCGCCCAGCTCGGCTTTGAGGCGGGCGATGAGGTTCAGGCCGACCAGTCGCGCCGCCTCGTAGCCCTCCTCCACGGACAGGTCCTTCCCCAGCTTGCCCCTGGGGGCTGTACCGTCGGGACGATTGGCAGGGCCGGACCCCGATAGGTAAAGCAGGTTCCCGGTCCTCACGGCCGGCACGTAGTTGGCGATCGGGCTGGGCGCGTCCGGAAGCTCCAGACCCAGCTCAGCCAGCCTGTTCTCTATTGCGGTCATCCTCTCCTCCTGTGACCCCGGTGAAGCTCGATTGGGAGTACGCGATGGCCATTCTAAACCTTCGCCGCCGATTTGTGTACGTCGCCGCTCCTGGGTGTTGTGTACGTTGTTATTCCTGGGTATTATGTGCTGGCCCACAGACTGCACTTCGGGAGAGAGCACAATGGCAGAGCCCAACGACGCAATCAGGCTGAAGAAGGTGAACCACCTGACCTACTCGGTAACCGACAAGGAGCGCGCCCTGAAGTTCTGGGAGGACGTCCTCGGCGTGAAGCGCATCCCCAGCCAGGTCGACGCCGAGCACATCATATGGCTGCAGATCCCCAGCGGTACGATGGTCCATCTCATCGAGGATGCGGGCGCGCCGTCGGTCCCGTCGCACCACGGCGCCTTCGAGGTGGACGACATCGAGGCGACTGCCAGAGCAATCCAGGCCAAGGGCGTCGAAACGAGCGACATCCAGACCCGCAACGACGGACAGCGGGCCCTCTTCATCACGGACCCCGACGGCAACCGGATCGAGATCTGCACCAGGTCCGGCTTCGGCGTGCTTGTATAGGCCACCGTCAACGCGTCGCGCCGCCCTCTCCCACACCCCAGCAGCCGGACATCTGGGCGGCCCAGCCTGGTGTTACCTGTGGAGTAAGCATATGGCCAGGAGAAAAGGCACAGGACTTCTGATGGTCTGGTGCGAGGTGCCGGAGCACCAGGAGGAGGAGTTCAACCGCTGGTACAACGAGGAGCACCTTGCCGAGCGGCTGTCGGTGTCGGGAATTCTCAGCGCCGCGCGGTACGAGGCCGTCTCCAGCGGACCCAAACACTTGGCCCTATACGAGCTGGAAAGCCCAGCGGTGATGGAGTTGCCCGAGTACCTGGAGTTGCGAAGGGCGCCGACCGAATGGTCCAGGCGCATGTCCCCTGAGTTCATAGGCACCGTCTTTATCCGAAACGTCTACGAGCAGGTCTTCCCGTCGACGGTACCGGCCGAGACCGCCGGGAGTCCCATGGCCCCCGCCCTCCAGATCGGACGAATGGGCATTCCTCCCGAGACGGAGAATGAGTGGCACGGCTGGTACAACACGGTGTACGTGCCCAACTACGAGAAGGTCCCCGGCGTCATACGAGGCAGGCGGTACCGGGCCGTCGTGGGCGAGCCGGCCTACCTCACGATGTACGAGTTCGAGCACGAAGCTGTGTCCCAGAGCGCGGAGTGGGCATACCAGCAGACGGTCCACCCCGACAACGAGCGCATGCGGGCCGCTATGCAGCACGTCGCGGGCTCGCCAGGCATCTGGAAGAAGACCTTCGAGCTAGTGCGGTAGATCACAAACCGCCACACATGTCATTTCGAGTGGCAGCGAGGAATCTGTCCGCCAACTCAACCGGTACTGGTGCGGACTCCGACTCCTCGGAGGTGGTGGAGCTGCCGCCCATATTTGACTCAGGCCTCCGGACAGACCCGTTAGATAACAGCTCGCTCCGCCGGGACCCCATCCCAAGCCAGACCGCAAGAGAGGTGACATGAGGACCATCGACGCCATAGCGCATATTCTTAAAAAGGAGGGCGTGGAGTACCTGAGCACGTTTCCATCGACACCGCTCATAGAGGCGGCGGCCAAGGTCGGAATAAGGCCGATCGTGTGCCGTCAGGAGCGTGTCGGGGTTGGGATCGCAGACGGCTACGCAAGGGTCACCAACGGGCGTCCGCCCGGTGTCTTCGCGATGCAGTACGGGCCGGGAGCCGAGAACGCTTTCCCGGGCGTGGCCTCGGCGTTCTCCGACGCGGTGCCGGTGCTGTTCCTGCCCATGGGCCAGCCCAGGGAGCGTGACGGGCGATTCCCACATTTCAGCTCGGTGCAGACCTACGCCTCGGTGACCAAGTTCGTCGAGCAGGTGCGCTCGGCTGAAGGTGTGGTCGAGACCATGCGACGGGCCTTCGCGCGCCTCAAGATGGGCCGTCCGGGTCCGGTAATGGTCGAGATACCGACCGACGTGGCCGAGGAGGAGGTCGAAGCCTCTACTGTCGAAGGGTACCGGCCGGTTAAGGCGACGGTTTCGGAGGCCGACCCGCGAGATGTGTCTCGCGCTGCTGAGGCCCTGCTCAAGGCCAAGAACCCTATCATCTACGCGGGCCAGGGGGTGCTGTACGCCGCCGCCAGCAGTGAACTGGTGGAGTTCGCCGAGTTGGTGCAAGTCCCTGTGATGACCACTCTGGCCGGCAAGAGCGCCTTTCCCGAGAAGCACCCTCTGTCCCTGGGCAGCGGCGGGTCAGGCGTCATGAGCGGGCCGGCGTACCACTACATGCGGAGGGCCGACGTGGTTTTCGGCATAGGGACCAGCTTTACGGGCCACGGCATGACCACGCCGATCCCCGCTGACAAAGTCCTGATACACGCCACCAACGACCCCATAGACATCGGCCGCGACTACCACGTCGAGTATCCCATCATCGGCGACGCCAGGCTGGAGCTGCGCCAGATGATCGATGCGTGCGACGATCTGCTGGATGGAGGGTCGCACAGAGTGGACGGCTCAGTGGCCGAGGAGGTCGCCGGCCTAAAGAGGGAGTGGCTGGACGAGTGGGAGCCGACGCTCACGTCCGCTCAGGTCCCCATCACACCGTACCGGGTGCTGCGTGAGTTCATGAAAATCGCCGACCCGGCGAACACGATCGTGACGCCCGACTCGGGGAGCACCAGGCGACAGTTTGTCGCCTTCTACGAGTCAATGGGCCCCAGGACGCACATAGGCTGGGGCAAGTCGCACGGCCTTGGGGCCGGGCTGGGCCTCATCATCGGCGCAAAGCTGGCCGCTCCCGACAAGTTCGCGGTGAACTTCATGGGCGACGGCGCCTTCGGCATGACGGGGCTGGACTTCGAGACCGCCGTTCGGTCCAGGATTCCGGTCCTGACCGTCGTGTACAACAACTCCATGCTGGCGGGCGAGGACACCGGGAATCCCACATCTCACAGGTTATACGGCACGGCCAACATGTCCGGCAACTACGCCGACATGGCCGCCGCCATGGGCGGCTGGTCGGAGCGAGTCGAGGACCCTGCCGAGATAGCGCCCGCGCTTTCTCGGGCCAAGGCGGCCACCGAGGAGGGCAAGGCGGCGTTGCTGGAGTTCATCACCGCCAAGGAGCCTCGGGCCTCTCACCCCAACGCGCTCTCGTAGGCGATGTTGCGCGGCTCTGGTATCTGTTATTGCGGAGCCAGGCCACATTCCCGAATCATGGTTGCGCACTAGTCGGCCGACTCCTAGAATCGAGCGAGAAGGACTCCGTTTCAGAACGTCAGGCCGGTGTCACCTGCCTGAACTCTCAAACGGCCAGGAAATGAAAGTGACACAGCAATCCGGAGAATCGGGCAGTCACAGCCTTGAGGGGCGAGCACTGAGGCTCGTCGACCTAGTAGCCTATCAAGACGACTCGGTGGTTAGCAGGAAGGTGTTGGACAAGGGGATGGGAACAGTAACGCTGTTCGCCTTCGACCAAGGGCAGGGACTCAGCGAGCACACGACCCCATTCGACGCTCTGGTCCACGTCCTCGATGGTGACGCCGAAGTCACCGTCTCGGGAAAACGACATCGCCTCAGGGACGGCGACGCGTTGATTATGCCCGCAGATGAGCCCCACGCCGTGCATGCCGTGGAGAGGTTCAAGATGGCTCTGGTGATGATACGCTCGTAGGGGCCGTCCCTGTGTGAGAACCATCGGGCAACAGCTCGACCCTCCCTATTTCCACCGGATACCCTCCGCCGCGTGACGAGTCCATGAGCATCAGAAGTGGAATGTCCCAATTGAAAACTGAACGGGGGCGTGGACTGGGAACAACGCAATTCGTCAGCCAGTAGGCGCGTACTGACCAGCTCCCCTCAATACCCGCAGCGCACGCAGGGTAACCCATTTGCTGGGCTTGCCCTTGGCCTCGATGTCGGTCCACAGCTTGCCATTTAGGCTGTTCTCCAGCTTCCATCGCCCGTTGTCATCCTGTTTGCCGACGGTCCACTCCAGTGCCCGGCTCAGCCGGGGGTCATTCCCATAGCCGAGTCCAATGAGATTCGAGACCGTCTCCAGAACATCGCTCCAGTAGCTGAGGGGAAAACCCAGCTTGAACCAGGTCGAACTGACGCGCCCGGTGTAAGGGTAATCCGCGACAACGGGATCGTGGCTGAGCAGGAGATCGGCTCCATGCTCCAGGGCGCGTTCGACGAGAGGGGTGCGAGCTTCCTTCGGAACGTCCAACAAGGCACGGATCGCTTTGTTGGACCCCCAGGCACATGGTTGCCCTTCGTTTACGCCGCAGGCGAAGCCCGGCGCGGCCACGGCAGAGGCATGGTAGGTTATCGGCTGCTCACCCACAATCGAGCGAGCCAGCCAGTCACGTGCCGCCCGAACCCGGGGGTCCTCGCCATATCCCAACCGCTGCAGCGCGAAGATCATGTTGCCGTTCAGGCAGTGGACGGCCCCGCTCGGGACCGGCTTCTGATAGACCGAGAACGCCCCATTGCTGGCCAAGCTATGGTCCAGGTAGTATTCGCAACCTTTGCGAATCCGAGTCTCGTCCGGGTCGGCGCCGAGTTTCGACAGGAAAAGCAGAGACCACGCAGTGCCCCGATACTTGGGAGAGTAGCCGCTGCCGTGCTTGACCCACGCGCCAGAGGGCTCCTGCGCATCGAGGATGATAGGCACCGGGCCACTTTTCATTATCGAGGACCGGGCCACACGGACTCGGTCATCCGACTCGGATAGGCCCAACACGTCTCGCAGCGCGAAATAGCGCACACTCGGGTTATCTTGGTCCTTTTCAAGCAGCCAATTGAGAGGCTTGGCTTTCTGCATACGGCTCGCTCCTCGGCACAGTAGCCGTCGGGCTCTGGGCTCTTCGGCCTTCAATGACCCGTACGCTACGCGACGCGCTTCGTCGGAGTCAACAGTCCGGCTCGGGGTCCCCCAGCCTCTGTCAGTAACGGCGGGACAACGAGTGGTATATGAATGCGACCGACGCCAGCAGCCAGCCCGCCGACATTGCGATGCGGGAGATGTCGGAGTCGATGATTCCTACGATGAGCATCGCCGTCCAGAAGGCGAACATCGCCGATGAGAAGCCGATGAAGACTTTCTGAAGGCCCGTCATCCCGATCTTCCCGAGCGGCTCCGAGCACAACGGACACTCGGTGATCAGACTGCTCTCACCGGCTTTGAAGTGAAACGTCTGCCTGCACTCGGGACACAGGCCATTGCGCCTCTCGAGCGGACCGGCCTCGAGGCCCGTGCGGGCGTTGGATCCGCAATGGGGACACAGGGTGAGCCCGTCCACGGCCTTGCCGCCGCACTTTGCGCACTCAATGGACTGTTTGGCAGTCACCGTCCACCAACTCCGCCCTGGCAGATAGTCGTGATGGTCCGATGCCTACAGCGCTTTGCCGGCTTCTGCCAGCGTTCGGACCGTGCGCTCCCAGGACGCCGTGCGGTTGTCACCGGCCGTAATCACCGAGACTAGAAGTTCCGTGGCGCCCCAGGAGAGCACCTGTCGCAGCCGCGCAGCCACCGTTTCCTCGTTCCCCGAGATGACAACCGCGTCCAGCATCGGGTTACTCCAGGCGTGGGTCTGCTCCGCCTCGGGGAATCCCGCGTTGGCGAACATGCTCGCGTAGAAGGGGAGCCTCGGGTAGCCGGCTAGCTGTTTCCGGGAGGCGGCCCGCACCTCATCTGGATCGTCGTGGACGCATACCGGAGCATGGGCGACCAACGGCGGGACGACAGAGCGGCCGGCGCTCCGGGCGCCGGTCTCCATGGCGGGTAGCGCGATGTCCCGGAGGTACTCGCCCGGGCATACCCAGCTAATCGCTCCGTCCGCGACCGCTCCGCAGAACTCGAACGACCCGGGCCTCAACGCCGATGCCATCACAGGCAGGTCGGGGACCGGAGCGTCGATCCGGGCATGGGCGTGGTAGTGGCGGCCGTCGAAGTCGACAGCCCCTTCATGCAGCAGGCTTCTGACGATGTGCACGTACTCGCGCAGGTTGGTAAGAGGCGTCTTGAAGTCGAAGCCAAACATCGGCTCGATGGACGGGCGGTGGCTTGGCCCCACGCCAAAGCGGAACCGCCCCGGAGCAAGGTTGGCGATGACCTGCAGCTGCTGCACCGCGCTTATGGGGTGTCGGGGCCAGGTGGGCGTGATGCTGGTGCCCAACAGGATGCCGTCCGTCCTCACGGCGGCGGCGGAGAACAGCGTCAGGGCATCCAGGCCCGCTCCGCCGGTGGTGAGCCACGCCGCTTCGATGCCCAGCCGGTCCAGCTCCTGTATGCGGTCCAGCACGATGCCCGCGTCCCCACCCATCGCCGCTACGCCTATCCGCTTCTCGCTCATCTCGCCACCTCCCGCGGCTTTGGCCGCTCACCTGTGGGTCTCGACGCGGTACCGGTACCTAAAATCGTTCGCTGGGCTCGACCCAGCGTGGACATTCAACCGGAGACCCTCCGTCACGGCTGTTGTGACCGCGGCGCCCGTAGCGGAGCGGTCAAACGCTCGGCAGCGGCGCGTCGTCCCCGACCTCGTGCTGCCAGAGCCGGACCTTGGCCGCCATGCGGCGAACGCGGTCCCTCTGCGCCGGGTCGTTGAAAAGGTTCGTCTCCTCATATGGGTCACTGTTCAGATCGAACAGCTCGCACTGGTCTCCCGCGCACAGGTTGAGCTTCCAGCGGTCGGGTGTGACCACCGACCGCCACGGCAGGCTGTCCAGCTCGTTTATGACCGGGTTCCCCAGGTCCCGGTCGCCGACGCCGCTGTGCTCCATGAACACGTCGTTGTCGGCCAGATCGCTCTCGCCCCTGAGCACGCCGGCCCGGCTGACCCCGTGGAGACCGTCGGGGACGGGCTCGCCCAGCAGCTCCAGCAGCGTGGGAACAAGGTCGATCTGGCTGAGGTTTCCGCCGACCCTGCGTCCCTTGTCCGCCAGCCATGGGATGCGCATGAGCATGGGTACCTTCGAGGCGTGATCGTAGAAGGTTCGCATCTCCAGCATGCCGTGGGTCCCCACCAGGTCCCCGTGCTCGCTGGTGAATACGACGATCGTGTTGTCCTTCAGACCCGCGTCGTCGATGGCCTGGACGATTCTGCCCACCGCGTTGTCGACGAGTGTGACGTTGGCCATGTAGCCGGCGCGAAGACGTCGCCAGCCGGCCTCGGTGGAGATGTCGTGCCCGACGTAGTTGGGCTGACCGTTGTACCGGTCGCGCTGCTCCTCCCACGCGGCTCTGGTCCCCTCGTCGGGGGCGTCCTCGAACTCGGACTGCATGAAGAAATCGGCCCTGGTGCGGCTGAAGAGGGAGTGGCCCGAAGGCTTCTTCAGGAAGACCGGGTCGACCGGAAGGGTCTCCGGGTCGTAGAGGTGGTCCAGGGGTCCATAGAAGGGCGGGTGGGGCTCCAGAAAGCTGACGTAGAGGACAAACGGGTTCGCCTTGTTCTCGGCGACAAAATCGACGGCCTCGCCAGCGAGATAGGAGGCTATCTGGAGCTCCTCCGGCAGTCGGGCCCTGAAGTCGTCCGAGAACCACCTGCCACCGGGCCGCTCCTTGTCGGGCTCCAGTCCTTTGCTCCTCAGGAAGTCGTGATAGGTCGTATCGAGCGCAAGGAACTCCGGTTTCGTGTACTCCTCCCACAGACGCTCCATGACGCTGCGCCAATGGGGAAAACCGCGCTGTGGGACCACCTCGTCGCCGAGATGCCACTTTCCGTAGTAGGCCCGAAGGAAGTCGGGCGACACCATCTCGGCGATGGTCCTCACATCGGGGTCCATGACCCGCTTGTTTACGGGAACGCCGGTCGCGTGGGGGAACAGACCCGTCATGAGCGAAGACCGCGCCGGCGCGCAGACGGGCTGGGTGACATAGCAGTGCTCGAACACCAAAGACTCCTCGGCCAGGGCGTTGAGGTGCGGCGTCTTTATCCAGTCATTTCCGTAGCACGCCATAGTGTCGAAGCGCTGCCGGTCGCTGAATATGAACACCAGGTTTGGTCTATCCGCCATGTTCAAGTTCTCCCTTTGGGACGGTGCAGTCGCCGCGACCGGGACGCATCAGATGGGCGGCGCGAACGTCAGGAGCCGCCGCGGGTTGCCGACCGTGATGGCGTCGATATGCTCTCGCGGAAACCCCTTCTTCCCCATCTTGGGGACGATGTTTTGCAGGAAGTGGGCGTACCCATGTCCCCCGTAGCTCATTAGCCGGTGCTTGGAGTAGATGTCATGGCCGACGACGATCCTGTCCGCGTATCCGCCAGCGATAAGCCTCCGGATGAATCCGAGCCTCTGGGTGTCGCTGGGCATGTCCAGGTCGCCCAGGGGATAGTGGGACGACTCG
>CAZGRI010000067.1:0-10040 GCA_964528205.1 uncultured Dehalococcoidia bacterium | reverse complement strand
TTCATCCAGACACGCTTCTCCAGTCCCCTCCTCCTAGCCTTCAACGTGCTCACCATATTGTAACGTCAATGCTACGTCTTCCAGGCTGACCCCGGCGCCTCTGCATCTGCATTCTGGCATGGTCGGTCAGGATTGTGTCAGTGGCTGGCATAGCCAATCGAGGTTCATTGACATATCTGCGAGCTTTCAGCCCGACCATCAGGATATGTCTACTCGGTGGCTAGGATGGAGCCGACGAAGTCGCTGTGGCCTCGAAGGAACTCGTCTATGGCGACGGGCTTTCGTCCCTCGAGCTGTACCGTCCGAAGCTCAAGCACGCCGTCGCCGGTCGCGACGCCGACGCCTTCCGGCAACGCCGTCACAAGGCCTGTCGGGCCCGATGCCACCGACTCACGCGCTCTGTCGGCCGCGACGATGGCCACACGCCTGCCCCGCCAGCGCGTGAACGTCCCCGGCCAGGGGCTGTAGGCGCGGACCTGGCGGGCAATGTACTCGGCCGAGCGGCCCCAGTCGATCTCGCCGTCCTGTTTCGTAAGCTGCGGGGTCACGGTGGCCAGCGATTCGTCCTGGGCCTCGAGGACAAGGTCCCCACGGTCCCACCCGGGCAGCGTCTCCAGCAGCAGCTCGGCCCCCAAGCGGAACAGCCGCGCCGTCAGAGCTCCCGCCGTCTCGTCCTCACCGATGGGCGTCTCGCGTTGCGCCACGACGGGTCCGTGGTCCATCTGATTGTCGAGACGGATTACCGTGACGCCCGTCGTGTCGTCACCGTCGAGGATAGCCGTGGCGACCGGCGATGGGCCTCTGTGCCTGGGCAGCAGTGAGGGGTGGATGTTCAGACAGCTCAGTCGAGGCAGATCCAGCATCGCACTCGGGAGGAACAGCCCGTAGGCGGCCACCACAACCACGTCCGGGGCCAGGACTCTCAGCGCCTCTATCGCCTCCCGGTCCTTACGTAGCGACGCCGGCTGGAACACCGGCAGTCCCCGTTCCAGCGCGTGTCTCTTGACCGGCGATTCGGCCAGTCGCCTGCCTCTTCCGGCACGCCGGTCGGGTCGGGTATACACGCCCACAACGTCGTGCCCGGCGTCGACCAGCGCGGCCAGCACAGGAGTGGTGAAGTCCGGCGTGCCCATGAAGACGATCTTCAGCCGAGCGTCGTAGCTCAACAGCCGTCTCCCGCCGCCGGCACGTGCGAAAAGATGACCCTGTCGCCGGGCTCGATGCCCAGCCTCGCCACGTCCCCGGCGTTCACTTCCAGGCCGTATAGAACCGGCACGGCGGAGCGGTATCGAGGAAGCTCCGAATCCGAGGCGTCGGGCGCCGGTACCTCGGCGTTCGACCCGGTGTCGGCGACCTCGCAGTCCTGGTCTATCCAGATGAAGTCCAAAGGAAACCGCATTCCCTTCATCCAGAATATCGAGACTTGAGGGACCCTGTAGACGAACAGCATTCCGGTCCCGGAGGCCAGTCCGTCCCGGCCTGAGAGGCCTTTTGACTGCTCAGCGGCGGTGCCGGCTATCTCGACCTCGAAGGTGACTTCCCCTACCGTGACGCTGGGTTTTTCAGATGCATTCTGAGACTCACACGCAATGATGCCCAGGGCGACCAGGGCTACAAGCGATAGGGCCATGGCCGCTCGGCAAGAATTGTACAGGTGAGCTGTCATCGGTTTCAAAGCGGGTCGTATGGCGGCTTCCTTCGTCCGACGTCGTTTGTCCACCCATGCATCCCGCGGCTACCGCCCAGGAGGACACACGGGACGACCCGCGTTCCGCAGGCTCTGAGGCGCAGTCGAAGTCGCTCTCTCAGGTTCAGTGTAGACCGCGAGCTTGTCAAAGGCGAATCCGCGTTTTGGTGAAAAGCTGAGGCGTTCCGCGAGCTAGCCCACACACCTTTCGGCCACGAGCGACATCATATCCAGTAGAGAGGGTGCGATCTGCACCGCGTCGAGATCGATGACGAGGAGGTGGCGAAGGTGGCTATTGCTGGCACGGCGGCCATACGAGACTGGGGCGCGCTTGCAGACCTGGAGACGGAGGTAAGGGAGGCCAAGATTGTTGAAGTCTACGGAGAGCTGGCCGATATGCCCGAAGAGGAGCTGCGGAGCAGAAGCATCGGGATGGTGGCGGCTGAGTGCGACTTGTCCGATGAGAAGCTGCGCACGCTAAGCATCTCCCGAATTCGGGTATGGCTGGCGCTGGACCCGGAAACGGTGCGGAAGGTGTCGCCGCCTTACGAGGCGGCCTCTGAAATGATGTCGAGCTCGCAGGCCATCCGACGCGTAGGCCTGCTCCAAGCGTTGCGGGGTAGCTTTTCTCAGGAGGACCGAAAGCGGCTCGTAGCAGCCGCCCCTAAAGTGTTTGGGGGCGCCGAGGAGAGGGAGCTCGGGTCGTTCTCCAGAGAAAGGCCGGACCCCAGGACGTCCTCTAAGAACCGCGCGCGAGGATGGTGGCCTTTCGGCCGGTGATCTCACGGGTAGGCTGAGATCCCGCGAAGAGGCGATCCGCGGGCCGCGTAGGCGCCGATGACAAAGCTGCCGATGTCCTCAGACCGGCCGTCAAGGCGCTGGCCTCCTGCAGGCCTTCGGTGCCGTTGACTACGTAGCTTTACGATCTCTTCGGCGGAAGCTGCGGCTGATGGACGGCATCGCCAGACTGGACTTGCGACGACGGCGTTCGAGACAGTCCTGTTGAAGCCTGCTCAGGCCAGCTCAATTGCCGTCGCGCCGTCGCCACCGCGCTCCCTGACCTCGGCCTCGAACGACTTGACCAGAGGATGCCGGGCGACGTGCTCTCGGACGACCTGACGGAGCACTCCGGTCCCCCGACCGTGGATGACGCGAATCGAGCTAAGGCCGTCCCTGACCGCCTTGTCAAGGAACTCTTCGAGTCGAATCAGCGTCTCCTCGGCCCGTAGCCCCCTGACGTCCAGCTCCGTGGTCAAGAGGCTCGGCCCAAGGTCCAGCCTGACCTCGGGCTCGTCATCTTCGGGCGGGGGTTCGGCTCGGGACAGGCGGGCCAGATCGATGCGGAGACGTATCTTGCCGACGGTGACCTCGGCCTCACGCGTGGACTCGGATACCGCGGCGACGGTGCCGGTCATGTTGAGGCCACGAACGTGCACCAGTTCCCCAGGCTCGAGCGGCCGGTCCGCAGGCCGGCGGACCGGTGCCGGTTCGCGCTGTCTCTGAACCTCGATCTCGTGCCGGATCCGGGATACGTCCTCGCTGACAGCGCGGACATCGGCCGACGGCGCGGTCCATGACAGCGACGCCTCGGCCCTCTTCAAGTCCCGCAGTACCGCCTCATACCTGGAGACGAGATCGCGCCTCGTGCTGTCCAAGATGTCCTCCCGGTGGGTTACCAGGTAGTCGATCTGCGCCTCCAGGTCGGCCCTCAGCGCCTCGGCACGGGCCCTGGACTGTTCGGCCTCGGCCAGGGTCGACTGCAAGTCCTCGCGCTCGCCCTGCAATTCATTGAGCCAGTCCTCGAACCGCAGGTGCTGAGGTTCCAACAAGGAGCGGGCGTTCTCCATGATCTCCTTGGGCAGACCCATGTGCTCGGCCACTGACATCGCGTAGCTCCTGCCGGGCACGCCGATGGTGAGATGGTATGTCGGGTTGAGTGTCTCAGGGTCGAGCTGGACGCTGGCGTTGTTCATCCTTAGGGTCGATGCGGCAAAAGCCGCGACGGTCCGATGATGCGTGGTGGCGATGGTAGGGACGCCGCGTTCGGCCAGGTGGCCGAGGATCGACTTGGCGAGCGCCGACCCCTCCTCCGGGTCGGTTGAGGTGCCTATCTCGTCCAGCAGGACCAGAGAGGACGGTCCGACGTGGGCCAGGATCTCGATTACGTTGCGCATATGGGAGGAGAAGGTCGAGACTGACCGCTCGATGCTCTGTTGATCGCCGATGTCCGCGTAGACCCCATCGAAGACGGGCAGCGAGCTGCTGGGTTCCGCGGGAATCTGGAGCCCCGACTGATGCATCAACGAAAGCAAGCCAACCGTTTTCATAGCCACGGTCTTGCCGCCGGTGTTGGGCCCTGTGACGACCAGCACCGACCAGCCCGGTCCTATGCTGACGCTTATGGGCACGGTGCCCGACCCCAGCAGAGGGTGCCTGGCGTTCAACAACCGCAGATAGACGGCATCGGACGACGCGGCTTCGGAGCCCCCGACCCTCCGTGGGGCGACGGACACGCCGCCGATCTCATTGCCGTATCGGGCCCTGGCCAGTACGAGATCGAGCGACGCCGCGCGTTCGTTGCCTCGCAATATGTCGTCCGCCAGCGTGCCCACCAGGGACGAGAGCTCGGCCAGCACACGTCTGACCTCCCTCTCCTCCTCCAGCACCAGCTCCCGCCATCGGTTGCTCTGATCGACCACTGAAAAGGGCTCGATGAACAGGGTGGCCCCGGTGTTGGACGCTCCGTGGACGATACCCGGCACCCTGTGCCGCATCTCGGTCTTGACCTGCACGACAAACCGGTCCGACCGGACCGATATTACCTGGTCCTGGAGCGTTCCCTGTCCCGTGGGGGACTGGATCATCGCGGTCAGCGCCTGAGTCACGTCATCGTATGCATCCCGCACCTGCGCCCGGATGGCGCCGAGGCCGGGTGTCGCGCCGTCGAGGACCTCGCCTCTCACGCCTATCCGCGACACGATCTGACGTCGTAGCTCATCCAGGTCGGGGATGTCCTCCACCAGGGCGGCCAGCAACGGCACGCCGACCGAGGAGCTCCTCACCCCGGAACGGGCCCGCTGCTGCACCTCCAGGGACTCGGATACCCTTAGGAGGTCGAGCCCGGTAAGGACTCCGCCAAGTCCGGCCCTGGTCACCTCGGTGGACCCGTCCGAGTCGGAACGCAGGTTCACGTCCCCGGACTGGTCGAGGAGGAGCCGCCCTTCCGTGGTCTGACGCTGCAGTTCCTCGACCTCATAGCCGTCGTACGATGGCGAAAGCTCCAGGGCCAGCCGTCTGGCCGGCCCGAAAGTGGTGTGGTCAGACACCCTGTGCCGGACCAGATCGAAGTCGAGCAGACCGAGCGCCTGGGCTCGCAGACGGTCCGCGTCGCTGTTAGACGTGTTGTCAACCGAGGCTTTCGCCATCTCCACCCTGTGCATGCCCATGTGTCGGACCCTTTGCCCCGCCTCAATCTTCGCCCTCAGAGAAAGAGCGTCTGGCGTTATCGGCGTGAGTGCATTCTAGCAAGAAATGATTTGGGCGAGCGCCCTTCTCCCACCTTAGTGAGTGCGAGTGCTATACTTCCGAGAGTCTATGGCCACGAAAACACGCGTGACGGTAAAGGTCCCGGCTACGACCGCAAATCTTGGGCCGGGATTCGACTGCATGGGCATGGCACTGGATATCTGGAACTCGATCGACGTGGAGCCGGGTCCCGAGGTCGTCGAGGTTGTCGGTGAAGGCGCGGACAGGTTGCCCGGAAACCGGAGGAACCTGGTCCACAGGAGCTTTCGGCTCCCCTTCACGGAGTCGGGACAGCAGGTCCCACAGGTCTCGATCACATCACGCAACGAGGTGCCGCTGGCACGGGGACTCGGCAGTAGCTCTGCGGCCGCGGTCGGCGGGCTGCTGGCCGGGAACGAGATGGCCGGACGGCCGATGTCATCCGAACGGTTGCTCGATCTGGCCGCTGAGACGGAAGGGCACCCCGACAATGCGGCCCCAGCACTGCTGGGTGGCTGCCAGATCGTGGTCCGGGACAAGGGGAGCCTTTTGACGTCCAGGGTGCCCCTGCCCCAGGACCTGAAAACCGTGCTGTTCATACCGGACATGCGTATGCCCACGAGGCAGGCCCGGGACCTTCTGCCCTCCAGCGTGCCTCGCCAGGCCGCTGTGTATAATATCGGGCGGGTAGCCCTGCTGGTGAAGGCCCTGGCCACCGGCGAAATGTCCGATCTTGCCGTGGCCACAGACGACATGCTCCATCAGAGACAGCGCCAGACCATATTCCCCGCCATGAAGAACATCATCCGAGCTGCGCTGGATGCCGGCGCCCTCGGGGCGTTCCTGTCCGGGGCGGGGCCCACCGTGCTGGCCTTGACCAGAGGCCGGGAGATGACCGTAGGCTACGAGATGTCGGACGCCGCGGAGAAGTCCGGCGTAAGCGGCACGGTGAAGGTTACCAACCCCACGGAGAACGGCGCCCACGTGGTCGAAGGCTAGCTGAGCCGGAGAGGAGCGAATTGGCGCTCGTCGTCCAGAAATATGGAGGGAGCTCGCTGGCCGACGCGGACAAGATTCGTAGTGTGGCCTCCCGTATCGCTCGGACCCAGGAGAGCGGCGGCCGGGTTGTGGCCGTTGTGTCGGCCATGGGCGACACAACGGACGAGCTGATCGCCATGGCCCACCAGGTCTCGGACAGGCCGGACCTACGGGAGATGGACCTGTTGCTGTCCACGGGAGAGGTGGTCTCCGGTACCCTCATGGCGATGGCCCTGAGATCTGAAGGGTACGACGCCATCAGCCTGAGCGGAGCCCAGGCGGGCATCCGCACCGACACGTCCCACGGCAACGCCAGAATAGCCTCGGTCGACCCTCAGCGCATCCAAAAGGAGCTGGACGAAGACCGAATAGTGATAGTCGCCGGATTCCAGGGCGCGACCGACGATATGGACGTTACTACACTCGGGCGCGGCGCTTCCGACTTGTCGGCCGTTGCCATCGCGGCGGGTCTCCAGGCAGACCGGTGCGAGATCTACACCGACGTGGAGGGCATCTTTACGGCCGACCCCCGGCTTGTGCCGGAGGCGCGAAAGCTGGACAAGATCGGCTTCGAAGAGATGCTCGAGCTCGCCAGCTACGGGGCCAAGATGAATCCGCGCTCGATCGAGCTGGGCATGGTGTATGGGGTCCCAATCCTGGTGGCCTCCAGTGTCGGAGACAGGCCGGGCACGATCATCGACGAGGTTGCAGCTATGGACTCGAGGGTTGGAGAGATCAGAGACCGTGTAAGGGGAATAGCCACCGACACCAACGTGGCGAAGATCACGGTTATGGGCGTAGTCGATCGGCCCGGCATCGCGGCCAGCCTCTTCGAGCCGCTATCGGATGCCGACATAAGCGTCGACGTGATCGTGCAAAACGCCAGTGTCGGAGGGGCCACCGACATGACGTTCACCGTAAAACGGACCGACCTCAGGCGAGCGCTGGAGGTCGTGGAGCCCGCGGCGCGAGAGATGGGGAGCCGCGATGTCGTTGTGGCCGACAACCTGGCTAAAGTGAGCGTTGTTGGAACGGGAATGCGTGACGCTCCAGGCTACGCCTCCAGGATGTTCCGGGCCCTCTCTGACAGCCAGGTAAACATCGAGATGATCTCCACGTCGGAGATACGGATAACATGCATAGTGAAAGAGGCGCACGTCGGCCAGGCCGCTCGTGCCCTCCACGCCGCGTTTCAGCTTGAAGAGCCGGACTGATCTCTGGCCGCCGCCACGCTGACCCGGAACCGCAATCCGCCCACGGCAGATCGACGGCGGCCGGCATTTCGTGGCCGGCCGGCGACACAGTCGCAGCCGCTCCGACAGCCACGCCCAACAGCCGGGCATCCAGCCGGTTTCAGAGGTCATTCACCTGTCCATAGATATGAATAAGCCTTTTCTCTCGGTCGTCATCCCCGCATTCAACGAGGAAGCCGGTATCGTCTCCACTCTGGAGCGGGTAACGGAGTACCTCGGAGCGCAGGCGTTCGACTGGGAGGTGATCGTCGTAGACGACGGTAGCTCGGACCGGACCGCAGCCGTTGTCGAAGAGTGGTCCCGGGACCGAACAGGGGTCCGAGTGGAGTCGCTGCCCCACCACGGAAAGGGGTGGGCCGTGAGGCACGGCATGCTGGCGTCGATGGGACGCTACAGGTTCATGTGCGATGCCGACCTTTCCATGCCTATCGAGCAGCTTGGGAGCTTTCTCGACCGCATGGGAGAAGGCTACGACGTGGTAGCCGGGTCTCGCCAGGTGGCCCAGGCCCGAAGGTTCGATGAGCCTTTGATACGACACGCCATGGGGAGGCTCTTCAACTGGAGCGTACGGTTGCTGGCGGTAAGGGGGTTCCAGGATACCCAGTGCGGCTTCAAGTGCTTCCGCGGCGAGGTAGCCGATGACCTCTTTCGACGGCAGCGAACCAGGGGATGGGCGTTCGACGTCGAGGTCCTGTACGCGGCCGTCAAGCGCGGATACCGGATTCTGGAGATGCCCATCGAGTGGCACCACCGTAGGGAATCGAGGGTGCGCATGGGTGTGGACTCGATTGGGATGCTGGCAGATATCGTCAAGGTCAGATGGCGAGGGGTACCGTCGGACGACACGCGCACGCCGGAGCCTCCCGGACCGGGCGCCGCAGGCTCGGTGACCATCGTCGTGCCCACCTACAACGAAGCCGATAGCCTGCCTCTCCTGGCGGAGCGCATATTCGCTCTCGACATCTCGGACACTCGCCTGCTCGTAGTAGACGATAGCTCGCCGGACGGAACGGCGTCGGTGGCGAGGGAGCTCTCGGCGAAATACGGCGGCCGGGTCGAGGTGATATCGAGGCGGCGCAAGGAGGGACTGGGCCCCGCGTACGTCGAAGGGTTCGCGGCGGCGGTGGAAACCGGAACGGACTATGTGGTCCAGATGGACGCCGACCTGTCCCACGACCCCGAACACGTCCCCGCGTTCTTGGACGAGTTGAAGTGGGCCGACATCGTCGTCGGGTCTCGCTACATCCCCGGGGGCGGGGTTGACCCCGGATGGAGCCTCAAACGGCGTATGCTGAGCTACTACGCGAACCTGGGGATTCGTCTGGTAACCGGGCTCGAAGTCAAAGACCCGACCTCCGGCTTCAAGGGGTTTCGGGCCAGTGTGGTCAGGCTGATTTGCGAGAACAGGTTCCGGTGCAAGGGATTCGGCTTCCAGGCTGAGGTGGCCAGCCTGTGTCAGCGGAACAGCCTCCGAGTGACCCAACATCCGATCACGTTCGTGGACCGGGTGCACGGAAGGTCGAAGATGTCTCTGCGCATCGTACTGGAGGCCCTCTGGTGTCTGCTCCTCGTGCGATTTAGCAGAAAAGTACAAGTTTAGGCCGAAATGGCACGTAAACCGCTTGCGCGTCCAATCCGTATCGGTTAGAATTCGCGCGCAAATTCTGAGGCGGGACTATGAACGCTCACGGGATTCAGGACCTGGAGAAGGTCCGAAAAGACCGCGCAAAAAAGGCCGTCGCGCTGGCCATGCACAGTCGCTGGGCGGAAGCCGCGGCGATGAACGAGGCCATACTGGCGGACTTCCCGCGTGACCTCGAGGCGTACAATCGACTGGGCAAAGCCCTCAGCGAGCTGGGAAGAAACAGAGACGCGAAAGAGGCTTTCCAGCGAGCCCTGGAGGTCTCCCCCAACAATGGTATTGCCAAAAAGAACCTCGATCGCCTGGCCCGGCTGGGTGACGACGTCCCCAAAGGCAGCGAGGCAGGCAGTGTTACGCCCGACGTCTTCATCGAGGAGAGGGGCAAGGCCGGGGTCACGTCTCTCGTCAACCTCGCGTCATCGGAAGTCCTCTCCAAGCTGGCTCCGGGCCACCCGGTGAAGCTTGAGCCAGCCCAGAAAGGTCTGTTGGTGGCCGACCGGTCCGGGACTCAAGTCGGCCAGGTGGAGCCCAGGCTGGCCTCCCGGCTGACGCGCCTCATCAAAGGCGGCAACGAGTATAGTGCGGCCGTCACCAGTGTTGGGGCAGACGAGCTCACGATAATCATCCGTGAGGAGCGCAAGCACCCGTCTCAGGCGCGGATAGTGTCTTTCCCACTCAAAGGCGGCGACTACCGTGTCCACGTGCCCAAGACGCTACTGGGCTACGAGCTGGCGGAGGATGAGGCGACAAGAGACGACGCGGGGCGCAAATCGGTGAAGGACTGGTCGGACGACGATACGGAGCCCGGGGACGATGACGATTACAGTCCGACCTTCCATCGCATCATCAACACGGCCGGCGAGTCCTCGGAAGAGGACAGCGATATATAGCCTCGGGCCGCGGGTACGCCCCGCGG
>CAZGRI010000066.1:0-10123 GCA_964528205.1 uncultured Dehalococcoidia bacterium | reverse complement strand
GTTCGAGGAGCCGGTCAATCCCGACGACTACGACGGTCACCGGCTGATAAGCCAGGCCACCATCATACCCATCGCCACCGGGGAAAACGAGTACACGCGTTACGGCTTCCGGGACCTCATCCAGGACCGCTGCGCCGCCATCATACAGCCCGACGCGCTGATTATGGGGGGAATCACCGAGTTCATGAAGGTCGCTGCGCTGGCCCAGTCCCACGACCTGCCCGTCGCGCCTCACGGAAACCAGGACGTGCACGTCCACCTGGTGTCCGCCATCCCCAACGGGCTGACGGTCGAGTACTACAGTGACTCCACGGACCCAATGTGGGGCAAGACGTTCAAGGAGACGCTGGAGGTTAAGGACGGCCACGTCAGCCCGCCGGACCGCCCGGGGATCGGCATCGAGCTGAACGACGAGGCGCTCGCCCCTCACCGGGTCGGCTAGACGTCAGTTTAAGGCGCTAAACGAGCCTCCGGACTGCGGTTGATGCGCCGGAGGCTCGGTCGGTTTCGAGACGAGGGCGGACCGGTCGCTACACGCGCCGGTCCGCGACGTAGATCGCACGGTCCGTGACCCTGGCGGCTTTCGTACCCGTCTTGAACTTGTCGGTCTGGGTCCACTCCATGGCGCGAGGGGCGTCCTCCACCACCAGATGTACGAGGGCGGCGCTGGGGTCGTTGACGTCCCTGTAGACGAAGTCGCCTGTGATCCCGTACTCCTTGCGCTCCTCGACAAAACTGTCGTGAATCCCCTGCCACCTGTCGTAGTCGTCTGTCCGCAGCCAGATCATGATGTGCTCCATCGCTGGCCCGTCCTCTATCGTCCCACCTGGATTGGCCGAGTCCGCGGCAACTCGCTCCGAATTGACGGTCATCTGTCTCTCTCCTGAAAAAGGCTCTCTGATTCTCGTCTTGGGTCCGGTCGTCGTCGATCTGCGGTGGACTGCACGTCACACGGTGATTCCTCCTTTCAGTCTCTTATAATTGCTGTCGCAACGATTGTGGCCGCAACCATATCATAGCGTATTTGCTTCGTCAATAGTTGCGCACGCAAGCCACCGGTGCTACCGTGGTGTTATGAGCACTGATGACGGGGTTGAGCGGGGACTGGTCTGGGAGGGCATGATCAGGACGGTTGGGGCCGTTCTGAAGAGCTTCGAGCGGGCGCTACAGGAGTCTGAAGGACTACCGATCACCTGGTACGACGTCTTCGTCCAGCTCCACTCAGCCCCTGAGCAGCGCTTGAGGATGCAGGCGTTGGCAGAAAGGGTGGTGCTGAGCCGCAGCGGTCTGACCCGGCTCGTAGACAGGATGGAGAACGCGGGCGTGGTCCGGAGGGAGCACTCGACGACTGATCGGCGAGGTTACTATGTGGTCCTCACCGCCGAAGGGGAGCAGTCGTTCCTGCGTGCGAGGCCGGTTCACGACCGGGTCTTGCACGACCTGTTTCTGCGACACCTGGACGGATCCGACGTCCGCGCAATGGGGTCGGCGCTCGCCAGGGTCCAGGCAGCGGACCGGCAGCCCAGGGCGTAGAACTCTGCCTTCCGCTTACTCGTCCCCCTCTGGTTCTTCGCCGGTCGGGCCCTCCCCTTCCTCGGCACCTTCCTCGCCTTCGAGGCCCTCCTCCAGCTCCTCTTCCACGACCCTCGGCGGGGCGACCCGGGCGATCATCTCGTCCAAGTCGGTAATGACCGTCACGTTGGCGTCCAGGGTTAAGTCTCTGAGGTAGACACCCTTTTCGAAGTCGTCCAGGTCCGAAACGTCCGCCTCTATCGACGCCGGTACGTTCATGGGCAAGGCCTCCACCAGCACGTTCTGGAGAGGCTGGAGCAGCGTACCGCCCTCATCTCTGACCGCCGGGGCGTTGCCGATAAGTATGATGGGGACCTCGGCTCGAATCGTCTGCGACACATTGACGCGGAGAAAGTCCACGTGCAGCACGGCGTCCGTCACCGGGTGCCGCTGGACCTCGCGAACGAAGCACACGCTCTCGCCTTTGCGTCCGTCGATCTCCACCGTCAGCGGTATGTTGGAGCCGACGGCCGGGAGCACCTTGTTGATGGTCTGGACCTCGACTTGCAGCGACATTGCGTCGATGTCCCAGCCGTAGACGTGCACGGGCACCACGCCCTCCCGGCGTAGCTGTTTGACCTTCTTGCCGATAACGGTCCTCGGCGACAGTGTAATGGTCGGGGTATCCATCGAGGCCTCTCCTTGCGTCCTGCTCACAACACCACGCGGCCCCGAGGCATCGGGGCCGGCGACGATATTGTAGCATATCCTGTTGTACGGGTCGCGGCGCCCGGGCGTCAGTAAACGGCCCAGCTCTAGCTAGCGGCGCCGTGCGACAGAGACCTCAGGTGCCACTCCACCCGATCCGCCATATTGACGGAGCGTTGCCCATCGCATGTTGTCATTAGTGTAACCCTGCTGTAGCGTCTTACTAAGCCGTGACGATGAAGCAGGAGTGAACGCGCGCATAACTTAGGAACGACGAAGATGGACCGTAAATTGAAAGCGGGGAAGCTGCCTCCGGAGCTCCTGTCCGAGCTCCTCGACGGCGTAGAGATCGAGGACCCTAGGGTCGCCCTTGGACCTCGGCCGGGTGAGGACGCCGCGCTGATCGACTTCGGGGACCGGTACCTGGTGGCCAAGACCGACCCCATCACCTTCGCCACCGACCTGATTGGGTGGTACCTGGTCCAGGTCAACGCCAACGACCTGGCCGTCATGGGGGCCACGCCCCGATGGCTCATGGCCACCGTGCTGCTTCCCGAAGGCACGACACACAAGGCCATAAAGGGCATCTTTGCTCAGCTTACCGAGGCTTGCTCGTCACTGGGCGTCAGCCTCGTCGGAGGCCACACCGAGATCACCCACGACCTTCCCCGTCCCATCGCCGTCGGGGCGATGCTGGGCGAGGTTGCCAAGGACCGCGCCGTCCTGACCTCGGGCGCCCGCCCGGGAGACGCTGTCGTAATGACCAAAGGGATCGCCATCGAGGGCACCGCAATCCTCGCCCGGGAGGCCCGGGACAGGTTGATCGACGCGTCCGTCTCGCCGGCCTCGATCGACGCAGCCAAGCAGATGCTGTTCGCTCCCGGCATCAGCGTCGTGAGGGATGCCCGGATCGCCCGCGATGCCATAGACGTCCATGCGATGCACGACCCGACCGAGGGCGGCCTGGCCACGGCCCTGCTGGAGATGGCCGGGGCCGCCGAGGTGGGCCTGACTCTGGATATGGACGCGGTGCCTGTGCTGCCAAAAAGCCGGGAGTTATGCGATGCGTTGGGACTGGACCCACTGGGCCTGATCGCGTCCGGGGCCCTGCTAGCCGCCGTGGACCCAGCGGATGTGCCCGTCCTGATCGACGCGCTGGGCCGGGAGGGGATCCCCGCCTGCGAGATCGGGCGAATAACCCGCCAAAAAGAGGGCCTCAAGGTTCGGACGCAGGGGACTGTTCGGGACCTGCCAGTCTTCGAACGAGACGAGCTCGCCAGGTTCCTGGACGCCTGACCTTGGCGTTGACGCTGTTTGGGGCCGATGCTACACTTGGAGTGGTAGCTTGAGTGTTCTCCGAGGTTTCGTTTGACCGAAGGCTACGCCGTAAACTGGTTCGTCGTACTTCTCGTGGGGGGCATCGGATTCGCCGCCGTCTGCGGGATGTTCCTGATCTCCTTCCTGTTGGCGCCCAAGCGTCCCTCTGACCTCAAAGACCTGCCTTACGAGTGCGGCATACCTCCCGGGCCTTTCACCTGGTCGCAGATCAACATCCGCTACTACGTTTTCGCCATCCTGTTCCTCATCTTCGACGTCGAAGCGGTGTTCCTCTTCCCCTGGTCGATCATCTTTCTGAAGGCGGTCCCGGCGGTCTTCTATGAGATGCTGATCTTCATTGGCATCCTCTTCTTCGGCGTGGTCTACGGCTGGAGAAAGGGCGCGCTCCAGTGGAGGTAGCTCCGAAGGCAAGCTACCAGCAGGGCGTTGGCAACACTCCCGCGGAGAGCATCTTCGAGAGAGTCCTGCCCAACGCCGTCACGGCGAAGTCCAACGAGCTTGTGGCGCTGGCCCGCAGATCGTCCCTCTGGACGCTCTCGTTTGGGCTGGCATGCTGTGCCATAGAGATGATGAGTTCCTATATGTCACACCATGACCTCGACCGGTTCGGGATCGTAACCTGGCCGTCGCCGAGACAGGCCGACGTCATGATCGTCGCCGGCACCGTGGTCAAGAAGATGGCCGACCCGGTCAAGCTGCTGTACGAGCAGATGCCCGACCCAAAATGGGTGATAGCGATGGGAAGCTGCGCCACCAATGGCGGACCGTACTACCGATCGTACGCCGTCGTTATGGGCGTGGACCACCTGGTGCCCGTGGACGTCTACGTGCCCGGGTGTCCGCCTCGGCCCGAGGCTCTCATGTACGGAATCATTCAGCTTCAAGAAAAGATAAAGAAGGACGCCAGCCAACGTGGAGCAGCGCCCGCGACGTGAACAGCGGCGAGAGCCCAAGGTGCCCGAGGCACCTGTCGTCCTCGATAGCAGGGGCGAGGCTCTTTCGGCGTTGCTGCCGGATATCCTGAGGGACTTCGACGTTGAGATCGGGGCGGCGGTAGACGAGGTCACTGTAGCCGTACCTCCCGCGGACATCCCAACAATCTGCGCGCTCGCGAGAGAGGACCCCAGGCTTGACTTAAACTACCTGAGGTGCATCTCCGCCGTCGACTACATCGAGCGGCTGGAGGTCGTTTATCACCTGCTCTCGCTGGCCAAACGACACAAAATGGCGGTCAAGACCTCGGTTTCGCCCGACGATCCCCACGTCCCATCCATCGTGTCGGTATGGCGCGGCGCCAACTGGTTCGAGCGCGAGGCCCACGACATGTATGGCGTCGTCTTCGATGGCCACCCGGACCTGTCCCCGCTACTGCTTTACGAGGGTTTCGAGGGCTACCCCGGGCGCAGGAGCTTCCCCTTCCACGAGTACGACGAGTGGTGATGACGCCATGCAGATAGAGCAACAGGTACGGGAGCGCGACAACGCCATCGACATGATGGTGAACATGGGGCCACAACACCCCAGCACTCACGGCGTCTTCCGGCTGTTGATATGGATAGACGGCGAGCGCGTCGTCAAGGCGGAGCCTCATATCGGCTACCTCCACAGAGGCTCCGAGAAACTGTGTGAGGGCGAGCTCTACAGCCAGATAATCACGCTGTTCGACAGGATGGACTACATAGCCAATCTCAACAGCGAGCTCGCCTTCTGTCTGGCCGTGGAAAAGCTGATGGCCCTGGAGGTCCCGGATCGCGCCGAGTACATCCGCGTCATCCTGTGCGAGCTCAACCGCATCGCCAGCCACATGCTGTTCTACGGCGTCTACGGACTTGACGCCGGCGCCATGACGCCCATTCTCTACGGCTTCCGGGAGAGGGAGCGAATACAGTCCCTGTTCGAGAGCGTTACCGGCGCCCGAATGATGCACAACTACATCCGCGTGGGTGGCGTCAAGGAGGACCTCCCCGGGGACTTCCGCCAACGGATGTCGACGCTAATGGACCAGCTCAAGAGAGGCATCGAGGAGTGCGACTCGCTGCTCACGGAAAATGAGATGTTCCTGGTCCGGACCAAAGGCATCGGCCCGATGTCCGGCGAGGACGCCCTGGACTTCGGCGTCACCGGTCCCAGTCTCAGGGCGAGCGGCGTGCTGGAGGACGTGCGCCTGTCGGAGCCATACTCGATCTACGACCGCTTCGACTTCGGCATACCCGTAGGGACCGACGGCGATTGCTGGGACAGGTTCTACGTTAGGCTCGAGGAGATGCGGCAGTCGCTGAGCATCGTCGAGCAGGCAATGCAACAGATGGAGTCCGGGCCGGTGATGGCCAAAATACGACGCATCGCGCGACCTCCCAAGGGCGAGGTGTACGTGCGTTCCGAGTCGCCCCGAGGAGACCTCGGCGTGTATCTGGTGAGCGACGGTGCGGACAGGCCGTACCGCGTAAAGGTCAGAACGCCCTCCTTCGCCAATCTGCAGGCCCTGCAGCACATGCTTCGGGACGCCTATGTGGCCGACGCCGTCGTCATACTGGGCTCGATCGACATCGTGCTGGGCGAGGTGGACCGTTGAGCGTCGACCTCGAAAAGGGCGTCTTCTACGCCCTGGGAGCACTGGCCCTGTTCGTGTTTCTCGCCGTCATGGTGCTGGCGGTGACGTGGGTCGAGCGTAAGGTCCTGGCCCGCATACAGATGAGGATGGGGCCGATGCGGGTTGGACTGTACGGGACGCTGCAGCCCATTGCCGATGCCCTCAAACTGGTCACCAAGGAGGACATACTGCCCGCGTGGGCCGACAGACGCGTCTACTGGCTGGCGCCATTGGCCGTCTTCGTGCCCTCATTCCTGCTCTGGGTCACCATCCCGGTCGCTCGGGACGTCGCGCTTCGAAACCTGGAGATGGGCCTGTTCTACATCGTCGCCTTCTCGGTCCTCTCGGTCATGGGCCTCGTGATGGCCGGGTGGAGCTCGGCAAACAAGTGGGCCATTCTGGGAGGGCTGCGGGCCGCCGGACAGCTTGTGAGCTACGAGATACCCTTCATCATGGCCATACTGGCCGTGGCGATGCTGGTCCAGTCGCTCGATCTCCAGCGCATCGTCGACAGCCAGGCCGACTTCGGGAACATTCTGATTCAGCCCCTCGGCCTGGTGATCTTCCTGACCGCGGGACTGGCCGAGCTTGGGCGCACGCCTTTCGACATCCACCACGCCGAGTCCGAGGTCATCGGAGGGCCGTTCGTCGAGTACAGCGGGGCCCACTGGTCGGCGTTCTTCCTCGCCGAGTACATGAACACCTTCACCATCGCGGCGCTTACGGTGCTGCTCTTTCTCGGTGGATGGCGCTGGCCGGCCGTGCCCTTCGACGGCCTGCTCCACTCCTCCCTCTCGGCAGTCTGGTTCCTGTTCAAGACCTACCTGGTCATCCTGTTCATCATCTGGATCAGGGCAACGTATCCACGACTGAGGATAGACCAGCTGATGGCGCTGGGCTGGAAGCTGCTGGTGCCCCTGTCGTTCATCAACATCGTGGTCACCGGGATCGTGCTGTTCTACGGCTGGCCGCTGTGGGCGCTCTCGCTGATCTCACTGGGACTCGTCGGCGGGACCGTCTACGTCGTCTACGCATCCCCCCGGAGGGGTCAGAGTCGAAGCACCGTGACACTACATCAAGCCCAGATCGTGATGCCGCGACCCTCGACCCCCCAGCCTGCCGCAACCGGGTCCTCGGAGGACTAGCACAGCGATGATCGGAATCCTGGACGGGCTCGTCGTCACCTTCAGGACCATGCTGCGCCGTCCGGTCACGGCCCAGTACCCTGCGCCCGACAAGAGGCTTGTAGTCGCCGATCGGTACATGGGCTTCCCGGCTCTCACCTGGGACTACGATGTCGCGGAGCCTTACTGCACGGGGTGCATGGTGTGCGTCAGAAACTGCCCGACTCAGTGCATGAGCGCCCAGATGAAGGACAATCCGCTTAACGCCGAGGGCGTGAGCAGGCGACGCAAGATCATCGATGAGTTCGAAATAAACCTGGGGCGGTGCATCCTCTGCGGAATATGTGTCGACGTGTGCAACTTCGACGCTATCGAGATGAGCCACGAGCACGAGCGGAGCAAGCTCCTCCGCAACGGTAACCGTGTCGACCTGGAGGCCCTTCTCGAGATGGGCAAGAGCTACCAGGCCGACACGACATGGAGCCCCAAGCAGCCCGAAAAAAACAGTGGGGTCCCGGTGAAGAAGGACCCCGAGCCGGCAGTCGAGACCGCCCCGAGTCCCGCGGCGAGACCAGCCGACGACGGCGGGTCGGACTGATGGTGACACCGTCGCTGGTCCTGTTCTACATAGCGTCGGTCATGACGTTGGGCGGCGCTCTGGGCGTCGTCCTAACCCGAAACATCGTCTACGCGGCGTTCGCGCTGCTCGTCTCGCTCATCGGGGTAGCCGGAGTCTTCCTGCTGATGTTCGCGGAGTTCCTGGCGCTGGTCCAGGTGCTCATCTACGGCGGGGCCATCGTCATCGTGATCCTGTTCGCCCTCATGCTGACCCGCATAGAGGACTTCCGGCACCTGACCGACCACCGCCAGTGGCCGCTGGCCGCGGTTGGCGCGGCGGTCCTGTTCGGCATCCTGGTCGCGGCCATCGTCGACACCACGGTCCCCGAGACCGATAGACAGGGGGTCGGCCTCGAGGCCCTCGGCGACAGCCTGTTCGTCCAGTGGGCGGTACCGTTCGAGATCGCTTCCCTGGTGCTCCTGGTGGCCCTGATCGGGGCCATAGTCCTGGTCCGGACGAGCGGAGGCCGGGATTGATCGAGCTTGCGCATCTTCAGGTGCTCAGCGCGGCCCTCTTTTGCATCGGCGTATACGGCGTGCTGGCGAGACGAAGCGCTGTGCTGATCCTGATGTCGATAGAGTTGATGCTGAACGCCGTCAACATCAACCTCATCGGCTACGCGGCCCTCGCCGACTTCTCGGAGGCCCAGAGAGCCCTGGGTCAGGTCCTGATCGTGTTCGTGATCACCATCGCGGCGGCGGAGCTGGCGCTGGCGGTGGCAATTATCCTGAGGCTATACCGGAACCGGTCCACGGTAAACGTGGACGAGATCGACCTGATGAAGTGGTAGAGAGCGAGGGTCGGGAACTCGGCCAAGGACTTATGGCTATCGACAAAGTAGCTTAGCGACCGGCACATGTCATTCTGAGCTTACCGAAGAATCTGGCGGGGTCAGGGGGGCGTCGTTCACACTTTGAGCGGGTAGAAAGCGCCCCACCAGATCCTTCGTCGTCCTTCTCGAGAAGGACTCCTCAGGATGACAGCGCCCGTGGCGCCGACCTATTCTGTCGATGCCCATCAGTCCAAGGTCGTAGGCCCCAGGGACTGAGAGTCGCGGGTTTTCGAATGGGAGCAGGCTGGACTATATGCCGCTAGGCGACACCATAGGGATGGACTGGGCCTGGGTCATCCCGGCCCTCAGCGCATCCGCTTTCTTTCTCATAGTCGCTTTCGGCAGGTTCCTCCCCAACCAGGGCTCCTTCATCTCCATAGCGGCCATCTTCCTTGGCTTCGTGCTGTTCTGGTGGGTCCTGCACGATCTGCTCGCGTCTGGCCCGTCGTCCTTCAGTTTGAACTGGCTCACGATCGGCGACACGACCATCACCTGGGGCGTCATGGTAGACCGGCTCTCGGTCGTGATGCTCGGCCTGGTGACCTTCGTCGCCTTCCTGGTCCAGGTCTACTCCATCGGCTATATGAAGGGCCAGGCGCGGTACGGATGGTACTTCGCGGCCCACGCTCTGTTCGCCGCCGCCATGCTGGCGCTGGTGCTGGCCGACAACCTGCTGTTCCTCTACATAGGCTGGGAGCTGGTGGGCCTCGGCTCCTATCTGCTGATCGGCTTCTGGTACGAGCGCCGGTCCGCCGCCGAGGCCGCGAAGAAGGCGTTCGTCACGACGCGTATCGGCGACGTCGGCCTTCTCATCGGCATCATCCTGCTGTTCAAAGCGACCGGCACCTTTGAGATATCCACGATCTTCCACGTGGCCCAGCAGGGAGGCGTGAGCCAGGCGACGCTCAACGCCTCGGCCTTCCTGATTTTCCTGGGGGCCATGGGCAAGTCGGCCCAGTTCCCCTTCCACGTCTGGCTGCCCGACGCCATGGAGGGCCCCACGCCGGTTAGCGCGCTGATCCACGCGGCGACCATGGTCGCCGCGGGCGTGTACCTCGTAGCCCGGATGCTTCCGCTTTTCGAGCTCGCCCCGACGATACTGCTCATCGTGGCCTGCGTCGGGCTTTTCACCTTCGTCTTTGGCGGAAGCCTGGCCCTGGTGATGACCGACTTCAAGCGTGTCCTGGCCTATTCGACCATCAGCCACCTGGGCCTGATGATGCTCTCGCTGGGAGCCTTCGGCGTCGGGCCAGCGATCTTTCACCTGGTGGCCCACGGCGTCTCCAAGGCTCTGCTGTTCCTGGGAGCCGGAAGCGTGATGCACGGGATGGACGACGAGACGGACATCTGGAAGATGGGGGGCCTGCGAAGACGCATGCCGGTCACCGCGGTGACGTTCG
>CAZGRI010000065.1:2452-10225 GCA_964528205.1 uncultured Dehalococcoidia bacterium | reverse complement strand
TACCTGGCGGTTCCGTGACCGAGAGATAGGGAGCCTTTCGGGCGGTGAAAGACAGCGGGCGGTGGTCGCCCTGGCGTTGGCGCAGCAGAGCCCGGTTATGGTCATGGACGAGCCGACGGCGAGTCTGGACCTCGGACACCAGACGGGGGTCATGGACCTGGTGCGAGACCTGCAGCGGCAGCGTGAAGGCGCGATCGTGGTCGCTATGCACGATCTTACGCTGGCGGCCCTGTACTGCGACCGGCTGGTGATGGTTACGGACGGCCGGGTGTTCGCCCGGGGAACGCCCAAGGAGATCCTGACCAGGGACGTGATCTCCGAGGCGTACGGGGCCGATGTGCTGGTCCTGTCGCATCCGGAGGCCGGCAATCCGGTGGTCATTCCGGTCTCCGGCAACGGCTCGGCTAGATAGGGAATGTTGAACCTAACCCCTGCGTGATCGATCGGCCATTCGTGGTCGAGGGTGTCCCCTCTCCACGGCGGAGAGGGGAACCAAAGGGGTGAGGTGAAACGTCCCGGTCTGGAAATCGCCTCCGCTACGGAAGAGCACTTGTGAAAAGAGCCAGGGTCGTCATGGTGCAGGGTACCGGGTCCTCGGTGGGCAAGAGCGTCATGGTTTCGGCGCTGTGCCGGATATTCCTGCAGGACGGGTACTCGGTCGCTCCGTTCAAAGCCCAGAACATGTCGCTGAACTCGAGTGTCACGCCGGACGGCGCAGAGATCGGCCGCGCACAGACGGTCCAGGCCGAGGCCGCCGGAGTCCTGCCGACGGTGGACATGAATCCGGTGCTGCTGAAGCCTGAGGTGGCGTACCGCTCTCAGCTCGTCGTCATGGGGAAGCCGGCGGGGTCGCTGGAGTCGCGTGACTTCATGCGGCGGAAGGACCGCCTATGGGACGTGGTCGCGGGCGCATTGGACCGTCTGCGCAACGAATACGACGTGGTCGTAGTCGAGGGGGCCGGCAGCCCCGCCGAGATCAACCTGCGAAAGGGCGACATCGTCAACATGGAGGTGGCCCTGCACGCCGATGCGCCTGTGCTGCTCCTGGGGGACATCGACAAGGGCGGGGTCTTCGCCTCTCTCTACGGTACGGTCCTGCTCCTGTCCTCGGAGGAGCGGGCACTGGTGAAGGGGACCGTCATCAACAAGTTTCGCGGCGACGTTTCGGTGCTGCAGCCGGGCCTGCGCGAGCTCGAGCGTCTAACCAAGGTCCCAGTTCTGGGAGTCGTCCCATACTTCAGGGACATCGACATACCCGAGGAGGACTCGCCGTCGGGCGAGAGCATGGAGCTGTCCGCTTTCGCCGTGGTGGACGTCGCGGTCCTCGCTCTCCCGCACATCGCCAATTTCGACGACTTCGACCCGCTCAAACGGGACGCCGGTGTAGGCCTGCGGTACGTGCGATCGCTCGACCAGCTCGGCGATCCGGACCTGGTTATCGTCCCCGGCTCCAAGACCACGGTGGCCGATCTCCGACACCTGAGGGCGACGGGCATCGCGGACAGGCTGGTCGAGCTGGCTGACTCCGGGACTTGTGTAATCGGCATCTGCGGCGGCTACCAGATGCTCGGCGAGTTGATACTCGACCCGGACGGTGTCGAATCGGACGTCGAGCGGACCCGCGGGCTGGGCCTGCTGCCCGAGGTCACCAGGTTCACGCCGGAGAAGCAGACCCACCGCGTTTCGGGTTACGTCTCGGAGGGCCGGGGCCTGCTCAAAGGTGTTACGGACGTGTCCTTCGACGGGTACGAGATCCACATGGGCGTCTCGGCGGTCGAAAACTCGCCGGGTGAATACCGGGCGACGTCGCCCTTCAGGCTGGTGAGGCGATCGGGGCTCGAGGTCGACGCACCGGACGGCAGCCTTGCGGGTGACGGTTGGGTGATGGGCACCTACGTTCACGGGCTTTTCCACAACACCGAGCTAAGGAGGGGCATCGTCTCGCAGGTAGCTGCGAAAAAGGGGGCGGCCCTGGAGTTTGCGGACGACGCTTTTTCTCAGAGCGAGCAGTACGAAAAGCTCGCGGACCTGGTCCGCCGGCACCTGAACATGGAGGACCTGCGCCGCATCGTGGGGCTGTAGCTACGGGTATCAGAAGGGCGCTCTTTTCGTCAGCGAACTCGTCGCTCAGAACACAGGGCACGTGCCGACAATCGCCGTCCGTTGATCCGTCCAGCCACCGGCTGTCGGATTTGACTTTCGGGGTGTTAACGACCGGCCCGGAGAGGGTATAATCGATAGATAACTCTCCCTGGGAATTCATCAGTTGAGCGACCTGCTTTCATATCCGTCGGCGCCCCTGATTATCGCGCTTACGGCCGGCTACATCCTCGGCGCTCTGCCCGTGGCCGAGCGGATCAGCCGGCTGAACGGCGTGGACATCTTCGGCACGGGCACCGGCCTGGCCGGCGCGTCCAACGTCTTGCGAAACGTGGGGCGAGTACCGGCGGCTGTCGTCATGGTGGGAGACATGGCCAAGGGCGCTCTTGCCGTGATTGTCGCGCATCTTCTGGGGCTCGAGGGCGTTTGGGTGCTGGCGCCGGCCTCCGCCGCCATAGCCGGCCACTGGAAATCGGTGTTCTCGGGGTTCAGGGGCGGAGACGGCCTGGCGGTGCTTGCGGGCGTCACGATCGCGGTCATCCCGAGCTACGGCGTGATCAGCGTTCTGGTCGGGGGCCTCGTGGCCCTCGGAGGCAGGGTGTTCCCTTATACCTCGCTGCTCAGCGTGGTGTCCGCGTTCCTGGCTCTCGTCTCGCTCAGCCTGGCCTACTACGGGGACACGGCGATGACTGTTGGCATCGGAATCATGGCTTGCGTGGTATTGAGCTACGCGGTGCTGGGCCACGCTCGGAGGAAACGGACAGGGGAGTGGAGCATCGAGGGCGAACGGAACGGGCTGGCCGATCCGGACGGTGTGGCGGAGCCGGACAGCGCCACCTGAGCTTAGACCCGCGGGCGCCCTACTCCATCGAGACGCAGGTCGTCGTTCTGACTACTCCAGAGAGCGAGTGGATCCCCGTCGCGACAATCTCGCTTATCGCGTTGATGTTCGAAGCCTCCAGGACGGCGATTACGTCGTAGGGCCCGGTAACACGATCGACTGTTTCGACCCCCGGCTGTCCATTCAGAGAGGTGACGAGATTCCTTGAGTGGCCTGCCTCCATTCCGATGAGCACGAAAGCCTTTACCATGGTCCCTCTCTCTTACTGAAGACCCGGCACCGGTATCCACGTCGTGCCCCACTTGTGGCGACGTGGCACCGGCCACGGACGCGGCCCGTACCTTGGTGGCGACAAGGATACCGCCTACGGCGGACGAGGGCAAGCCCGGCATCCCCATGACCGGCGTAGGACGGGCCACCCACACAGAGCGCGGGCTATCCTCCGGGCTGGAAGACCAGGTCCTCGATCCCGACCAGTACCAGATCCGCGACTTGCTTGGCCATGACGAAGACGGTCGACTGAAGGGGAGTACGGACGTAGTAGGAGTTATCGTCTCGTGCCAGGAACCGAATGCTTGTCGTTGGCGCCGTGGCGCCTTCCCTGGTCACGATCCTGAGCACGGCGTCGGCCTCCTCGAACTTGAGGTCTCGGGACTCGGTGGCGCTGGCGAAACCCTGTCCTACCAGGACCTCAAGGGCGGAGAGGAGCTGGTCTACGGCGAAGAAGTCGGCCGGCGCCTGGCCCTCCGCGGCGGTGATCAGCCAGATGCCCTCGCCCAGGGAAAGGGAGAACTCTCCCTCCGGATATGTGAAGGTGACGGACTCGACCTCGACCTTTGGTATCGCAGCGATTACCGGGTTGCGCCAGCCATTGGGGTCGGTGTCGAATATGTCGGCGCCGGATATCGCGGGGGCCGGGAATGGGATGCCGTACACTTCGTCCTTGCCGGACCTGCGAAAATAGCAGAGCTGGCTCTGGGGTGTGCACTCGCTTACGATGAACTGCTCCAGGGTGGAGCCGCCGAGGTAGAACGCGACAACAGTGCCCTGGCCGTCCGCTACGCCGATAGTCTCGTGGTTCGCCGGGTTGGTCGCGATAAGCTGTGCGCCGTCGATGTCGGTGACGGCCGTCCAGAACTGGAACATCTTGGGTACGAACACCTGTTCGTTCGCCACGAACCAGGTATCCTGTTGCCTGATGAGCTCCGCTCCGCTTTCGTCGGACATTATCTCCATGCGATCGACGATTTCCGGGGCCAAGGGCAGGAGGCCTGAGAGGACGATCTGGTCGGAATCGGAAGAGACGACACGGCCGATGAGACCGGCGACTCCTATCGCTATCAGGGCGATGAGTACGAACCCGACCTGTCTACCTTTCACGGCGGTACTCCCGAGTGCCTATGTTGCGCCGCCGTAGGTACAGCAGCAGGCTGGCAACCATGAATCCGAGCGGGACGCCGGCGATGTTGATGTACTGGACCGTGTTCTCGTGAGCCGATGAGGAGAACTCCAGCCGGCGGGCAGAGACCACCTTGTTTCTCACCTCCGCGAGCTGCTCCTCCTCGGCCAGCCAGTCCACCAAGTTGAGCCCCAGGAGCAGATTGTTGGGGCTCCGCTGAATCATGGGGTCGGTGAGCCAGTCGGAGTCGCCCACGACGACGAGCCTGAGCTCTCCGGCGCCGCCTGCGTTTCCACTTACCGCAGCCCCCAAAACCGCCGTCACCAGGTTCTCTTCGGTAACCTCCTGGAAAATCGGCGCCGCAGGGCTTATGTCCTGAAAAGCGGTGTCTATGGCTGCGGAGTCGCCGGTGGCTATCAATGGTATGGGCTCGAACTGGGAGCCGGTCGAGAAGGCAACCTCGCTGGGCCATCCCATAAGGACGGACTCGATGTTGCGGGCCACCGTCTGGTCGGCGGACTCCGCGTAAAGCCAGTAAGGATAGCTCCGGTATACCGTGCCGCCCTGGGGATCGGAGACCTCGACGGTCTCGTTCTTGCGAAGGTCGAAGACCAGGTTGTCCTCCAGGACGATCCCGTACCGCTCGACAAAGTCGGCGAAGCTGTTGGGGTTGCGCAACGCGACCAGGCCCACCCTCTCGTCCGCCAGGACGATGACCGGGTCCAACAGGAAAAGGGCCTTCCCCCCCGATTCCAGGTACGCCGCCAGCTGGTCCCGTGTTCCCTGGAGAATGGGCTGGGTCGGCCTGGCCACGATCAGCACGTCGGTGCCGCTGAAATCGGGGACGGCGCCCTCCGTAGGGGCTATCTGGCTGACCTCGTACTGCTGCTGCAGGTTGCCCAGGAAGAACTGGAGTTCCTGTTCGAGGCTCCTTTCGCCGTGACCAGCCAGGAACGTCACCGAAGTCTTGTCGCCCTGGGACATTCGGTAGGCGCTGGTCGCCAGGCTGTACTCGAAGCCGTCGACCGTGGGTATGAAGGAGAAGACCTGCCTTCGGTTGAGGTAGTCGACGGTCATACCTAGATAGCCGACCTTGCTGCTGGCCTCGGTCTGGCCGATCTCCGCGAACTCCCTCCGGCTGACGCCGGCCAGGGCGGCCTTACGTAGGGCGTCGTCGTCGTCCAGCGGGTACTTCTTCGCCAGCTTCACACGCCCTCCGGAGCTGGCTGCCAGGTCGTCGAGGAAGTCGTTGACATCCCTGGTTGCCAGTTTGATGCGCGGCGGAGGGTCCTTGGTCTGGTAAAGCGTGACGGTGAGTATGTCGTCGAGGCTGTCCAGGACCTGCTCCGTTCCGTCGCTCAGGGTGAAGAGCTTGTCCTCGGTGAGGTCCAGTCGGCCCCCGATGGAGTTGCCGAACCAGCCGATGAGCAGGCTGAGCACGATGAGTCCGACAACGCCTAGCTGCAGATTGCGATACTGGGACGTGCGGTGGCTGAGTATCTTGCTGCGCATCATGAGGAAGGCGGCGCTGAGAAAGGTCGATACCAGGGCAACGAAGTAGAGCACGTCGCGCAGGTCTATCACGCCACGGGCGATGGTGGAGAAGTGGGTGATGGGGCTGAGCGTCTGCAGGAGCCCCGAGAGCCTGGTCGGCAACGTGGCTATCACCCGGTCCAGCCCCACCACCATCAGGACGGCGGTCAAGGTGAACCCGATGATCAGCGCGACGATCTGGTTCTGGGTCAAGCTGGAGGTGAAGAGGCCTATGGATACGAACGCGGCGGCGAGAAAGAGGCTGCCGACGTACTGGCCGATGATCGCGCCCTCGTCGAGGTTGCCCGCGGTAGCAAGGGCGATCGGTATCCCGACGGTCGCCAGGATCGCAACGCTGACGAAGAGGAACCCCGAGATGAACTTGGCCAGCAGAACGATCCAGCCTCTGATGGGCTGAGTCATCAGTATCTCGAGGGTGCCGTCTCTCTGCTCCTCGGCCAGCAGGCGCATGGTGGCCGCCGGCACGAACAGCACCAGGAGCCAGGGCAGGGACGGGCGCTCCACGGTGAAGGTTACGGTGAAGAGCTCACGCAGAGAGGCCTCTCCGGTCAGGTCCACCGACCGGAAGAAGGCGTACGAGAGCAGGGCCACGAATATGACGACAAGGACGTAGCCGGTGGGCTGGTCGAAGTACCCTTTGAGGTCCTTTCGGACCAGTGCGATGAATGGAGACCGCATGCCGCTGCTACTGTCCCTCCGGTTCCCGGCTGGCGGTTAGCGCGTGGAAGACATCCTCAAGACGGGCCCGCTCTTCGTGGAGCTCCCAGAGAACCCAGTCCCGTTTCTTTGCGAGGCCGAATATCTCGGGACGAGGGTCGTCGTCTCCGGAAGGGGATACCAGGTAGCGTTTGCGACCGTCGACTGGGTCCATGCGCTCGACCGAGTCGACGTTGGGCAGGCTGTTCAAGCCGGTCTCCACCTCGCTGCCCTCGACCTCAACGACGTAGACCGCCTGCAGGCCTCTGGCGCGCTTCATCAGCTCGGCGACGGTGCTGTCGGCGATCAGCCGGCCCCGGTTGATGACCAGTACTCGCTCGCAGGTGGCCTCGACCTCCTGCATGACATGGGTGCTCAGCAGGACGGTCTTGTCCTGTCCCAGCGAGCTCACCAGTTCTCGTATGGTCAGTCGCTGATTGGGGTCCAGGCCCTCGGTGGGCTCGTCCAGCACCAGGACCGCCGGTTGGTGCAGGATAGCCTGGGCCAAGCCCACCCGCTGGCGATAGCCCTTTGACAGCTGGCTGATGGGCCGGTTGTACACCTCGGACAGGCCCGCCTCGGTCACTGTGCGGTCCAGGTTCTCTCGTCGCTCCGCCTGGGACATACCCCGGAGGTCCGCCACGAACCGCAGGAACTCGCTGACCAGCAGGTCGCCGTACAGCGGATTGTTCTCGGGCAGGTAACCGATGCTCTGTCTGGTCACCATGTCCTGTTCCTGGGAGTCGACTCCGTCGATGAGGATATCGCCCTCGTCGGGCGTATAGAAGGAGGTCAGCATTCTCATGGTGGTGGTCTTGCCGGAGCCGTTGGGGCCAAGAAAGCCGACGACCTCGCCGCGACGTATGTCGAAGGACAGGCTATCGACGGCTTTGGTCGGCCCAAAGCTCTTGCTTATGCCGCGGGCCTGTATCGTCAGGTCTCCAGTGCGCGACTTGCGCGGGGGAGTGTCGGGCGCCGCCGGCTCACGTGTGACTGTTTCAGCCATTGGACAAGATCACCTCACTACAACCATACGCCGCCTGGCGGTGTTTCAGATGCGTGGCGATTCCCGCTCTCCGGGATTGTCCCAAAAAGGCGGGTGCCGTTGAGGCCCCCCCCCCCCCCCCCAAGGGGTTTGTTTGGGGGGGCCCAAACCCCCCAACCCCCCCCCCAAGAACCCCAA
>CAZGRI010000065.1:0-2442 GCA_964528205.1 uncultured Dehalococcoidia bacterium | reverse complement strand
GCCAGAGTCCCGACTCGTCGGGATCTGGACTCCCCGACGACGGGTGTTGAGATACCCTCCGTCGAGACGGGGGAGAGTTAGAGAGGGGCACACGGCTTGCTTGAACCGCTCCCCTTGATCCTGGACAGGCCGTTAATCGTCGTATGGTGCGGGGAGCTTCATGGGATTGAGCTCGGTTATCAGGGTCTCGGTTGTCAGGACCATGCCGGCCACGCTGGCGGCGTTCTCCAAGGCCGCCCTGGTGACTTTGGCGGGGTCGATGATTCCCATCTCTATCATCTTGCCGTACCGGTCCGTCTCGGCGTCGAAGCCCCAGTCGGCCTCACCGTCTCTTACGGCCGCCAGGACGACCTCGCCTCCGAATCCGGCGTTGTCAGCTATCAGCCTTACGGGCGCCTCCACGGCCTTCCCGACGATGTCGATGCCCGTCCGCTCGTCGCCGTGCGCATCGATGCCGTCGAGCGCGGCCTGGGCCGCTCTAATGAGCGATGTCCCGCCGCCGGCCACGATGCCCTCTTCCATGGCCGCCCGGGTCGCGGACAGCGCATCCTCCATCCGCTGCCTCTTCTCCCGAAGCTCGACCTCGGTCGCGGCCCCGACCTTGATGACGGCCACGCCGCCCGAAAGCTTTGCCGCCCTCTCCTCCAGCTTCTCCCGGTCGTAGTTGGAGCTCGTGTCCTCCGCCTGAGACCGGATCTGCCGTATCCGGGCCTCGATGGACTGTTGGCTTCCAGCTCCCTCCACGAAAGTCGTCTCGTCCTTGTCCGCGACGATACGCCTGCAGCGGCCCAGGTCGTCGATGTTGACGGAATCCAGCTTGCGGCCGGTGTCGGTGCTGATGATGTTGGCGTCGAATAGGACCGACATGTCCTCAAGGATCGCACTGCGCCGGTCTCCGAAGGCCGGGGCCTTTATCGCCAGGCAGTTCAAGTTTCCCTTGAGCTTATTGACCACCAGAGTAGCGAGCGCCTCGCCCTCGACGTCTTCGGCAATGACGACGAAGTTGCGGCTCACGGTGTTGAGCTTTTCGAGAATGGGTAGGAGGTCTGAGACCGCTGAGATCTTCTCCGAGGTCACGAGTATGTAGGGCTCTTCGATCTCGGCCATCATCTTCGACGCGTCGGTGATGAAGTAGGGGGATACGAAGCCCCGGTCTATCTGCATCCCCTCGACGTAGTCGACCTCGTAGCCGAGTCCTCTCGACTCCTCTACCGTGACGATGCCCTGGCTGCCGACCTGCTCCATGACATCGGCGATCAGGTCTCCCATCTCGTCATCGTGGGCGGAGAGTCTTGCGACCTGGCCTATCTGGTCCCTGCCCGAGACGGGAAGGGCGGCGGAGCCAATTTCCTGCCTGAGGGCCTGTACGGCGCGGTCGATGCCCTTCTTCAGCCTCATGGGATCGGCGCCCGCAGCCACGTTCTTGAACCCCTCCACCAGGATGCTCTGCGCCAGGATGGTCGACGTCGTGGTGCCGTCGCCGACGTCGTCATTGGTCTTGCTTGCGGCCGTCTTGAGAAGCTGGACGCCCATGTTGTGGAAGGGCTCTTTGAGCTCGATCTCCTTGGCGATGGTCACGCCGTCGCTGCAGACCTGGGGCGGGCCGAACTCCTGGTCCAGGACCACGTTGCGGCCCGCGGGACCCAGGGTGACGCCGACGGCCCTGGCCAGTGTGTCTATTCCCTCCATCAACTCGCTTCGAGCGTCCTGGTCTGACTGAAACTGCTTCGCCAATTTGGACTCCTCAGTTGGTCTACTTCCGGCTATTTCGCCCGCACGGCCGTGCTCGTGTCGTGATGCGCGAAATGCGGAGATATTCTACCACAACACGTGGCCTCATACGGCTGGACTGGGAAAGCCAAAGGACATCCAACAAAGGCCATACCCTGGGTGGTAACGAATAGGACTGATGTGCTATTATCCGCTGAATTGAGACAACTGTTGCGATAAACACATGGAATGGTGAGGCTCTTGAAGTTCATTGTCAGCGTCCGCATAGAATAGGGTCGACGTTACATCACTCAGCCAAAAAGGGCGGATCCCATGCGGGTACCATATCCCATACCCTACCAAGGGAGCAAACGGGCCATTGCACCCGTCATCACACAATACTTCCCTAAAGGTGTGCACACCTTGATTGAGCCATTTGCCGGTTCGGCGGCTGTGACTTTGGCTGCTGCGCAGCGAGGATTGGCCAAGAGCTTTGTCATCAGCGACAGCAACGACGCCTTGGTTGGACTGTGGAAGGCGATCATTCATACGCCGGAGGCCATAGCCGACCAATACGAAACTCTCTGGCAGGCGCAATCAGGAAGAGAAAGGGAGTACTATGATGTCACCCGAACTCGGTTCAACGAGACTCAGCGCCCCGATTATTTTCTCTATCTCCTAGTGCTACTTTGTCAGATCGATTATTGGACCATCTCGAATGCGCCTGATGTC
>CAZGRI010000064.1:0-10594 GCA_964528205.1 uncultured Dehalococcoidia bacterium | reverse complement strand
CAGCGGCGTCCGTTGCTCAAACCGATCGGTAAGTTTGCATGTGATCATCAGTCCGAGGGACCACTCGCCGGCCCTACTCCTCGAAGCGGCGGAAGACCAGGCAGGCGTTTTGGCCGCCGAACCCGAAGCTGTTGGACAGCACCGTGTCGACTTGCATCTCGCGGCCAACGTTGGGGACGTAGTCCAGGTCGCACTCGGGGTCGGGGAACTCGTAGTTGATGGTCGGGTGAATCTGGTCGGTGCGAATACTCTGTACGCAGGCGACGGCCTCCAGCGCTCCGGCCCCTCCCAGGGCATGGCCTATCATCGACTTGGTCGAGCTGACCGGGACCTTGTAGGCCTGCTCTCCAAACACGTGCTTGATGGCCAGGGTCTCCGCGAGGTCGTTCTTGGGCGTCGACGTGCCATGAGCGTTGATGTAGGAGATGTCGTCGGGCCCCATGTCTGCGTCCTCGAGGGCGAACCGGATGGCGCGGGCCGCTCCCATGCCGTCCTCGTCAGGCTGGACCGGGTGGAACGCGTCGGACGAGACGCCGTATCCGGCGATCTCGGCCAGGATCTCGGCTCCCCGGTCCATGGCGTGGTCCAGGCTCTCCAGGACCAGGACCGCCGCGCCCTCCGCGGGCGCGAAGCCGTCGCGCTTGGCGTCGAAAGGACGGCTGGCCTTCTCAGGTTCGTCGTTTTGCCTGGTCAGCGCCTTGATAATGTTGAATCCGCCCAGCCCTAGCTGGCAGATTCCAGCCTCGCACCCGCCGCCCATCGCGACGTCCGCCGCACCCCGCTGTATGGCGACGGCCGCGTCTCCGATGGCCTGGTTGCCGGCGGCGCACGCGGTCGCGACCGTCGATGTGTAGCCCTTCAGCCCGTAGATACGGCTGGCGTTGGCGGCGGCCATGTTGGGCAGCATCATCGGGATGAAGAAGGGGCTCATCTTCATCCCGCCCCGGGCGACCAGCAGTCGAGCGTTGTCCTCGGTCGTCGGCAAGCCGCCAGCGCCGTTCCCGATCACTATCCCCAGCCGCTCCGGGTCCTCCTTCGACAGGTCCAGGCCTGAGTCCTCGAGGGCCAGACCGGTCGCCGCCACCGTTAGCTGGGAGAACCGGGCCATACGCCGGGCCTCCTTGGGGTTGATGTACTGGCCCGGGTCGAAGTCGCTGACCTCGCCGGCGATCTTGCACGGATAGGCCGTTGGGTCGGCGAGGGTCATGTCGCCGATGCCGGACCTGCCTTCCAGCAAGCCCTCCCAGTACTCGTCGACGCTCTGGCCCAGAGGCGTCAGGGCGCCCATGCCGGTTATTACGACTCTTCTGCCGCTCTTCATTGATACCTCTTAGAAACTATCTCCCATCCCAGAAAGGCAGTCGCCATCGACCCTGCCACCCTCGATGGATTTTGTTCCTGGGGGAATATCCCTTCGACTCCGCTCAGGACAGGCTCCCCAGACCCCTTGCCCTTAGACGGTTGCGACGCCCGGGTCCGCGGGAGGCTTGATGTACGGGTAGAGCTCCGGGGTCATCCCTCTCAGCTCCTCGATCACCTCGGCGGCGACCGACAGGGACCCGGTCCCCAGCACCAGGTCGCCCTCCTCTGCGATATCGAGCGCATGCCTGGTCGCTTCTCGCACGTTCTCCGACTCGAATATGACGTCCAGCCCCTGCCGTCTGGCCGCTGCCGATATCTGAGGGCTGGGAGCCGACCTGGGCTGTCTGGATCGCACCGCAAGGACGGCCGGCGAAAGCTCTGCCAGCTCCGCGAGCATCCCCCTGGAGCTATGGCCTCCCAACGCACCAAATATGACGATCAACCTTTTGAACTTGAAGTAGTCGGGAAGTGTCTCCACGAGTCGCTTCATCGAGTGGGGATTGTGGGCGCCGTCGACGAGGACGGGTGGAGGCCCGGTCGATACCAGCTCGAATCTGGCCGGCCAGACGACTTCTCTCAGCCCCTGTGCGATGCTGTCCTCGGATATCTCGAAACCCCGCTCCATAAGCGACTCGGCGACGGCGACGGCGGTCGCGGCGTTCTCGATCTGATGGCGTCCGAGCAGCGGGGTGAACAGGTCATAGCTTCCGAGCTTCCCTGAGACCCTAAACGACTGGCCGCTCAATTCAGTGCTTCGCCCCTTGTAGGTGACGTCGACGCCCACACGGACTGCCGGCGCGCGGTTCTGCTTTGCGACTTCGAGGATGACCTCCAGCGCTTCAGGCGGCTGCGGGGCTACGACGACGGGAACGCCCTGCTTTATTATCCCGGCCTTCTCGGCCGCGATCTTCGCTACGGTGTCGCCCAGCGTCGCCACGTGGTCCAGGCTGACCGGCGTTATGGCGCACACATCGGGGCTCACGATGTTGGTGGAGTCCAGGCGGCCCCCCAGGCCTACCTCGATCACCTGAAAGTCGACCCCGGACTGCTGGAAATGGCGGAAGGCCATGGCGGTCAGCATCTCGAAAAAGGTCACGTCGCCGAAGCCGACGTTTCTCCCGGTCCACTCGACGTCAGGCCACATCTCCTCCACGCGGGCGGCGAACTCGTCCCGGCCTATGGGCTCCTGCCCAACACGGACGCGCTCCACGACGCTGTGGAGATGGGGAGACGTGTATAGCCCTACCGTGTAGCCCTGGATTCCCAGAATCGAGGTCACCATGGCCACGGTGCTGCCCTTGCCTTTGGTGCCCGCGACATGCACGGTCGGGATGCCGAGATGGGGATTGCCCAGCCGCTCGGCCAGCGCGCGCATGCGCTCCAGATGAAAGGAGGAGTGACCGGGGCTGTGGGTCGAGCGCTCGAAGTCGGCGAGCCCCATCACGAGCCTCAGGGCCGAATCGTAGTCGAGACGGGCCTTCTTGGTTTCGCGGGCTGAGAGCTTTGGTTCGGGCATACTGTCAGAGGTTCGGGGGGGCTTAGCGCTCCTCTACTCGGCCGCGCCTGCTGGAATCGCTACGTAAACTTTAACCGAAAACGGCACGCTAGTACATGGCGGTCTGGGGGGCCTTTGTACGCCTTCACAGCCTCCACCCCTACCGTGTTGTGCTCAATTCGCGGAGCCCTCCGTGAGAGGTTCGTGACAGGGCGTCTGATACACTCCAAGATGACGGGTTCCGGTCGACGAAGGAACCAACTGGATATTTGAGACGCGATCATGTCGACACAGTTGGGAGGGGTAGTAGATGGCCGAAAAAGTGCTTGTCGTCGATGACGAGGACGACATTCGGGAGCTGTTGGTCGAGGTTCTTGTAAAGGACGGATACGAAACGTGCGCAGCGGCGGACGGCTATGAAGCCCTGCAGCAGTTTCGCGCTGAAAAGCCCAACTTGCTGGTAGTCGACCTGCTAATACCGCGCATGAATGGCTATGAGCTCTGCAGACGTATACGCCAGTCCTCATCCGTTCCAATAGCGGTGATCACGGCCGTTGGAACGGATGAGGAGGATAGAACCAGGGCGTTTGACGTTGGCGCCGACGCATTCTTGACCAAGCCATTCAGCTCTGATGAGTTTCTGGCGCAAGTCCATGGCCTCCTAACGACAAAACAACAGCCCTGAGCTGACGACAGCAACGGCGATCCGTCTCCTAAGATTTGTCCGGGGCCGGGTGATCATAGGCGTAGTCGCGATGGCCGAACGCCTCGCTTGACGCTCCTTCGGGTCGAAGATAGAATTGGCGCCGAGAGGCTAATAAGCTGATCGAGCGGTAATCATCTCGGGCCAAGTGAGGCGAAGCTTTGGTCACGACAGCTCATGGCATATCCCGAGAGACACTCTATCGTGTTGCCTACGAGGCAAACAAGCGCGCGGCGATAGCAGTGCCGTCGGATGGCGTTTCGGCCATCGGGGACGCCTACAAGGTTGAGACAAAGCCGATGGCGCGGTTCGTTCTGGGTCAGGTGCTGGAGAACGCCGAACTTGCCGTGGCCGAAAACCGGCCCATGTGCGGTGACACGGGACTCCCTCGCTTCTACGTCAAGGTGGGAAACGAGGCACGCATCGACGGTGGCTTCGTGGCGCTGGAGCAGGCCTTCCGAAGTGCGGTGGCCAACGTGACCCATGATATTCAGCTGCGGGCCAACCGGGTTCACCCGTTGACCAGGCGAAATCCCGGCAACAACGTGGGAGTCTTCGCTCCAAACGTGGACTACTCCTTCGAGCCCGACGCCGACTGGATCGACGTCATAAGCGTCCACAAGGGCGGCCTCTTCGGCTCCGACTACCGCATGCTCTTTCCACCAGACGGCACCGACGGCATAAAGCGCTTCCTGCTGGACAACGTCGCCGCCTCCGCCAGAAGGGGCCTGTCCTGCCCGCCCGTGATCATTGGGGTGGGAGTGGGAGGCACCAAAGACCAGTGCGTGAGGCTCTCTAAGGAAGCAGCCTGTCTCCGCGAGATCGGCGACCGCCACCCCGACCCCGACGTTGCCGCCCTGGAGGAGGAACTCCGGGAGCTGGCCAACCGCACCGGTTTCGGGGTCATGGGCGTGGGTGGAGACACGACGGCGCTGGACGTGCACGTGGAGATAGCGTACACGCACACCGGCGGCCTGCCCGTGGCCATCTCCCAGTTCTGCCTGGCCTACCGGCGGGCGGTGGCGAGAATTCACGCCGACGGCGGCTACGAGTTCAGAGAAGAACCCAGATGGTTCACCCCATACTATCGTCGCGAGACGATCGAGTAGTCCGCAACAGGGCAGGCGATGGCACAAGCTCATACACAGGAGCTCCACCTGACGACCCCGTTGTCAGCCGAGGCGCTGAAGGGCCTCAGAGCCGGCGACGTCATCTATCTGACCGGCCCCGTGTTCACCGCCAGAGACGGAGTCTACAAGCACATGCTTGTTGAGGGCCATGAGCCCCCAATCGACCTTCGCGCGCTGACCAACGTGAGCTTCCAGTCGGCGCCGGCCGGGGTAGAGGTCTCCCCCGGCGTCTACGAGGTCTCATCCTTTCAGGCTACGGCAGGATTCCGATACGCCCAGTACATGCCCGCTCTGCTAGGGCGTTACGGGGTCAAGGCTGTGGTCGGCAAGGCCGGCATGTCGGAGGAGCTATACAGGGACGTCTTCAAGAAGCAGGGCGCGGTCTGCCTTTCCACCATGGGCTACGGACTCGGGGCGATCTACGGCAAGGCCATCGAGCGCGTGCGTGACGTCTTCTGGGTGGAGGAGCTGGGGATCTCTGAGGCACTCTGGATACTGGACGTCAAGGACCTGGGTCCCCTGCTCGTGGAGGGCGATACCGAGGGCAACAGCTACTTCTCCGAGGTAAACCGGCAGATCAACGCTCAGTTGGGGGACCTGTATACAGGCCTCAAACCTCCGGTCTACCGGCGCATCGGAGAGGAGCAGCGGCCCGAGAACGAGCTCTTTTAGAGACGCCGGTGGCCACACCCCTCAGGACTCTTCTGGCCCACTCCGGCGCGTCTCAAGAGAAACAGGTCCGCACTCGCATTGGATGGTGGGCCTGGCTCTTGCAGCGCATAACGGGCGTGCTGCTCGTCGCATATCTCTTCCTGCACATCGCCGTGATATCCACCTCCCAGGCCGGAGAGGACACCTTCAACGACGTCCTCGCCTTCGTGCAGCACCCGATCTTCATGGCCCTCAACCTCGTTCTCATCGCCATCGTCCTGTACCACGCGCTCAACGGCGTGCGGGTCGTTCTGTTCGATCTGGGCATCGGAATCAAGCGCCAGGCTGAGCTGTTTTGGATTAGCGTGGCGTTGACGGCGATAGGTACCGGCGTTTCGGGGTACCTGAGCGGTCCGCTTATTTTCAGGTGATTAATGGACCAGTCCACCGGTAGAAACATCCAGGGCGGCACGCCGGGGTTCTGGCTCTGGCTGTTTCAGCGTTTGAGCGGCGTTCTGCTGATCCTGCTCGTGCTGATGCACGGCTGGTTCACCCACTTCGACCCGGTCGCCGACGTGGAATCGGGCATTCAAGAAGAGGCAGTGGTCTTCGACGTAGTCAAGGACCGACTGGCAAAGGCCGGGTTCGTCATTCTCGACTTCGCTCTGCTGGCGGCCGTCCTGTACCATGGCCTCAACGGTGTTCGTAACATCCTCCTCGAGTGGAAGCCCGCCGCCCGACGAGAGAGGCCCGTCACTCTGTCGTTATGGGTGCTGGGCCTCGTGACGTTCGCGTTCGGTGCGCGGGCCCTCGCCGTTTTTATCTTGTAAGCTCCGCTCGCGCGCTGGTTAGCGAAACAAGCAATGAGACCGGTCACGTTGAAGATCAGGCGCACCGATACCGCGGGCGGACAGGCGGCCCGCTGGCAGGGTTTCTCCGTGCCCCGGACGGAGGAGAGCATGAGCGTGCTGGACACCCTGATCTGGGTGCAGCGCAATACCGACCCGTCTCTGGCCTTCCGGTGCGCGTGCCGGGTGGGCATGTGTGGCACCTGTGGCACCGTAATCAACGGCCGGGAGGACCTGGCGTGCCGCGCCCTGGTGCGCGACCTGATAGAAGACGGTGCGCCCGGTGGCGAGATACGCGTTGAGCCGATGCGCAACATGCCGGTGGTTCGGGACCTGGTCACCGACATGTCCCTCTTTCAGGCCAAGATCGCACGCGCCTTGCTTCCGGGTTCGCCCGGCCCCGACGTGGGTCTTTCGGACATAGCTCCCACGTCCAAGGAGCGTCAGGAGATTGACCTCCAACGCGAGTGTGTCTACTGTGGACTGTGCTACTCGGCCTGCACGATCGCAGGTCTCGACGACGGCTTCCTGGGTCCCGCGGCACTCAACAGGGCTTTCATATCGCTGGCCGACAGCCGCAACGAGGCTCAGCCGAAGGGAATCGAGGCCGTGGCACATGAACATGGGCTGTGGCGTTGCCACACCCTGTTCGAGTGCACGGCGGTGTGTCCAAAGGGCATCTCGCCCACGCTGGCGATACAGCGCCTGAAACGGAACGTTGTCGGACGTAAGCTGAGGCGCCTCGTGCGTGTCGGCGCTTGAGTGTACACACGGGTCCCTAGGTCCTGGTCTCTATGTACGACGAAGTGAAGCTGGACATTCTGATCCTCGGCGGCGGCGGCGCCGGGCTGATGGCCGCCCTGCACGCATGGAGGGCGGACCCCACGCTTGAGATCGCGGTGGCGGCCAAGGGCCTCCTGGGCCAGAGTGGCTGCACGCGAATGGTCCAGGGCGGCTACAACGCCGTGCTCGATCCCAGCGACTCCCTCGATCTTCACTTCGAGGACACCATCGAGGGCGGCGCCTACATCAACGACCAGGAGCTGGCATGGACGCTGATTGCCGACGCTCCAAAGGTGATCGGGGAGCTGGAGAGTCTCGGCTGCTTCTTTGACCGGACGCCGGACGGCCGCATCTATCAGAAGGCCTTCGCCGGACAGTCTTTCGACCGCACGGTGCATCGTGGAGACCTCACCGGCATCGAGATAATGTCGAAGCTGAAAGACAGCGTCCTCGCCTCTGGCGTCCGCACCCTGGACGAACACAGGGGCGTGGCCCTGCTCACGGACGTCGACGGCGGGGTCGCCGGGGCCATGCTTTTGGACGTACGCACCGGCCGTTTTGTCGCGGCCTCGGCTAAGGCCACCCTGATGGCAACCGGCGGTGGCGCCCGCATGTACCGCATAGCGGCCCCATCCCTGGAGAAGGCCGGCGACGGGATGGCGCTATGCTATCGGGCCGGCTGTGCGATGTACGACATGGAAATGTACCAGTTTCATCCCACCGGACTCGTCGCGGGCGACTCAATCCTTACGGGCGCGGTGCTGGAGGAAGGGCTGCGGGGTGCCGGAGGGTACCTGAAGAACTCTCTGGGCGAGCGTTTCATGTCACGCTACGACCCCGAGAGGATGGAACGGTCCACTCGCGATACGGTGTCCAGAGGGGCGTATCTGGAGGTCCAGGCTGGACGTGGCACCGCCGACGGCGCCGTCTTCCTCGACGTGTCCCATCTGGGGGCGCAATTCGTCGAGCAGACCTTTCCAGGCATGACCGAACGCTGCCGCGACGTGGGCCTCGACCTGGCCCGAGATCCCGTCAAGGTATCGCCCACGGCCCATTTTCACATGGGGGGCGCTCTAATCGACGCTTCTTGCGGGACCGGTCTGGAGGGGCTTTTCGTCGCGGGGGAGGATGCCGGAGGCGTGCACGGGGCCAACCGTCTCGGCGGCAACGGCGTAGCCGAGTCCACGGTATTCGGCGCCCGGGCGGGGGACGCGATGGCTGAGTACGTGAGGGACAGGTCCCAGCCGGTCGTGTCGTCCGAGCAGGTAGAGACGGTGGTCGGTGAGGTCGCAGGCCCTCTGAACGGAGGCGGAGACGGCAACATCTTCGAGATCCGGAAGGAGATCGAAGACCTGATGTGGGAAAAGGTGGGACTGGTCCGCGACGGCTCGGGGCTCGAGGAGGCTTTGCGATCGCTCGACGCGATGTCAGAGAGGCTTCGTGGCACGTCCGTGCCGCCTGTCAAGGAATACAACATCGCGTGGCAGGAGTGGCTCAACGTTCGCAGCATTCTGACGGTGGCCAGGCTGACCGCCCTCAGCGCGCTGGCCCGCACCGAGTCCCGCGGCTCCCACTACAGGACCGACTACCCTGAGACCGACGACGCGCGGTGGCTGCGCAATGTCTTCGTCCAGCTCGGAGATGACGGAGCGCCCAGAACATGGGACGAGGAGGTTAAGTTCACGAGACGGCGTCCTCCGGGCTCTGTCTGATCTCTCCGGGGGATAGCGATCCGTTCGCCCGGCAGCGCCAGCGATGGCGCTCGATTGTAACGAAAGTGAAACGCGTCTGTGGTCTTCTCAAGCCGCCGCACCAGTCGTAGAACCGACAGGTAGAGCCCGGCTGTTCGGAACGAGGAGACCCTGGATGCAACGAAGCAGACCCAAAGGAAACGCCCCGACAGGGTCGGGGCCCGGCCCCACGGTCGTAATCCTCTTCCTCGCGATTGCGCTGGCCGTCGTCATCGTGTCCTGCGGTCCGGGAAACCGGCCACCGATCGCCGACGCCGGCGGGCCGATCTCCGCGCTCGTGGGGGATACCGTGGTGTTGAACGGAAGCGGTAGCACGGATCCGGATCGTGAACAGATTACGCACAGGTGGGCGATCGAGTCGAGGCCAGGAGGAAGCGAGGCCGGCCTCTCGGATGCTGGTTCCGCACACGCCACGTTGACACCCGACATGCCGGGGGAGTACGTGATCACCCTCGTGGTGAGCGACGGTGAGTTTGAGAGTGAGGCCGATCGAAGGACTGTAGAGGCAAAACCCTGGTTCACCATTTTGACGGACGAAGCCGGTGTGCCAGGCGGTGGGCCCCAGCCGTACATCGACGCGATGGGCCCTGGCGCGGCCTGGGCAGACTATGATGGCGACGGTCACCTGGACCTGTACGTGACCGCAAGCGGTCCTAACATGCTCTACCGCAACGAAGGCGATGGCAGTTTCACGGACGTTGCCTCCCAGGCCGGTGTCGACGGCGCGTGCAACTCGTACGGCGTTGCATGGGGGGACTACGACAACGACGGTGACCTGGACATGTACGTCGTGTGTCATAGCGACGACCAGATGGTAGACCTCGAGCACCGGGCCGACAAGCCCAACGTGCTGTACAGGAACAACGGAGACGGGACTTTTCCCGATGTCGCCCAAGAGGCGGGTGTCGACTACGTGTCCCACGGCACCGGCGCTATGTGGGGCGATTACAAGAAGGACGGTCGTCTGGACCTATACGTAGCCAGCTTTGGCATCTTCGGTAGTACGCAGCGGATGGGTATGGCGGAGGGAAACGTGCTGTATGAGAACAACGGAGATGGGACCTTTCGGGACGTTACCGGGCTAGCCGGAGTCCGTGGCCACACTGGGCCAGTCGTGTTCCACGGTCAGGACGGGTACGAGGTCGTGAAATCCGGCATGACATTCGGGGGCATATGGTTCGACTTCGACAACGATGGGCACCTCGATCTGCTGGAGTGCAACGACCAGGGGGTGAGTCCTCTCTACCGTAACAACGGTGACGGCTCTTTCACCGACGTTACAGAAGCGGCCGGGCTCTTCCGTGACGGAAGCTGCATGGGACTGGATGCGGGCGACTACGACAGGGACGGGTATCTGGACGTCTACTGGACGAACTACCGGGAGAACTACCTCTGGCATAGCAACGGCGACGGCACCTTTACGGAGGTGGCGGAGGAAGCTGGCGTCGCAGACGCCATGGTTGGCTGGGCCACGGGTTTCGCAGATTTCGACAACGATGGGCTTCTGGACATTTTCGTTGCAAACGGCCTGGTCGGCGCTCCGAGGGAAGAGACCGGGGCCGCATGGGGGCAGCCATTGAAGGAGCCCAACCTCATATATCGCAACAACGGGGACGGTACCTTTTCCGACGTAACCGATATGGCCGGATTTGGGGACACGGGTGTGGGCAGGGGGGCCGCCTTAGCGGACTACGACGACGACGGTGACCTGGACCTCTACATTGTCAATGCCGACGGTCCCAACATCCTCTATCGCAACGACATTGGCAATCGCAACAACTGGGTGAAGCTCAGGTTTGATGGAAAGAAGACGAACAGGGATGGCTTCGGAGTCCGGAGCCCGACTTTTGCCCCAGTGCCTCAGCGGATGG
>CAZGRI010000063.1:0-11022 GCA_964528205.1 uncultured Dehalococcoidia bacterium | reverse complement strand
CTCCAGGGCGGCCAGCAACTGGCAGGCCTTGGCGTCGCTGATGCCCTTGAGGGAGCACAGCTCGCCATAGGACACTCTTGCCATTCCAGCGAGTCCGCCCAGGTCGGACAGGAGGCGGGATGAAAGGTTCAGCACGCTCTCCCCGGCCAGGCCCGTCCGCAGGAGTATGGCGATCAGCTCCGGGTTGCTCAGCGAGCCCGGGCCTACGTTTTTCAGTCTCTCCCGAGGCCGATCTCCATGGGGCAGGTCTCGAATCATCGCCCTGTATACCGGCCTCGGATCTTCTGTCATGCTCTCTCCCGATGGCCGCCAGGCTGCGAACATTACGAACCGGAGGGCCTGAGTTCAGCGTAGTGTAATGCCTGGCCCGCATCCCAGTCCATTGATGGCTGTGTCATCGTCCTTGAACGCATCGACGGGTAACCATACAATAGCCGCGGACCACCCCAAACTACGCCACCCGGAGGACCGATGATCGATCGCGACCGTGTCGTCAACACCTTCTGTGAGCTCGTTCAGATAGACAGCCCGTCGGGAGAGGAGGAGGAGGCGGCGGTCGACGTGCTGAAGCGCCTCGAGACCCTGGGGCTGGACGTGACGAGAGACGACTACGGGAACGTCATCGCGGGCGACGACGGTCGCGAGCCGCTCTTGCTGTCGGCCCACATCGACACGGTGGAGCCCGGGAGGGGCATCAAACCGCAGGTCGAGCAGGACCGCATAACGTCGGACGGCACGACCATCTTGGGAGGCGACTGCAAGGCCGGCGTGGCCGCGATCCTCGAGGCGCTGGAGTCACTGAATGAGGACGGTGCCAGCCGCAGGCCGGTCCAGGTGGCCATCACTCGGGAGGAGGAGACCGGCCTTATCGGAGCACGGAACCTGGACCTGTCCAAGATCAAAGCCAGAGAAGCCATCGTCTTCGATGGCGAGGGGCCCGTCAGCCGGATCACGTCGGCCAGCCCCACTTACATCGGATTCGAGCTACGGGTCACCGGTAGGGCCGCCCACGCCGGCGTGGAGCCGGAGAACGGCCTCTCCGCCATACGCATCGCCTCGGAGATCATCACCCGTCTGCCCCAGGGTCGCCTGGACGAGGAGACCACCTTCAACGTCGGCACCATCGAAGGTGGGTCCACGCGCAACACGGTGCCGGAAAACGCCCTCGTTATCGGCGAGTTCAGGAGCCGGAACACCGAGACGCTGGATGGGATCCGTTTGCAGATCTCGGAGGCCGTGGACGAGGGGCGTCGGCTGTTCCCCGAAGCGGACATAGACCACAAGCTCATCACCGAGTTCGAGACCTACACGTTGACCGACGACGACCCCGCAACGAGCCGGGTCATGGCCGCCCTTCGCGGCCTGGGGATGGAGCCTACTCTGCGACCGTCCGGCGGCGGCACCGACGGAAACGTGTTTCGCCAGCGTGGAATAAGCGCGGTCGTGGTAGGCATGGCGGACCACAACATGCACACCGTAAGGGAGTATGTGACCATTCCCGACCTGGTGGACGCCGCACACCTGTGCGAGACGCTCCTCAGGGCCTGAGCCGGTAGCCATGGCCCACGCCCCGTCTATCCACGAGCTGCTGAAGACCCACTTCGGGTACGACGACTTTCTGCCCCTCCAAGAGCAGATCATCGCCAGCGTCCTCGAGGGCCACGACAGCCTGGTGCTGATGCCGACCGGCGGCGGAAAGTCGCTCTGCTACCAGCTACCGTCGCTGCGCCTCGACGGCCTGACCCTGGTCGTGTCGCCGCTGATCGCACTCATGAAGGACCAGGTCGACGCACTCAAGGCTAACGGGCTGGCGGCGGACTTCATCAACAGCACCCTCCCATACAGCGAGGTGCGCCGTGTCCAAGCGGACGCCCTGGCGGGGCGGCTTCGCATACTCTACGTCGCGCCCGAGCGGCTGGCACTGGACGGCTTCCAGGCCTTCCTGAACCGGCTCGACGTAAGCCTTATAGCGGTGGACGAAGCCCACTGCATATCCGAGTGGGGGCACGACTTCCGCCCCGACTACCGCAATCTCAAGGCGCTACGACGCCGGTTGCCGGACGCGCCGGTGATCGCGCTGACCGCGACCGCGACCCAGAGGGTACGCGAGGACATCGTGGCGCAGCTTGCGCTCCGGGACGGCCGCGTCTTCGTATCCAGCTTCAACCGTCCCAACCTGACGTACCACGTCCGCCCAAAACGAAGGACGTACGAAGCGCTCTTAGATATCCTTGAGGAACGCCGGGGCCAGGCAGCCATCATCTACCGCTTTTCCCGCAAAGATACGGAGAACCTCGCACGGCGTTTGTCCGACGACGGCATCAACGCGCTTCCTTATCACGCTGGGCTCGACGGTCCCGTCCGCAGGGCGACACAGGAGCGGTTCGTCAGGGACGAGGTCTCGGTGATCGTCGCGACCATCGCGTTCGGCATGGGTATCGACAAGCCGGACGTCCGTCTGATCGTCCACTACGACATGCCCAAGTCCGTCGAAGGCTACTACCAGGAGACGGGCCGCGCCGGGCGCGACGGCCTGCCCAGCGACTGCGTCTTCTACTACTCGCAGGCCGACAGGATCAAGCACGAGTTTTTCATAAAGCAGCTGGAGGACCCGACTGAGCGCGAGAATGCCCGACGGAAGCTGGCCGACGTTGTCGATCTGTGCGAGCTTCGGACGTGTCGCAGGCGCTTTCTCCTGCGGTATTTCGGAGAGGAGTGGCCGGCTGAGGAGTGCGGTGGCTGCGACGTTTGCCTCGAGTCAGGGACCGACGGCGCTGCCGGAGACGCGGGCGACGCCCCGATGTTCGACGCCACTGAGATCGCCCAGAAGGTCCTGTCTGCCGTCGCCCGCACGGGGGAGCGCTTCGGGGCCGGCTACGTCAGCCAGGTGCTTCGTGGATCGAGGGCCAGGCGTGTGCTCGATCTGGGTCACGACCAGCTCAGCGTCTACGGCATCGTCCACGACTTCACCGACAGCGACATCCAGGAGATCGCGGGCCATCTTACCGAGCGTGGTCTACTGGAGAGGCAGGCGGGCGAGTATCCTGTTCTTGCAATCACAGACGCGGGCTGGCGGTTTCTAAAGGGCCAAGATAGCCTCAGCCTCCCACAACCGGCGGGGCAGTCGCATGGGCGTCGCGCCGCGCCTGCCGGGCCCATCGAGTACGACGGGGCCCTCTACCAGAAGCTGAGGGCGCTGCGCCGCCGTATCGCCGACGACATGAGCGTCCCGCCCTATGTCGTCTTCGGTGATGCGCCGCTTCAGCAGATGACGTACTATCTTCCCCAGAGCAGCGACAGCTTCCTGCGGATATCCGGTGTCGGAGAGGCAAAGCTGGAAAGGTTCGGCGACGAATTCCTGTCGGTGATCCGATCGCACGCCAGCGAACATAGGCTGGCGGAAAAGCGCAACCCGATGGCAAGGGCCGCCAGCCGTCCGAGACGGCAAGCCGGACCGACCGTCGACGTGACCAGGCAGTTGCTGTCGGAGGGCAGATCGTTGGAGGAGGTCGCGGCTGAACGAGGGCTGACCGTGAACACGGTCATGGGGCATGTCGAGGCACTGGTGGACGCCGGGCATGAGCTTGAGCTAGACCACCTCATGCCCTCGCCCGACCGCGCGGCCGAGATACGATCGGCGTTCGATGCCGCGGGCACTCTCATGCTGTCGCCCGTGAGGGAGCTGCTGGGTGACGGTTTCTCGTACGAGGAGCTTCGGTTGGTGCGACTACAGCTGAAGCAGCGGGACCCCGAGCCGATGAGCCCCGGGTGAGCGGATAGCACTGTATGGGAGCGCGATTTTCCCGGTGGACCCGGACACAGACAGGAAGTACAACACATAATAGGAGGTGATCCATGAAGCTGCTGACGATCTCCGGAGGGAGACATCCGTACGAGGAGTCCACACCGGTCCTGGAGCGATTTCTCAAGGGCGCCGGCCACGACGTAACCGTGAGCTGGGACGCCGACGCCCTGGGCGATGCCGTGGAGATGGCCCGGTACGACGCCCTGGTCTTCAATACGCTGCGGGCGAACGAGACCGCTCTTGACGAAAACCAGCAGGCCGTCGTGAAGGAGTTCATTAGAGGCGGCAAGGGTTTCGTCTGTATCCACATCTCGGGTTGCGTCCCGGACACTTGGCCCGAATACCGCGACATCACGGGCGGCGGATGGGTTATGGGGACGAGCTTCCACCCGCCCTACGGCCAGTTCACCGTCAACATCAACAACTCGGACCATCCGGGCGTCGCGGGCATATCGGACTTCGTTACCAACGACGAGCTCTACATGGGCATCGAGTACAGCGACGGCAACGACGTGTTCATGAGCGCCGACTCAGAAGACGGGACGTACCAGTGGGGAGGAAAGGAGACCAACATGTCCGCGGGCACCTTCCCCCTGGGCTGGACCCGGACCTATGGGGACGGGAAGGTGTTCGTCACGCTGCTGGGACACAACGGCCTGAGCTTCGAGACGCCCGAGTTCCAGAGGATGGTGCTGAACGGAGTCGACTGGGCCACGAGCTAGGCCTTTGGCAGACAAGAACGCCGCCAGACCCGGACGCAGCCCTCATTGTCATGGATTCGCTCTTTGAGGTCTGAACCCAGATGCGCGTAGACCTGGCATACGGACGGAAGGGGCTGGCGGTGGACCTGCCCGAGGACCGCACGACCGTGATCGAGCCGGTCTATGTGCCGGGCCTGCCTGACGACGCCGGGGCGCTGACCAGCGCCGTTCGCAATCCTCTCGGCGCCCCTTCCCTTCGCCGTACGGTGAGAGCGGACCAGACCGTCGCCATCTCCGTCTGCGATGTCACCAGGCCCATGCCCACTGCCACGGTGCTGCCTGTCGTCCTGGCTGAGCTGGCCCATGTGCCTCCGGAGCAGATCGTCATCCTGGTCGCGACAGGGACACACCGCGCCAACACACCCGAGGAGTTGGAGCGCATGCTGGGCCCGGAGATCGTGGGCCGCTATCGTGTCGTCAATCACGACGCCTTCGACGGCCCGAGCCTTGTTCACGTGGCCGATATCGCCGAGGACATACCGGTCTGGCTCAACCGCCACTGGGTCGAGAGCGATTTCAGGATCACGACCGGATTCGTGGAGCCGCACTTCTTCGCCGGATTCAGCGGAGGGCCGAAGATGGTGGCGCCCGGGCTCGCCGGGTTCGACACGATCATGGGCCTCCACAGCGCCCGGCTCATAGGCCACCCCGGGTCGACCTGGGGCGTGACGGAGGGCAACCCGATCCACGACGCGGTCCGGGAGATCGCTTCCCGGACCGGGGTCGACTTCAGCATCGACGTGACGATCAATCGCGACCACAAGATCACCAGCGTATATGCCGGAGAGCTGTTCGCCGTCCACCGAGCGGCCTGCGACGTCGCCAGGCGAGCTGCAATGCGGGAGGTGCCGGCGCCGTTCGACGTGGTCGTGACGACCAACAGCGGCTACCCGCTGGACCTGAACCTCTACCAGTCGGTCAAAGGCATGTCTGCCGCAGCCCAGGTGGTCCGCCAGGGCGGGGCCATCGTGTGTGCGGCCGAGTGCTCCGACGGTGTGCCGGACAACGGCGAGTACAAGAACATACTGGCTTCCGCGGACGGGCCACGCGAGCTTCTGGAGATGATAGGCTCACCCGGTTACGGGCGGCACGACCAGTGGCAGGTGCAGCTACAGGCGCAGATACAGCTCAAGGCCGACGTGTATCTGAAGTCGAGCTCCCTCAGCCCCGGGCAGGTCCGGGCGGCCCATCTGGAGCCTATAGAGGACGTCGGAGAGACGGCCATGGCGCTTCTGGAGCGACGCGGCCCCGACTCCAGAGTCTGCGTTCTGCCCCAGGGGCCTCAGACGATCCCATACGTGACGCCAGCCGCGCCGAGCCCTCGGGCGTCACCCCTATCCTAGCCTTCCCCCTGAGGAGGAAGGGATACTAGACCCCGACGTTCCTCAATGAGGGAGAGTGGTTGAGCCCTGTTTCTCGCCGCTCGCGTCCTACTCCGGGGAGGCCGCTTCAAAGTTCGGCGGAGCAGGCGGAGCAGACGTAGGCATCTCCCTGCTCCTGGGCGACCCCCCGCGGAACGTTCCTCTTGCGACCGCAGACGCTGCAGGTCACGGGCTCCAGCGGTGCGTTCCGAGAGCGAGTGGGCTCGCTGGCGGACCCGCGGAAGCCCTTGTAGTCGGGGTCGAGGCGTCGCATCGCCTCCCAGCGTTCCCGGTCTTTTCTGCGGCTCATCGGGCTAGATACCCGTCTGTTTCGTGCCCGGGTCTACTGTACGGCGACGGTGGCGCCGGCGCCCTCCAGTTTCTCCTTGACCCCATCGGCGTCTTCCTTGCCGATGGCCTCTTTGACCGCGGTCGGTGCGCTCTCGACCAGCTCCTTGGCCTCCTTGAGGCCCAGGGTAGTCACCTCACGAACCGCCTTGATGACGTTGATCTTATTGGGACCGATCTCCTGGAGCATGACGTTGAACTCGGTCTTCTCCTCTTCTTCCTGGGCCGCCTCCGCGGTCCCGGCCACGCCCTGGACGGTCGCCATGGCCACAGGCGCGGCGGCGCTGACGCCGAACACCTCCTCCAGGTCCTTTACCAGGTCCGCCAGCTCGATCACCGAGAGCTCCTTGATGCCTTCTATCAGCTCCTCTTTGGTCAGTGCCATTCGTGCATCCCTCCTTTTTTGTAAATCCGTGCTTTGACCTGGTCAAAAGGGGGTTCTCGATCCCCTTCGCTTACTGCCTGTTAGACGGCCGGTGTCTATTCAGCAGCAGGCTCCGGCTGGGCCGTGGCGTCTATATGCGCTTGAAAGACGCGAGCCAGGCCCGAGACCGGCCCGTTGAGGACGTGGGCAAGCCCGGCTATCGGGCCCTGCATCTGTCCGAGAAGCCGGGCAACCAACTCGTCCCTGGACGGCAGGTTCGCCAGCTGCTCCACCTGTTGGGCGGTCAAGGCTCTGTCCCCCATCACCGCGCCCCTGATCTTCATGGGGGCGCGAGTGCTCCTCAGGTGTTCTGAAAGGGCCTTGGCCGGTTCGGCCGGGTCGCCATACCCGAAGGCCAGCCCCGTTGGTCCTTCAATGATCTCTCTGAACAGCGGCTTGCCGGCGGCGTCCGCGGCGAGCCAGGCCAGGCTGTTCTTGATGACGGTGAACTGGACGCCCTTTTCCCTGAGCGCCCGTCTCAGGTCGGTCATCGCACCGACGCCCATGCCGGTGTTGTCCGCGGATATCGCCACAGTGCACCGCTCTAGCCAGTCCTGTATCTCTTTTACTCTCTGGACTTTTCGTTCAGTCGGCAACTGTCACCTCAGCTCTTCTTTCCCCTGCCACCCCTCACGCCAGGGTCATTCGTCCGTTGGAACCCCCGGACTGAAGTCCGGGGCTGTGTTCCAGAGTGTCCCGTTCTGTGCCATTCCCTTTACAAACAGAAACCCCGAGCCACAGACTCGGGGCGCGGTGCTTTGTTCCAAGCACGACGGCCAGGTCAGCCTCGGTGGGCGGGTGGTTTAATCCGCTCGCGCGGAGCCCACTGTCTGCGGCAACTGTCTTATTCTACTTTAAGCGCGGTGATCTCCGCAACGTCCATGCGAATGCTGGGGCCCATACTGGTGGTCAAGAAGGCGTTCCGAATGAACTGGCCCTTGACCCCGCTTGGCCTGGCTCTCACGACGTTGTCCATCAGCGCCGTGAGGTTGTCCATTAGCTGCGCTTCCTCGAAGCCTGCCCTGCCGATGGGGACGTGTATGATCGACGTGCGATCGAGTCGAAACTCGACCCTGCCTTTCTTGGCCTCTTCGACGACGCGCGGGATGTCCTCGGCCTGGACGACGGTGCCTGTCCTCGGATTGGGCATGAGCCCACGCCGTCCTAGGACGCGGCCGAGCCGCCCGATCTTACTCATCATGTCGGGAGTGGCGATCGACACGTCGAACTCGACCCACCCATCCTCGATTTTCTTTATGAGATCGTCGTCACCGACGAAGTCGGCTCCCGCCCGCTCCGCCATCCCGACGGCCTCCCCCTGCGTGAAGACCAGGACACGGACCTGCTTTCCGACGCCGTGGGGGAGCACGACGACGCCCCGGACCATCTGGTCCGCGTGGCGTGGGTCGGCGCCCGTCCACAAGTGAAGCTCGACTGTCTCGTCGAACTTGGCCGTCGCGGTCTGCTTTGCCAGCGCGACCGCCTCCTCGGGCGGGTATTCCCGCTCCGCGTCCAGCAGGCCGACGGCCTCTCTGTACCGTTTACCGTGTGCTGCCATTGCTCGATACCGTCCTCGCGGCTAACCGCTAACCGTAATGCCCATGCTACGGGCCGTGCCCTCGATAATGCGCATCGCGCCCTCGATGTCCGCGGCGTTGAGGTCTTTCATCTTGGCCTCGGCTATCTCCCGGACCTTTGACGATGGCACGCTGGCGACCTTCTCCGCCCTGGGGCTGCCGCTGCCCTTTTCGATCCCCGCGGCCTGGCGCAGTAGCTCGGACGCCGGAGGGCTCTTGGTCACAAAGGTAAAGGAGTGGTCCTGGAAAACGGTCAGCTCGACCGGCACGATCGTCCCGGCCTGAGACGATGTGCGCTCGTTGTACTCCTTGACGAACGCCATTATGTTGACGCCGTGCTGACCCAGGGCTGGGCCCACAGGCGGCGCCGGCGTGGCCTTTCCCGCTTCGATCTGGAGTTTTATGACTGTAAGGACCTTCTTTGCCAAATGTCGTCTCCGTCAGGGCCTACTTGCTGATGGGAGCCTTACCCCCGGGTAATTGGTCCCACCCCGGACTCCGTCCGAAGGCATTCACCCCACCCGGCGTTGGCTCTTGGGAAATGACACTCCTCGACACCAAGGGCCGCCACATCGAAAGCTCTGGAACTGCTGGCAATCTCAACCAACCGGTGCGGTGGCTCCGCGACTCGACGCGACTGCCCTAGACTCGCTCGACCTGGAGGAAGTCAAGCTCCACGGGTGTCTCCCGGCCGAAGAACGAGACGAGCACCTTGACCTTGGCCCGGTCGGTGAAGACCTCGTCCACGACACCCATGAAGTCGACGAAGGGGCCGTCGGTGATTCGTACGTTCTGGCCCTTGGTATACCCGACCCGCACTCGCGGCGTCTCGGACTCAATCTGGCTAAGGATGGCCTCGACCTCGCTCTCTTCGAGAGGCACCGGTTTCGGCCGCTGGTCCCGTTCGTCCTCCGCCGACACGAAGCCGGTGACCCCCGGGGTGTTTCGGACCACGTACCAGCTCTCGTCGTCCATCTTCATCTGGACCAGGATGTAACCGGGAAAGACCTTCCGGGCGACCGACTTTCGCCGGCCGTCCTTGATCTCCATCTCGTCCTCGGTTGGGACGACGACCTGGAAGATCTTGTCCTGCACGTCCATCGTTTCGATTCTCAGGTCGAGGTTCTTCTTTACCCGTTCCTCCTGTCCCGAATACGCGTGGACGATATACCAACGTGGCTGTGTCTCTGCCTCTGTGCTCATGGACATCAGTTGTTGAGGATGACGTTGAAAATGCGGGAGAAGCCGATATCGACCAGCCCCAGGAATACGCCGACGGTGGCCGAGACGGCGATGACCATGAGGGTTAGCCTCATGGTCTCGTCACGTGTCGGCCAGGTGACGCGCTTGAGCTCCTGGACCACCTCGCCGAATACCCTGAACGTAAAAGCGCGTCGAGCCGTCGCCGGGTCGACACGCCTCTGCGCACTCGAGCTTCGGGCCATCAGGCTACCTGACCTCCCTGTGTGACGTATGGGTTCGGCAACGGGGGCAGTACTTCTTGAGCTCCAGCCGGTCCGGGTCGTTGCGCCGGTTCTTGTTGCTCGAGTAGGTCCGCTCTCGACAGTCAGTACAGCCCAGCGTAATCAGTATGCGAGCGTCGCCTCTACGAGCCATCCGTCATCACTTTCTCAGATCGAGCCAGGGTTTCGTCAACGTACTTCAGAGATCAGGGCTTCGCCCCTCGCCTGAACTTCCCCCCACAGGAGAAGGCCCCTTACCCACTTTCCCGTCGAAACGAGGAAGTGTAAGAGAGGGGCACCCATGCTTGAATCGCTCCCTTGGTCCGTGACAGGGGGCTAGGTCGCCACCTCGATGATCACGCCGGAGCCCACCGTGCGCCCGCCCTCACGGACGGCGAATCGGAGCTGCTCGTCCATGGCCACTGGGGTTATCAGCTTGACGTCCATCTCGATGTTGTCCCCGGGCATGACCATTTCAACGCCCTCGGGCAACCCGATCTCGCCCGTAACATCGGTCGTTCGGATATAGAACTGTGGCTTGTATCCATTGAAGAACGGGGTGTGTCGGCCGCCCTCCTCCTTGCTGAGCACGTACACCTGTGCCTTGTACTCGGTATGCGGCGTAATGCTTCCGGGGGCGGCCAATACCTGCCCCCGCTCGACATCGTCGCGCTCTATTCCACGAAGCAGGACGCCGACTGCGTCACCCGGCTCGCCCTCGTCCAGCAGCTTATGGAACATCTCGACGCCGGTAACGACGGTGGATCGCGTGTCGCTCATGCCCACGATCTCTATCGTCTCACCGACCTTAACGACTCCGCGCTCCACTCGTCCCGTGACGACGGTGCCGCGTCCCTTGATGCCGAACACGTCCTCGACGGGCATCAGGAATGGCTGGTCCCTCGGCCTATCGGGGACCGTAATGTACTCGTCCACCGCGTCCATCAGGTCCCAGATGCCCTTGGACCACTCGCCCTCCCTCGACTTGTCCTCCGATTCCAGGGCGTTTAGGGCGCTGACGCGCACGATCGGTATGTCGTCGCCGGGGAACCCGTATTCCGAGAGCAACTCGCGAAGCTCGAGCTCGACCAACTCCAGCAGCTCCTCGTCGTCCATGGCGTCCACCTTGTTCAGCGCCACGACCATGGAGGGCACCTCCACCTGGCGGGCCAGCAAGATATGCTCCCTGGTCTGGGGCATAGGCCCGTCGGGCGCGCTGACAACCAGTATGGCGCCATCCATCTGGGCGGCGCCGGTGATCATGTTCTTGATGTAGTCGGCGT
>CAZGRI010000062.1:0-11063 GCA_964528205.1 uncultured Dehalococcoidia bacterium | reverse complement strand
TGGACCGGCTCGAGGAGAGGTATCGACTGGTTGTCCTGTCCAACGGCGATGCCAGTTTTCTCGATCACCTGGTGAAGAACCGGCTCCACAGGGACTTCGACACGGTGATCTCCGTTTCGTCGATCGGGGCATTCAAGCCTCATCCCGCCGTGTACCGCCGTGCCGCGGGGATCCTGGGACTGGACCCGGGGGCGTGTATGATGGTCTCGGCCAATTCCTTCGATATCGTGGGGGCCAGGAGTTGTGGTTTCCGTGGAGCGTTTGTCGATCGCTATGGTCTCCCGTACGAGGACTCACCGTACCGTCCGGACCTGACGGTCGGGGACTTCACGGAACTGGCCGAGGCCCTTGTGTAGTCTTGGGGAGCAGCGGCTCAAGGGTGCGCTACCTCATTTTTTCGCCGGGGTCCGCGGATGAACGCGAATCACAAGGGTGGATGGATACCTCCGGAGGGTTGATGGAGCGGCCGGAGGTCGCTCCGAAGTAACGGAAGCGGGGAGCCACGAGGATGGAAGAGATCCTTCAGCAGAGCCGAAGCTCTGTTCGACAGTTGACCGAAGAGCTGGAGAATTTCCAGGAGATCGCACGTTACATGAAGCCGCCGCCGGGAGAAACCCCCGAACTCCGAGGCATGGACATCCACGGCGAGTCCGTGCCCCTGAACGGGGTTGTGGGCGGGGACCACATCATCTACGTGGACTACAAGAAGCGCTACGATCTCGATGCGCGGATCGCAAAGGCCCGGGAAGAAGGCCGGGAGCCGGTGGCAGAGAACCTGCGACGATGCCGTACCAAGGCCGGGATCGCGGTGGTCGACGTGTCGGGGCACTAGGTGACGGACGCCCTGCTGGCGGCCATGCTCCACCAGGCTTTCCTTGTGGGGGCGATCTACGAACTCGATCAGAATGGGGATATCACCCCCCGCCTGTTCGAGAACCTCAACAACCGGTTCTCCAGATCCTCCAGCGTGGGCAAGTTCCTGACCATGATCTACGGGGAGATCATGGAGGCGGGGACCTTCCGTTTCCTGTCCGCGGCTCACCCTATGCCCGTCGTGTTCTCCAGGCTCTACGACCGATTTGTGGACATCAGCGATGACCTGCTGATCCGGTTCCCGCCCATCGGTAAGTTGCCGTCCCGAGAGGACATCGACCGGGACAGGTCGCCAATTGTCCTGGGATTCAAGCGGGAATACGAGATCAGCGAGATCACGTTGATGGGTTCCGGAGACATATTGCTGCTGTATAGCGATGGGCTGGCGGACCACAGCCGGGACGGAGAGCCGTATTTCCCGGATCGCCTGGAGACCCGGCTCCGAGAAGTCAAGGACCGGTCCGCCCGTGAGATCTCCGAGGCGGTGAAGGAGGACGTGTTCGCGTTCGGCCTTCCGGCTGACGACGTTAGCTATGTGGTGTTCAAACGAATCTGAGCGAGACCTGTGATTCCTGCCGTAGTCCCGATTCTCTCCCGCTACGCTTGGCCGTCCGTTCGGCTGGAGCGATGAAGAAATCTGCGCACAGAGTCCTGATCGTGGTCGTATCCGCCTGCCTCTCGCTGGGCAGTACGGAGATCGGTTGGGCCCACGACGTGACGACCGTGCTGAGCTCCCGCCTGAGCCCGTATGTGGAGGCCCTTGCGGGCTTCCAGGAGGCCGTGGGGCGGCCGATCGACGTTCTGGACCTGGCCGGCGGCGGGGCACCCGAGATCGGCGAGGGGACACGCGTTGTGGTGGCCTTTGGGGGGAAGGCGGCCCTCCAGCCCTTTCCCCGCCACGTGACCGTGGTCTACGCCATGGCGCCCGGAACGCTCCTGCCACCCGGCGTGGAGGAGAGACCTCCGGTGAAGGTCCACATGCTCCCCCGGCCAGGCTTCGTGGTGTCGAAGCTGAAGGAGATCCATCCTTCCCTGACCCGGCTCGCTATTTTTTGGGCCTCCGATGCGATGGGGACCTATGTCCGGGAGCTAGAGACTGTTTCGGGTTCCTTCGGTGTGCAGATCCTCGCGGAACAGGTGGCGGACCCGGAGGATGTTCCGGAAGGCCTGCGTGCCCTGTTGCTCCGGAATGCCGAAGGAATCTGGCTGCCTCCGGATCCCCTGCTGGTCAACGCCAGGAGCTTCTCGGTGCTCGGAGATTTCTCCTGGGCAAACGACATTCCGTTCTTCGTACCCACTTCGGGACTGGTAGAGAAGGGAGCCGCTGCATCGATCGCGTGCAGCTTTCGGGAGATCGGGCGAAGGGCTGCACAGGTGGCCCGGCAGGTTCTATCGGGAGAGCGGGTCATCGGGGTCGTGTACCCAAGCGTGGTGGAGACCACGATCAACCGGTCGTGGGCCGCAGAGGCCGGCCTCCAGATTCCTGAGACAGCCGTTTCTCGAGCTGACAGGGTGCTACCGTGAGCCTTCGTACCAAGCTGATGCTTTTCCTGCTGCCCCTGGCCGTTGTCTCCGTGGTGATGGCAACGGTGTTCTCCAGGCGGGCTGCGGAGTCGGTCGTCTCGCAAGAGGTGATCCAGAGGGGTTTCGCGATGGCCGCCGGCCTGGCCCACTCCTCCGAGACGATCGAGGGATTCCGGACGGGGAGTGAGCGGGTGCTACTTCGGTCGCTGCAGTCCGCCATCGAGGGTACAGAGGCCCTGTACGCCTTCGCCCTAGACTTCGACGGGAGGGTTCTCTCCCACACCAATGTTGCGGAGAAGGGCAGGCAGTACCAGGGCCCGATCGCGTCTCGCGGCCCGAGTGGGGATGAGCCGATCCACCACCGATTCCGCGAGGAGGGCCGTGATGTGCTGGGCATCCTGTACCCTGTTTGGGAGGTCCGCCGGGAGGATTCAGGTGAGGCGTTCCTGCTCTTGGGCGAAAGCGGGGGCGAATCCAGGCAGCGGGTGGGCACGGTGGGCCTGGGCCTCCCTCTCCAGGGCGCCTTGGACACATCGCACAAGATCTCACGCCAGCTGTTCTGGATCGTTACGGTTATAGGCGGTGTGGCACTTGGCGTGGTCCTGGTGTTCCTGAGGAAGATCCTGGCCCCGATCCGATTTCTTGTGGGCGCCACGAAGCGGCTCGGACGGGGTGAGCTTGCCAGACCGTTCCTGAACTCTCATCGGGCGAGGTCGGGGAACTCGCTCGCAGCTTCAACCGCATGAGCAGGGATCTGGCCGAAACGGCGGTCTATAAGGATTTCCTGAACAGCATCCTGGAAGACATGCTGGCCGCACTGATCGTAACCACGTCCGACGGGACCATCCGCATGCTGAACCGAGCCGTCGTAGATGTTCTCGGCTATTCGGAGGACGAGCTGGTGGGGCAGCCCGTGGACCTTCTATTCGGCGGGGACGCCCTCCCGTTCCGGCAGTGGAACAGCCGTGAGATGTCGGAGAAAGATGCGATCCAGAGCCTGGAGGCCGAACTCCATCGAGCCTACGAGTCCCTGCAACGGCAGATGCTCGAACGCAGTGACCTCGAAAACCAGCTCCGTCAATCGCAGAAGATGGAGGCCGTGGGGCGCCTGGCGGGCGGCGTGGCGCACGATTTTAACAATCAACTGGCCGTTATCCGCGGGTACGTGGAGATGATGCTCGACGACGTGCCGGAGGGTACCCGGTTACAGGCCCAGCTGACAGAGATCGACGAAGCTGTCAGGCGGTCCGCAGATCTCACCGAACAGCTCCTGCTGTTCACCAGCAAGCAGCCCGTGAACATCCGCCCGGTGGACCTGAACGCCTGTCTGGTGGATCTGGAAGGCATGCTCCGTCCTCTCCTGGGCGAGGATATCGTGGTCCAGATAGATTTGGCGGATGACCTGTGGACGGCCAAGGCGGATCCGGGCAACATCGATCAGGTGGTCACCAACCTGGCCGTCAACGCACGAGATGCGATGCCCGAGGGTGGGACTCTGACCATTGTGACGCACAACGCGGATATTGACGACGCCTACTGCAGGCGGTTCCCCGAGGGGCGCCCCGGCCCGTTTGTGCGTCTGACGGTTTCCGACACCGGTGTGGGCATGGACGACGCGGTCCGGTCCCGATTGTTCCAGCCCTTCTTCACGACGAAGGGCCTGGGAAAGGGGACCGGTCTCGGGCTGTCGCTCGTCTACGGAATGGTCCAGGCCCACGAGGGGTGGATCGCGGTCTATAGCGAGCCGGGACAGGGTAGTCGGTTCACGATCCACCTTCCCTCAGAGGGCCGTGAAGCCGCGACAGGAATGTCCGGCGCCGAATTGGGGCGGAGGCGCGGGCCCCAGGGCCGAGGGGAGCGGATTCTCCTGGTCGAAGACGAGCCGGCCCTCCGGGAAATGACGCATCAGTTCCTTGCCGAGAACGGCTACCTCGTGCATCCCTGCAGTACAGCGGGCGAGAGAGGCCGGGCTGTCCCTCCTGCAGAAGCCGGTGGAGATGGCCGTTTTGCTGGAATAAGTGCGGCGAGCGCTGAAGACGAGCCCGGCCACATAAGGGACCAACCCGCGTTCTCCGGCGCTGGAACCGGGCTTTCAATGAGCATCTGAGGAATCGTTCGCAGCCGAATCCCCTTCCCAGCGGGGGGGAAACACTTCACCGTACCCATAGACCCCGAGGATTAGCAGTGTCAGAAAGACTCCTGAAAGTGCTGATTCCGGCGGCGGTGGCCCTGCTAGCGGCTCACCCATCGTCCGTCTGCTCCGAGGACACGGATATCTTCGACTTCTTCGAGGCGGAGGCGGTCCGTGTGGTGACCGCGTCGCGCCTGCCGTATACGATTCGCTGGTCTCCGGCCACGGTGTGCGTGGTGACGGGCGAAGAGATCCTGGCTTCCGGCTCCCGGACGGTGTGGGATGCGCTGAGGAGCGTACCGGGTGTGGACGTGATCTCTACGCGGAGCTTCTACGGGGAGGTGAGCATCCGCGGGTTCAACAAGGCGTTGAGCAACCGGACGCTCCTACTCCTGGACGGGAGGACGGTTCTCAACGGGCCGTTTGACGCCACCTACTGAGAGGGCATTCCGGTCACCCTCGAGGAGATCGATCGAATCGAAGTGGTGGAAGGCCCGGCTTCGGCCCTGTACGGGGCCAACGCCATCAACGGCGTGATAAACATCATCACCAAGACGCCGGACGAGCTGGACGGGGGATGAATCAGTTACTCAGTTGGCGAACGGGGGACCCACCTTGGGAGCTTCGTGTATGGGAAACGGAGCGAGAAGGTGACGTACAAAGCGGGCCTGGGACTGCGGGTCACAGATAGGTTCGAGGCCGAAGGAGTCCGGGCCTCAGAGGTGACCAAGGCCCACGCCTATCTGGGCTACGACCTGTCACCGGATGCGAGAATGGCCCTGTCGGGCGGCGTGGCCGACCACAATACGCAGTTCTCAATCGGGAGCGTAGGGATCGCCTACACCGACGCTAGGGCCGGGTTCCTGCGGCTCGATCTGGAGCGCGGAGGAACCTGATTCCGGGCGTTCTGGAACTCCGGGCGGCCGACCCTGCGCGAGTTCGAGGGTCCCGTGGATCCCTATATGGAGCACAACCTCTACGACCTGGATCTCGAACATGCCCTGTCCTTGTCCCGTCGTAACCGACTGGTGATCGGCGGAGGCTACCGGAGGGCCACGATTCGCTCCAACTCGTATTCACCGCAGCGGATCGAACAGGACCTGGGCGCCCTCTTCTTTGAGAACGCATTTCGGTCTTCCGAGCATGTCACCGTGGTGGCAAGCGGGAGGCTGGACCGGCATCCACTCACCGGGTGGGTGTTTTCGCCGCGGGGCAGCTTGGTGTTCTCACCCGGACCCGATCAGGTGTTCCGTGTTTCAGCGGGAAGCTCGTTTCGGAATCCCACGCTATCGGAGAGCTACCTGAGGTTGACGCCCACCCTCCAGTCACCGCTGAACGTCCCCATCATTGTGGACATCCAGGGTAGGGAGGACATGGAGCCCGAGCGGATGGTGATGGTCGAGGTGGCGCACAACTGGCACTTCGGTCGCCTGAAAACGGCTGCGGCGGGCTTCCACTACCGCCTCAAGGACGTGATTTCCGTCTGGGCGGATGACCCGGTACTCCTTCTGGAACCGTCGCCCAAGGTGGTGGTACCAACGTTCTATAGGAACCTATCGGACGACACAAAGGCGTGGGGAGGCGAGATAGAGGCCGAGTTGGAGATACACCCCGAGGTGACGGCCTTTATGAACACCTCGTATCAGCGCCTTTCCGGTGAGCTCGATTTCCAGGTGTCCATGACGGGGAGGCCCAGGGACAAGCTCAATGGGGGTGTGAACATCCGAGAAGGATGCCTCTTCGTCCGCGTGCTGGCCCATTGGGTGGACAAGACCTTTTGGTTCAACGCGAGCCTCACGGCGCTCCGGAGGCAAGAGCTGGAAGTGCTGGGCTACGGCCTTTTGAACGCCCACGCCAGCTATGGATTCACCGGGACTCTTAAGGGGTTGGAGGCGGCCGTGGATGCCTTCAGCCTCACGGATAACAAGCACTTCGAAATCATAGAGGCGCGGGGCAGCATCGATCTGGGCCAGAGCGGCGAACAGATCCGGCGACGGGTGACGGCCACATTGTCCTACCGCTTCTGGTCGACCCAGGCCGAGGACGCGGCCGCGCACAGGAATTGGCCCCCTATCGGCCCCACCCTTTGAGCAACCGGGGCTTGCCGATCCGGCGCACTTCGCGACGGGGCTGCGCCTTCCCTCCGCGCAAGAGCTGCCTTCTGCCGGGGCGTCCGTCCTGAAAGAGCTTGACAGGTGGTGCCACCGGGCCTATCTTTGGGAAAGATTAATTGAATTCCGTTAACTTGGATAAATTGATTTGCACAGGAACGGGTCACATGCTGAAACGGATGCCCCCATTCTACTTGACTTCGCCAAGCGGAATCCTCAGCGGGCGTGATCGGGGTGGGGCGCTCCTGGATGAATTGACGGAACGCCTGCGGGCCTCCCATCCGGACGCCGTGACCCCGCTGGATTTCACGCAGATCGACTTCGTCGATATCTCGTGTGCAGACGAGTTCCTCACAAAGCTGCTGATGCGAATCGGCAGCGGCGAGCTCGGGACGCGCTACGTCACCCTCCAAGGGGCCAACCTCTCGGTTCGGGAGACCCTCGAGGCGGTCCTCACCCTGCGGGGTCTGGCGGCCCTTCACAGCGAAGGGGACGGGTCGGAGGTCCTGGGCACGCTGAAGGCGCCCATCCGGGAAGCCCTCGACGTGATCCTGGCGAAGAAGAGCGGGACCTCTTCCGAGGTCGCCCAGGCGCTCCGCAAGAACATCAACATCGCTTGCAATCGTCTGAACGTCCTTCAACGGATGGGCCTCGTGTGCCGGGCCCGGGAAGGAAGCGTGCCTGGAGGGGGACGGCAGTATACATACGAGTCTATTGTGTGAACGAGAGCAGGGAGAGATGCAAGGGAATAAGCGAATAAGATAGTAAGCGCTCAACCGGATGCGGCTCGCACTGTGGGGGGAAGCATGAGCGAAAACGCGAAGTCCGTTGATCAGGATCTGTTGGGGAGACTGGAGAGGGCCAAGCAGATCCAAGAGCCGTTGCGACGTCGGCTTTGGGCGGCCGCTGTCCTGGCGTAGGCCCTTCGTCCGTCAGGGGTACGGCCGATTGTCGTGGGGGGCAGCGCGGTCGAGTTCTACTCTCTTGGTGGGTACTCGACCGCCGATGTCGATCTGGTGGTGGGGGACAGGCTGCTTCTGGCAGACGTTCTCGAACAGTTTGGGTTCGTCAGAAAGGGGCGATTCTGGTATCGCGAAGACATTGACATGCTGATCGAATGCCCGGGCGAAGACCTTGCGGGCGACCCCCAGCGCCTGGTCGAGGTGGGGATCGAGGACCTCGTTTGCCCCGTCATAGGTATCGAAGACCTGATCGTGGACCGGCTGAACGGATACGTCCACCGGAAATGGGAAGATGACGGGCGCTGGCCTTTGCACCTCATCGCCGCCAATCGAGAGAATCTGGATCTGGTCTACCTCCGGGAACGCGCTGGGAATGAGGGCACGGTGGGAGCACTCGGGGCCGTTCTACTGGAGATCGAACGGGATGAAGCGGATTGACTACGATTCGTTCCGCCGCGAGAAGGCCCCGGAAGCGCTGAGGTTGAGAGCGGTTCACCTGAACCGGCAGTCCCGCCGCATTCCGCGCCAACGTCCCCGAGCCCCTGAAGAGGACGAACTGATAGGCCAGCTGATTATGGTGCGCCGGGACCGCTTGGCCCGGTCGGGCGAACTGGTACGAGAGGGACTACGGCGCTGGTGCTGGCGGTTCCCGGAGTTCGAGTAGGAGGGCCCAGTGCTGGACTTCGCGGCGCTGAAGCGCCAGATCGACGGCATGGTGGTGGAGCGGCAGTCGGCGCAGCAGGACGCCAGGGAACGGCTGGACCTCGGTCTGGCGGATGTGGAGAAGTGGGACTCCCGCTGGGAAGCGCTCCTGGATAAGATCCGCGGCAGCCGGACCTCCTGGCTGGTGGCACGGCCCACGGCGCCCTTCTCACAGGCCCATCCAGCGCCCGAACGTTCGTCCCGGCTCACCGTGATCGCATCGGACGGGTCGCAGATCTTTCCCGACCGACACGAAGTCGCCCGCTGTTACCTGATCAACATCGGATACGTGGCGATCCACTACGGCACCGGGGAGCGGCCACTCCTGGCAAGTCGACCACACCTATTCTACAGAGAGGACGAGGTCTATCAGGACTGGGCCGGGCGCCGGACGAGCGTCAGCCGGGAGATGGTGGGGGTGAAGCGCGGCACGATGGAGCTATCCCAGGTTGCGGCCCTTGCGGAGCAGGCGCGGTCCGAAGGACGAACGACCGTGGCCCTTACGGACGGCACACTCATCCTGTGGATGCTCGAGGGCAAGCCTCTGGATTTCCGCGGCCAGACGGTGGCCGCCGCCATGGCCTCGTTCGAGAAGCTGAGCCGCGCCGGTGTGCCCGTGGCCGGGTACATCAGCGATCCGCGAAGTACCGACGTGGTGAACGGGCTCCGGGTGGGGGTCTGCCCGCAGACGCTTGCAGACTGCGATCGCTGTCCGTGGAAGTCGACCGAGATGCAGCGCGGGGGAGAAAAGGGAGATCCCCCCGACCAGGGCCTCCGCGCCGGGATTCCCTGTGAGCCCCTGGCGGGGCTGACGGATAACGTGCTTTACGGGAAGCTTCTACGGGAAGGGGAGCGCAGCGGCGTGTTCGAGAGCTCCTCCAGGATTCTGGAGGACTACGGCCCCCACCGGATCAATTTTTGCTATGTGCACACAGGTTCGGAGGTCGCGCGGGTCGAGGTGCCGCTGTGGGCTTCGGAGGACCGGGCACTGCTGGATCTAGTCCACGCCACGGTGCTCGACCAGGCGAAGAAGGGAGGAGGGTGCCCCGTGGCCCTGACCGAATCGCACGAGCGGGCCGTGGTGCGGGCGGCCGAGCGTGACATCTTCTACAGATTCCTGAGGGATTCGTTCGTGAAGAGGGATATCCGGGCGACCATCTCCGCAAAGGGCCTTAGAAAGCAGACGGCGTCGGTGTGATGGAGCACGGTTTGGCGTGGAGGTGTTCGGACGCGGTGGGATGACGATGCGTCCGGAGCGGTACACAAGGTTGGGCAGGGAGAGGGGGTCGGCGTTGGGCACGGCGACGGAAATCGACGCATCCACCGATCGAGCGGAACACGTCGGGGAAGTGATCGAAAGCAGCACGTCTCGGTTTCTGACGGAGAGCCGGGAGTTGAACGGTGCGCCCCCGTTCGGCTCATTCGTGAAGACGGCGCCCGAACCCGTGATCTACGGGCTCGTGTACAACGCGTCCACGCGTTCGATAGAGCCCAACCGCAGGGCAACGGCCTACGGCAAGACGGAGTACGAGCTCAGGATGGAACAACCGCAGATTTTCGAGTTGCTCAAGACGGAGTTCGAGTCGGCCACCGTCGGGTATCTGGCGGAGGAGGGGACCCGTCAGGTGCTGCCGCCCCAGCCTCCTCACATCCACAGCTTCGTGTATCCTTGCACGGAGGCGGAGGTAAAGGCGCTGACCGGCAACGGGGACTTTTTGCGCAGCATCCTGAGCAGCCCCAGGCTTCCCGCGGACGATCTGATCATCGCAGCCGTGCGCAACGCCTGGCACGCCCGCAGCTACGATATGCCCTACCTGGTGTCCCTGGGGAAGGACCTGTGCCGGCTGGTGAGGGACGACTACGACCGGCTCTCGTCGCTGATGCGGAGGATTTCCGAGTGAACCGGACCTCTCAGGCGAATGCCCGGAGTCGAGGGCCCAGAAGTGCCGGACCCGAACGCACAATCCCCGGACGCAGGGACGTCGGCGTGATCACGAAGGGGTCGTTGACCGAGGGCGTGGAAATGAAGCTCGACCCCGTTCGGAGCGTGGAGGACGTCAAGGCGGGCAAGTTCGTCGTGATCGAGGGATTCCGGAACGAGTTCTTCTCGATGATCACGGACCTGAGTCTGGACGCGACCAATCCGGACATCCTCCTCTACCCGCCCCAGGAGGGGGATCGACTCCTGCACAGTGTCCTGAACGGATCGAGCACCTACGTCACCGTATCCCTCCGCCCCATGCTGGTCCTGGAAAGGGGGGAAGAGGTGGGTGACGAGCCCAGACCGGTGAAGACGATCCCGAGCCACTTCTCGAAAGTCGTAGAGGCCGACGAAGGGGACGTGTCCCGGGTGTTCGGCAGAGAGGGGCGGGACAGCCGATTCTTCAACTTGGGGGTTCCGCTGGATATGGAGACCCCGGTGTGCATCAATCTGAATCGGTTCGTGGAACGGAGCAACGGGATCTTCGGCAAGACGGGGACCGGCAAATCGTTCCTCACTCGCCTGGTCCTGTGCGGGCTCATCCACAACAAGAAGGCCGTGAACCTGATTTTTGATATGCACAACGAGTACGGGTTCCAGGCGGTCCAGGAGAGCGGGTCCGGGAAGGGGGCCTTCGTGAAGGGCCTGAAGCAGCTGTTCCAGAACCAGGTGGCGCTGTTTTCGCTCGATCCCGAATCGACCCGGAAGCGAGGGCAGCAACCGGACCACGAGGTCGCCGTTTCGTATGATCAGGTGGCGGTGGAGGACGTCATCGCCCT
>CAZGRI010000061.1:387-11074 GCA_964528205.1 uncultured Dehalococcoidia bacterium | reverse complement strand
GTACTGGTCCACGGGGGCCCAGCTACGTATGGCCTCGGGATCGAAGGCGGCGTCCGCGAAGTCCGGGCTGGCGAACCGGAACTGGTACCAGGACGAGTCGACGAACGTGTCCATCGTGTCGGTCTCACGTTTGGCCGGGCGCCCGCACTCCGGGCACTCGGTATTGACGAAGCCCTCGTGCAAGGCCAGGGGCGACTCGCCCGTCGGCCGGAACTCGGCGTCCTCGGGCAGCAGCACCGGCAGGTCCTCCTCGGGCACCGGCACGGTGCCGCACTCGTCGCAGTAGATAATGGGGATGGGCGTCCCCCAGTAGCGCTGCCGTGAGATCAGCCAGTCCCGGACCCGGTATGCGACCGTGCGCCTGCCCCACTTCTGCTCCTCGACTTGGTCCGCGATGCGTTGCATTCCCTCGGAACTGGCCATGCCGTCGAACATGCCCGAATTGACCTGGGTACCCTCCTCCAGGTATGCCTCCTCCAGCTCGTCACCGCTCCAGCCCGAAGGCGCGACGACCACGCGAATCGGCAGATCGTACCTCTTGGCGAACTCGAAGTCTCGCTGGTCGTGGGCGGGGACGCCCATCACGACGCCGGTCCCGTAGGTCAGCAGCACGTAGTCGGCCGTCAGGATGGGGATCCGCTCCCCGTTGAGCCGGTTGACGCAGAAGGCACCGGTGAAGACGCCCGTCTTTTCCTTCTCGGTCGACAGCCGCTCTACTTCGGTCTGCGCCCGGGCCTGCCGCACGTAGGCCTCTACCTCGGCCTTATGCTCCAGCGTCGTCAGCTTCTCGACCAGCGGGTGCTCGGGGGCCAGCACCACGAAGGTGACTCCGAAGATGGTGTCGATGCGCGTGGTGAAGGTCTCCAGGGCCTGTTCGTCCAGGCCGTATTCGGAGATGTCGAACTCGATCTCGGCACCCTCGCTGCGCCCGATCCAGTTGGTCTGCATGATGTTGATCTTCTCGGGCCAGTCCAGCTTGGAGTGGTCCAGTAGCTCGTCGGCGTACCTGGTGATGCGGAAGAACCACTGGTTGAGGTCACGATGAGTCACCGCGGTGCCACACCGCTCGCAGTGTCCCTCGTCGACCACCTGCTCGTTGGCCAGGACAGTGTTGCACGACGGGCACCAGTTGGCCGGCGCGTGGTCCCGGTACGCCAGACCGGCCTTGTAGAACCGGAGGAAGAACCACTGGTTCCACCGGTAGAATGTCGGATCGCAGGTGACGACTTCCCGGTCCCAGTCGTAGACCGGCCCCATGGACCGCAGCTGTCTGCGCATGTTGTCGATGTTGTCCATGGTCCAGGAGTGGGGATGGATGCCGCGCTTGATAGCGGCGTTCTCGGCGGGCAGGCCGAAGGCGTCGAAGCCCATGGGATGCAGCACGTTGTAGCCCTGCATACGGCGGAACCGGGCGTGGGCGTCCGAGGGCGCCATCGCGTACCAGTGGCCAATGTGTATGTCTCCCGACGGGTACGGATACATAGTGAGCTCGTACCACTTCGGACGGGGGTCGTCGTCACGCACGCCGTATAGTCCATCCGAGGCCCAGCGTGCCTGCCATTTGGACTCCAACGTTCGTGGATCGTACCGCTTCTCGGTCGTCTTAGCGGAAGTTGTCATCAGTTCTTGCTCCAGTCATTGCGTTGTGCCACCCAATTCCCTATGGCGTGTCCCACCAAGGCCCTCACCGGACTCCGTCCGATATTAGGTTTTCCCGCTTCTTGCGTCGCCGTGCGATTCGCTCCTCGGCGGACCGTGAGCGGTTGGCGAGCCGCCCCTACGAGCCGTCTGTGCGATTTCCTTCTCCGGGGCCCTGTACCCAGCTGCCAGGGGACGGCGTCACACCCGGCCTCGCCCCGACTCCGAACTCTGCGACTTCTCTCGACAATACAAAATCCCGTCCCTCGAGGGACGGGATTTGAACGGGTCCCGCGGTACCACCCTTCGTTGCAGCTCGACTGATCGGGCTACCTCTCGAATGCGATAACGGCGCCACCCGTCCAGCCCTGGTGCGAGGTGTCCGCCGAACGGCGGACCCCAGCGTTCAGGCCAGATGCTCCGGGGCGAGTTCGCGGGCGCTCTGGCGCCGGGCTTCCACCTTCTCCCGGCTCTCTGCAGCCGACCGGCCCGCTACTACTCCCCATCAAAGCGATCGTATGTCTGCTGTTTTCGTTAGGAAAACGCTAGCACAGGCGTCCAAAGCCGTCAAGGGACGCTTCCTCACAGCGCAGGGTCATTAGGACTTTCGAGTCCTCGGACTGAAGTCCGGGGTTGGCGACGATAGGGCAGACCTGGGACCTTGAGTCCCTGTGGACAATCGAAGCACCCGGTCTCCCAGGATCACCGAGGGACGGCGTATTCCTGCTGGCGGGCCGGCTCACCGTCCCGCCAGCACGGCCGCGACAGATGCGTAGTCTCCATCGCAGACCAGCTGCACGGCCTGGGTGACGCCGTCCGGTGAAAGGACCTGGCCCAGAGGCACCGCCTCGGAGCGGCCCAGGAAGTCCAGCACCAGCCCCGGCTGTCCCGGACACGACGAGGCGACACGCGCGTCGTCAACGGTCATGGCTATCGAGTCGCCTATTGTGGCCTCCTTGCTGACGTGAATGCCAACCAGCGCCGCCCAGATAAGAGCAAGCAGCAGCGCCGGTACCAGCACGACGAAGAAGGCCCCACGGACGATACTGAGCCAACTACGGCGAGCGCGGGTCCTTTGCCGGTGTAAGGCCCGTTCGACCTCTTCCTGTATCTCGCGTGCTGACTTTCCGTGCGACGCCATATAGATTCCCTACTCCACGCCTGGACGCTGGATCAGTCTGTGTCTCTTGATCCGTCGCTCAGGTCCATCCCGGCCAGCCACTTGTCTGTCTCTCGAGGTGACCGGTGCCGGACGACCGCGAGGTTGATGTATTCGCCCTGTGCGATCAGTTTAGCGTACCGTTTTCTCCTGCTCCAGTGCGTCTTTAACGCCCATACGAAAAGAGATTCTCGGCTAAAGAGCGCCGTCCGGAGCCCTTCCCTGTTGCCGTTCCACAGCTCCTCACGGGTGAAGACACGTCCGACCGTACGCCAGGTCAGTCGTCGCAGTATGAGCCACAAAGAGTAGTCGAGCCACACCAGCGTGGTCGCCCGGTCCCAGACGATGTCGCGGACCGCCGAGTAGTTGCCATCCGATACCCAGGACTCGCCGTCCAGAGCATCGGCCACTCTACGCCGGAATACCTCGGTCGGGGCGGGCGTCCAGTTGGACCCCCAGTTGAGAGCATCGAGCTCAACGTGGGGCACTCCCAGGGCCTCGCCGAGCTGGCGGCCCAGAGTCGTCTTTCCAGACCCGGTTGTACCCACCACAGCTATACGCCTCAAGTCCGGTGTTCCCTGTTCTCGTAGGCCAGCGAGGTCCATCGTCGAGCCTGCCCTACTCCTGGCGGTTGAAGGCCAAGACGGCGCCGGTCATCAGGGCCATTCCGATGGCCGCCACGATAAGGCCGTTTTGGAGCACACCGAGGCTGTTGCCAAGAACGCTCGCGGCTATCTCCGCGCCCTCCAGACCCGGAACGTTGACGTCGGCGAGGTCGCCGCTCAGGACGACCTTGCGGATGGCGTCCACGCCGTACGTCACCGGGTTCACTTTCGAGACGGTCTCCAACCATGCCGGCAGGGTATTCAGCGGAAAGAAGGTCCCGGACAGGAAGATCAGCGGAAACTGGAGGAGCTCCATCAACACGTTGTACCCCTGCTGCGATCGCACCCGGGTCGCCAGCAGAATGCCGAAGCTGGACAGCGCCACCGATAGGACCAGCAGGAGCGGGACCAGCTTGATGACCAGCATCGGGTCCAGCGAGACCCCAACGATGGGGGCCAACACCAGCAAGACCGTGGCGTTCAAGATGACCACCACCGCACCACCCAGCGCCTTCCCCAATACGACTCCGCTGCGTGCGATGGGCGCGACAAGGATCTCCTTGAGGAATCCGTGCTCCCTGTCCCACACGATCGAGGCGCCGGTGTTCAACGAGCTGAATATGGCGTTCATCGCGATGACACCGGGGAACAGGAATTTTATGTAGTCCACGCCGGGTCCAAGGGACCCGACCATTCGGTTGAAACCGATGCCGAATACCAGCAGGATCATCACCGGGGTAAGAAGCAGGCCGACCAGCCTGGACCGCTCGTTCAGCACGCGAAGCAGCTCACGGTAGGCCACCACCCATATCCCACGGTAAAGCTCAATCATGTGTTGAGGCCATCTCTCTTGTCTTTCTGGTCACGCGGACATGCCCCACCGAGGCGGACGTCCCTCTCCACTCGTCTTTCCGGCGAAAGCCGGAATCCAGGGGGACGATCGCCCTGATGCAGGTCTCGCCGGGTCCGATTACCCTTCTCAATAGACCCGTGTCTCCACGCTCGCTCGCGTTCCTCTACTGCCAGATCCGCTGGACGGAGTCCGACTGTCACCTCGATAAGCAACGTGCAGCCGCTGTTGCACGCGAGGCCGCCCTCTGGATTCCGGCTTTCGCCGGAAAGACGGGACCTTCGCGATGTCTCAGGGCCTCGAGCCAGGCGCCGTACCGGCCAACGGACGTCAATCGTGGCCACGCTCAGGGTCGATGGCTTCCGGCTGGGGCGTCTCATCGCGGATGGCGTGGCCCGTCAGGTTGAGGAATACGTCGTCCAGCGTGGGGCGGCGAAGCCCGACGGACAGCAGGCGGTGGGGAAATCCGCGGACGAACTCCGGCAGGAACTCCTCTCCCCGTTTGACAGAGAAGGTCACCGACCCGTTCCGCTCCAGTGGCGAGAGCCGGTACTCCCGGCGCAAGGTCTGGACCGCGGCGACGGTGTCGTCGGCTGTGATGGTTATGATGTCGCCGCCAAGCTCGTCCTTCAGGCCGGCAGGCGTGTCCAGAGAGACGATGCGACCATAGTCGATGACCCCGATGCGGTCGCAGTTCTCCCCCTCATCCATATAGTGGGTCGTAAGGAAGATAGTCAGGCTGTCCCTCTGCCGGAGGTCGCGGACGTAGTCCCAGACGCGCCGGCGGGTCTGGGGGTCCAGTCCGAGGGTCGGCTCGTCGAGAAACAGGACCCTGGGGCGGTGGAGGAGGCCTCTGGCGATCTCGAGTCTCCGCTTCATCCCTCCCGAGTAGCGGTTGACCTTGTCCTTCCTGCGGTCCCACAGCTCTACGAGATCCAGCAGCTCCCTGCTTCGTTCACGAAAGACGGCCCTGGAGATGCCGTAGGCATAGGCGTGGAAGCGCAGGTTGTCCTCCGCCGTGAGATGCTCGTCCAGCGTGGTCTCCTGGAACACGAGGCCGATGGCCCGGCGAACGGCGCTGGTCTCCTTGGCGACGTCAAAGCCGTTGACGAGCGCCCTGCCCGCGGTCGGCCTGAGCAGAGTGCAGAGCATGTTGATGGTCGTCGTCTTGCCGGCGCCGTTGGGTCCAAGGAAGCCGAAGATCTCGCCCTCTTCTACATCGAAGGAGACGCCGCGAACGGCGTCCAGCTTTCCGAACCGCTTGACCAGGTCCTCGACGGCTACGATGCCCAAGGATACCTCTACGTTCCCTCGATGGCTTCCAGCGCGGCCAGGGCCAGGAGCCGCACGTCTTCGGGCGGGGGCTCGGCGTTGCCCGAAGGGCGGGCGAGGGCGGCCTCACCGGCCAGGTCCGCTCGACTCACCCATCGCCATCCCTCGTTCAAAGGCCCCGGCGAGCCCACTGGACGGCAGAAGTAGATCATGTCGATGTGCTGGTGGTACCCGTCGGCCGGATCGTGTATGTCCTCGACCATTATCGTGTAGGGCGGAGTGACCTCGGCGGGATATTGTAGCCCAACAGGAGGTGAAGTCGGGACGACCTCGGCAGTGATTCCGGTCTCCTCCAGGACTTCGCGTAGGACCGCCTGCACCGGGTCCTCGTTGGCTTCGATGTGGCCGCCGGGCGGCAGCCAGGCCCGCACCTTGGGGTGCCAGTGGAGCGGAACGCAGCCGTCGTAGACCACGAACGCGGTGGCCGTGAAGTGCCTCACGAGTGTACCGTCTTCGGCGTCCGTCAATTCGTGGTTCTCGGTCCAGATGCTACTACGCGCTCGTCTGACACTACGGTTTCCAGGGAGCGCCAGGAGCGCCGGAGTGGAGTATATCCCACCGCCGGCGCTCCGATGCCGTCAGTCCCCGGTTCAGTGTCCCCTACCCTAGCTCTCGACCAATCGGCGGCGGCGCCGTCTTATCACGAACCCCACTATGATCAGAGCGAGCCATGCCGGGCTGAAGATGGCCAGCCAGATCGAGATGGTCCCCAGTCCCTGCCCGACTCTGGAAAGCGATCGTACCGCTGCCTTGCCTTTGGCGCCGGCGTCCCATCCGGTCGTGATCCAGCCGGACGACTCGTTCACGAAGATGCTCAACGAGTCCGTGCTCTCGATCTCTCCTCCTTCTGCCGTCGCGGTGATGGTCAAGGTGGCCTTGTACGGAGTCGGTCGGTGGTCCCGATAGGTGTGCTTCGCAACCGCCCTGGTCTCTCCTCCACCAACGCTGACGGTGGCCGGAGTCGAGCCGTCCCCAAAGTCCCACTCGAACGTGACTTCCGTTAGTCCCTCGGGCCGGGTGAAGGTGCCGATGAACTCTACCTCCTCGCCGTCCTGGACAACCTTGCCCTCTCCGGCGAACACCTCGACGGTGGGGAGCTCGGTAACCGAGACGATCAGGGTATCCTTGCCCTCGACAACACCGGCGTCGCCAAAGCCCTGGATCTCGATCTCGGCGATGTAGGGCGAGTCGCGGTCGTCGCGGTACACGTGAGTCACGGTGGCCGTCACTCGCGTGTCCTCGTCCAGGGTGGGCGCCGTGCGGTGACCGGACACAACCCCTGACCCGTCGCCGAAGTCCCACGTGTACTCGAACCGCTCGATGTCCTCGGGAGGCTTGAACGAGGCCCGGAATCTCGTGATCTCGCCGACCGTGGCCGTCTGGTCGAGGCCCGAGTCGACCGACATGTCCTGCGGGGTCAGCCTCAGTCTTACGTTGACCAGCGAAAAAGCAGACGTCTGCTCCAGGAACTTGATGCGCCCCTGCAGGCTTTCGACGTCGCCCTGGACCCTGGTGAGCTCTCGTTGCACTTCGAGGGCGTCCTCGACCTTTGTGGCCTTGTCGAGCAGCTTGACTAGCGCCGCCTCCGTGGCCTCCAGGTTGCCCAGCCGGGCGGTCAGGTCGACGTACTCGTCCGTCACGTCCCTGCTGGTCGAGACCTCGGACTCGACTTCGTCGGCCATCGCCCTCAGGCGGGCTACGGAGTCGTCGAGTGTGTCGGCGGGAACGCGGACCGATATGAAGCCCTGGTGCTTCTGGCTCCTGTCGGAGGAGACCACCCATCCACCCAGCTCCTTGGCCAGGTCCGCCACCGTGTCCATCGTCGCCGGGACATCGGATACCACGAGGCCCATGTCCACCGTCCGAACGATGATGCGCTGCTGCGATACAAGGACCGTATCGGGGCCTGCGGTCGCCGGGACCGGCCGCTCTTCGTCGACACTTCTTCCGGCCGACGCCGGCGCCCGGGCCTCGACCTCTTTGGCCACCTCCACTATCACGGCTTTCTCCACGATCCTCTCGACGGGCACTTCCCTGACGACCTCCTTGACTACCTCAGTCTCCACCGCAGCTTCAGCGAAGGCGCCGGAGGACGTGACTCGCGATTCCTCGGCACCGCCGCAGGCCGCGAGCGCTGCTATCGTCAGTATGGCAATCAATGCGATCAGGACTTTCATCTTGCGAATCATAGTGTACGTACCTCCACTGGAACAAGGTGGCCATGTCCCCCATCACCGGAAACGGGTAGACCTTTCGGTCTCCGCCCACTGGGGCTGCGGGCACAGGCCTTATTCCTCTGACGTCAGAGCACTCCGATTTGTTCCCCGCAGGTACATCCCCCTGTTGGAAAAACAGCGCCCGTCAGGGCTTTCTCGCCACGTAGACTATAGAAAAAGGCACCCGGCTGAGTCTCTCGTACTGGCACTCCCAGAACGAGCTTGTATACGGAGCTACCGCGTCTCCCCGAGCGATGTCTTCGGGGTGATGAGGAAAGGGTTCGACGATCCGCTCTACGCGAAAACCGCTGGCGACCAGCAGCCCGAACATCTCCTCGATGGTGTGAAAGAAGGTCAGCCCGGCCTGTCCGTCGACGTCCGGCTGCTCCTCCCACACCTCGATGGGGGGGTTGAAATAGTCGGTCACGATCAGTCCTCGCTCCTTCTCGTCCCATTCGAACGCGGCCAGCGGGTGCACGGTGCAGACCGCCAGCAGCCCGTTGGCCCGAAGCAACCTGGCGCATTCGCGGAAGCAGAGAGCGAGGTCGGGGATGAACTCCCACCCGAAGGAGGAGAGGACAAGGTCGAACCGCCCGTCCCGGAACATGCCCAGACGCTCGGCGTCGCCGCGCACCAGGCCGACGTCGGCCGCTTCCCGGACGATGAGCGTCCGGGCTTTGCGCAGCTGGCTGGGCGACGAGTCCAGAGCCGTTACCCGTGCCCCCCACTTGGACAGCGCGATCGAGTTCTGGGCCGCTCCGCACGCCAGCTCGAGGACGTTCTTGCCGCGGACGTCGCCCAGGAGCCGCAGGTCCCGCTCTCCCGGGCACAGAGGGCCGTAGTGGACGTCGTCCAGTGAGATTCGAGTCTCGGCCTGATACGAGTCCGACATCCGGTCCCAGCCGGACTGGATGGCTCTCTTGATTCGGTCAGACATAGAGTCGCATGACCTCACCCCCTTTTCGTTCCCCCTCTCCGTAGCTGCGGAGAGGGGGCGATGTAGACTTACGACTGCGTTGTTCCACTTGGGGGTGAGGTTTCGGCTCCATTGTGCGCAGGCTTTCCTAGGTGGCAGGCAACGGAGCGGTATCGCCGGTCTCGTGCCGCCAGATGTGGACCCTTGCAGCCATGTCGCTCACAGCGTCAGAATAGGCGAGGCTCTCAGAAGAGCGAATATGGAGCGACCGGTCGCCGACGACGCATTGGGACTGAGCAGGATCGACGCGGCTCGGCGACTCGAGACCTCTGGTTATGTGGCCCCAACGGAATTCGAATCCGTGTTTGCGGCTTGAAAGGCCGCCGTCCTAGTCCTCTAGACGATGGGGCCATGGGTCCGGACGGGGCGTGCCTCAGAGCATCGACCCGGACAGCACCGTGACGGGGCTCGGTCCGGGGCGATGGACCCAGCGAGCCCGAGCCGATATCCATTCTAGTGATTGTAGCCGGTTGCCGCAACGACGATAGCGATCATCCAGGTGCCTCGCCAGACTATCCTCAACGGTGGCGAGGAGGTCCACGCTCAGCCGGCGGGTTTTAGCTGGTAGTTGAACTGGACGGTGGACAGGTCTCGTTGAAGCCGGAAGACCCGGCCGAAGAGCTCGGGGATCATTTTCCCCGCCTCAGTCCTCTTGGACTCAATGCCCGATTCCAGGTAGTCGCGTTCAAGCGTCAGCATATTCACCAGGCTCGCAAGAAACTCGGTCGCGTCGTCATGAAGGCTAGTCAACGACTCTCCCGGGACCAGGCCCCTCAGCCTGACCTGGAGGTCCCGGGAATCGGCCACCAGCCCGGCGCTCAAGGGTCTGCTCTGCTCAATGGGCAAGCCCGAGTCCAGGTAGGCCGACCTGCGAGCGAAGATCGCGCTCTCGGCGGCCAGGATGTCGTCCAGCTCCCGAGCGTACTGTCCTATTGCCGCCCTGGCCGGGTCCTCCCAGGTCTGGAGCCACGATACGAAGCGGTCGCGAAACTGCAGGTAGCTCCGGCCTGTTACCGTCTGCAACGCGTCCTGCAGCGACCCGCCTTCCGTAAGCTCGAGCATCACCCTCACAGGCGCATCGGCACCGTGGTCCTCGATCAGCAGGCGGACGGCCATGTGGGCCTCGGCGTACATCAGCCTGATGATGGCGTCGTCGGTTTGCGCCATCCACCGCGACTGGCTCTCCAGTCCCGTGAGGGGTAAGAAGGGCCCGGAGACCACCGATGATCTCGCGGCGTCCGCGCTGCGGTACAGATCTCGCCTGGCCGCGTTGGGTCGGACTCCCTGAAGCCCCAGCTCGTACTCCAGATAGGTGGCGAGCCCCTCGTTGAGCCAGGCCGGCAGGTCGGTTCCGCCACTGATCTCGTTCAGCACCAGATGCACGTACTCATGCGTCAGCGTGCCCAGCAGGGCGGACCTGAGGAAGTCGGCCCGCATGTAGATGCCAGGCCTCAGTCCTCCTCGCACGAAATAGCCGTCTTCGAAGCCCAGACTCACCCCGGTAGCGCCGCTTACCGTCTCCAGCAGGCCTCTGTTTCCGGTGAGGTAGACGTCAGGGATCGTGCCGTTTCTGATACCGAGGTCGTCGTCCAGCCGCTCGACGACCCACCCAAGGTGGGCCTGGATATCCACCGCCAGAGAAGAGGGAACGAGCGCCGATATGTATGCGTCCGAGACGGACCCCTTGTACCGGCGAAACTCTATGCCGGAGGTGAACGGCTCGAGCGAGGGGAGCTGTAGCTGGCTGACGGGATACCGGACGGTCGACGTCTCGCCGTCGACCGTCACCCGAACAGACCACACGCCCTCGACGTCCTGGGTACCGATGCGTACCCACGTGACCTGTCCCGATCCGTCGGCGACCTTGGTCTGCTTTGTCACGGGTCTGCCATTGGTCCTGAAGAAGCGGGC
>CAZGRI010000061.1:0-377 GCA_964528205.1 uncultured Dehalococcoidia bacterium | reverse complement strand
GACGCTCTCTTCCCTGGGGTCGGCAAACTCGACCTCGACCGGCTGCCACGGTCGAACGCCCTCCAACGTGAAGCGGATGTCGCGCCCGGCCAACCCGTGGCCGGGGTCAACCGTCAGGAAGATATCCTCCGAAAGGGCCGCGACCGATGCCCCAGATACCTGGCCCCCCAGACTCCCCGGGGTGGGTGTAGGGCTGGGTGGCACGGCGGTCCGCGTCGGAGTTGGGCCCGGACCGGTGGCGGCGGCAATACGCTCGTCCACCAGCGCGCTAAGCTCATCCGGCGAAACAGGGGTCGGGAGGGACGCCAACGCCGACGACAGCGTGCTCGCTATCAGCGCCTCGACCTCCGCCAGCGTGGGCCCCGGGGTGGGCTGCG
>CAZGRI010000060.1:0-11224 GCA_964528205.1 uncultured Dehalococcoidia bacterium | reverse complement strand
CCCTCATCTTTGCGGTTGCCACATCTTGGAGGATTCGAACCATGTCTGTACCAATCTCCTTAACGGTAAATGGAGTCAAACACACCAGCGAGATCGAGCCCCGAACGCTGCTCGTCCACTACATCAGGGAGGTGCTGGACCTGACCGGCACCCACGTGGGCTGCGACACCAGCAACTGCGGCGCGTGCACCGTGATTCTCAACGGGGCCGCGGTCAAGTCGTGCACCGTCTTTGCGGTCCAGGCCAACGGCGGCGAGGTCACCACGATCGAGGGGCTGGCGAAGGACGGGGAGCTTCATCCTCTCCAGGAAGGGTTCCAAGAGGAGCACGGCCTGCAGTGCGGCTTCTGCACGCCGGGCATGATAATGTCGGCTTACGACCTGCTGCAGCGGAACCCCGACCCGAGCGAGCAGGAGATAAGGCACGGGCTCGCCGGGAACCTGTGCCGTTGCACCGGTTACAACAACATCGTCAAAGCGGTCCAGTTCGCGGCCAAGAAGTAGGCCGCCTGCATACCCCGCTCTCTACGTCCCCTTCCACCCCAAGTCCAGGAGGTCGATATGACAACCAGCGCTTTCGAGTACCACGCCCCGACCACCGTCGCCGACGCCCTGTCCCTGCTTGACCGGCACGGCGACAGCGCCAAGGTACTGGCAGGCGGGCACAGCCTGATCCCTCTGATGAAGCTACGACTTGCGCGGCCCGAGGTGATCATAGACCTGGGGAAGGTCTCCGCGCTGTCGTACATCCGAGAGTCCGACGGAGGTCTTGCCATAGGCGCGATGACCACGTACGCGGAGCTGGAGAGCTCGGAGCTGGTCCAGGACAGGGCACCGATGCTGGCGGAGGCCGCCGGCCGGGTGGCCGACCCTCTCGTCCGCAACAGGGGTACGTTGGGAGGCAACCTCAGCCACGCCGACCCGGCCAGCGATCTGCCCGCTGTGGCGCTGGCCCTTGGGGCCGAGCTGTCGGTCCAGTCCAACTCGTCCCATCGCACGATCGCTGCGGACGACTTCTTCGTGGACCTGCTGACGACTGACCTTGGACCGGGGGAGGTACTGACCGAGATAGTCATTCCGGCGGCCGCCGCGGGGACCGGTTCGGCCTACGCGAAATTCGCCAACAAGGCCTCCCACTTCGCCATCGTCGGCGTCGCAGCCAGCGTGACCGTGAGCGGCGGCGTTTGCCAGGACGCGCGGATCGGTGTCACGGGAGCCGGACCCAAAGCCGTCCGTGCCGCGGAGGCCGAAGCCGTTTTGAAGGGTAAGACGCTGGATGACGCGGCGGTCCAGGCGGCGGCCGCTCAGGCCGGCACGGGTGTCGACTTCAGCGAGGACATCCATGCGTCGGCCGAGTACCGAGCGCACCTGACCTCAGTTTACGCTCAGCGGGCCATCGCGGCCGCGGCGTCCCGAGCCGGCTGACCGGCACGGAAACCGGACATGAATAAAGAGGGGACGCCTCATCGGCCGTCCCCTCTTCTGTTTTTCCGGACATCGCGGATCGGTAGATCACTCCCCCGCGTCGATCGGTCGCGCCGGGACCTCTCCTCTCAAAACCGGGGAGATAAGCTTGCCGATTCCCCTGGGTGCGAACGTCTCAGTCGTGGCGACCATGATCTCGGGAACGTTCCACCAACGGTGCTCGCCCAGAGTGGTCTCCTCCTCAGGGTCCAGCGCCGCCCGGCTTACGTCGAACGTGGGCGTCTGAAGCAGAAAGAACTGCTCTATCGATTCATACCAGTCTTCACCCCATCTCCAGACATGCCTGCGGTCCCACACGTGCGGCCCAAGCGTCACCCCCTCCAGCCCCGTCTCCTCCGACAGTTCGCGCAAAGCCGCTTCCTCGTAGGTCTCGCCGTGCCGGAGTCCCCCGCCGGGAGTGATCCAGATATCGTCTCGGTCCTGAAGCACGGCGCGAAAGAGCAGCAGACGGTCCGCTTCGTCTATGACAAGGACACGGGCTGCCGGGCGGGGGATGGGGTCGCTTTGCGTCGACACCTCACTCGGAAAAGCCCAGGGCGCCATACAGGGCCGGAAGGTCGATATGCTCCTCGGCCAGCTCTGAGTACCGTGCCAGCTTGAGGGGATGGTCGAAACGCGCGGAGTCCATCAGTCCGTTCAGCGCCTCCATCGTTTCGATCGTATCCGTTTCGACGACGATCATGGGCACCCCTTCCTCCTTCGCCTCGTACTGCACGTACTCGATGGGCTCGATGCCCCTGGTCATGACCATGCAAGCCGTGGAGGTATTGAGAGCCGCCATCTGCTGGTCGGGTCGATCGCCGCGAACGATCACCGCCTTGCCGTCGCGCACCCCGAAACAGTGCTCGCCGGGGTCCATGCCCCTTCCGCCCACCATCAGGTGCTCCACGAGCCCGTCCGACGCGTCCTCGCCCGACATGAACCTGCCCTCCAGGTGCTGTGCGAGCTGCCGGACGCTGACCCCCAGGAGCCTCCGGTCCTCCGGGACGACGCCGAACGTCGTGACGCCGTCGGGGCCTATGGACGGTGTCAGAGCCGCTTCGGCGTCGCGTCCTCGATGCCGCGTCAGGCCGTTGACCACGGCGCCGACCGTCCGGTCTCCGAGCCCCGAAAGCCAGGAGGTGAGGGCGTCCGACGGGATGTCGGGGCTATAGGCCACGACGGCCAGGACCTTCGCGTCCAGCGTCTCGGCGAGACGCCTGTGCTCCTCGGGTGAAAGAGCGGTCGAGCCTTCGACGATCACGATGTCCGCGACCGAGGACATCCGGTCTACCTCGGCCTTCGTCCGCCCCTCGATGTCGTCGCCCAACGGCCCCTCGCCCTTCCCGAAAGGCCAGCCGTCGGTCGACAGCCCAAGTAGCTCGGCGTACGACGCCGCGTCCGGGTCGTCGCCGGTGTCCAGACCGGAAGCCGCCACCGGCTTGAGCAGCGCGACCTTCTTTTCCATGCCGGCCAGCTTGCTTGCCAGCGTGACACAGAGGGCGGTCTTACCCGCTCCCTCACGGTCTGACACGACGTATAGAACGGTCATGGAGGACTCCAACATGCCGGTTAACGGGCGCCGCGATTATAGCAAAAGGCGCGTGAAGCCGCACGTGAACGGGTATAATATACCCTGCGCTTGAAAGGACTGACCTGGCATGGTGTGCCTGCCGAAAACCGCGGTCTCTGGTCCGCGGAGAGCCCTACGACCTCGAATGACGCCTGGCGTCTTCGGAATGCTGGCCGTTGTCGCTGTCGCGATGCTCGCGGCGTCGTGCAGCCTCGGCGATGAGGTGCCCGCGCTGGAGCGCAGGGCTCAGCAGTTGAACACAGCCATCATGTGTCCCGTATGCCCCGGCGAGTCCATCGACCAGTCGCAAAATCCCCTGGCGCTGCAGATGCGTAATGTCGTTACGGAGAAGCTCGGCGAGGGCTGGACCGAGGGCCAGATCAAGGACTTCTTCGTCGACCGGTACGGCCCCAGTGTTTTGCTGGAACCACAGACAGAGGGGTTCACGCTGGCTGTATGGGTCATACCGCCGGCGGCGGTGCTCGGCGCCGCCCTGGCGCTCTTCCTCGCGCTCCGAGTGATGAGACGCCGGCCCTCGGGCGGGGAGAGCCAGGCCGACCAGCCCGGAGTCGCGGCGGATTCGGACGTCGCCTACTACTACAGGCGTATCCAGGAAGCGGTCGGGAGCGACGGGTCGGAGGCGCGGTGATAGTCGATACGGGGCAGACGGCGCTGGTCTTGGCCCTCGTGGTGTCGGGCTATGTAGTCCTGGCGTCGTTTCTGGGGGCGTGGCAGAGGATACCGGAGCTGACCCTCAGCGGGCGCTACGGGCTCTACACGATTCCGGCGCTGCTCCTGGTCTCGTCACTGGCGCTGGTCTACGCGTTCGTCACCAACGACTTCTCGGTCAGATACGTGGCCGAGAACAGCAATCTGGCGATGCCGCAGGTGTACACCTGGGTGGCGCTTTACGCCAGCAACGCCGGGTCCCTCCTGTTCATCGTGTTGGTCTTTTCGCTGCTGGCGGTGCTCGCCGTCCTCAGCATGAGGCGGAAACTGCCGCACACCACGCCTTACGCGACGGGAATCATTGCGCTGGTGATCGCGTTCTTCATAGGGATCATGGTGTTCCTCGCCGACCCGCTGGAGCGACTGCCGATTACCCCCGCCGACGGCCAGGGCATCAACCCGCTTCTGCTCCACTTTGGGATGTTCATCCATCCTCCGGTGCAGATGGCGGGCCTGGTTGCGGTTGCGATACCGTTCAGCATCGCCATCGGAGCCCTCCTTGCCCAGCGAGGCGGCCAGGACGAATGGGTCGACCTGGGCCGTCTCTGGGCCATGGTCGCCTGGGTGGTCCTGACGATAGGCCTCCTGCTCGGCTCCTGGTGGGCCTACACGATTCTGGGATGGGGCGGGTACTGGGCCTGGGACCCGGTCGAGAACTCGGCCCTGATGCCGTGGTTGGCCATGACGGCGTTCGTCCACTCGATCATGGTCCAGAAGCGCCGCGGCATGTTCCGCATGTGGAACATGGTGCTGATCATCGTGGCGTTCACTCTGGCCCAGATGGGCATGTTCATCAATCGCGGGGGCCCCGTCCCATCAGTGCACTCATTCGCCCAGTCCACCATGGGCTGGCTGTTCCTTTCTTTCATGGCGGCGACGGCCGTCGGAGCCACTGCGGCCTTCTTTTGGCGGATGGACTCGCTCAGGAGCCGGGAGAACCTGGAGTCCATGCTCTCGCGCGAGAGCGCTTTCCTGGCCCAGAACGTCCTGTTTCTGGCGGTCGCCTTCGTGACGTTGTGGGGCACCGTGTTTCCGATCTTCTCCGAGGCGGCCCAGGACGCGACGGTTACGGTGGGCCAGCCCTTCTTCAACAAGATCAATGGCCCACTGCTGTTGGGCATCGTGTTTCTGGTCGGCGTCGGCCCGTTGCTGCCGTGGCGACGGGCCAACCTGCAGACCGTCGTCAGGGTCCTCCGTTTCCCTCTTGGCGTGGCCGTGGCCACCGGCATCGTTTTGGTCGTAGTGGGTATAAGACAGCCGGCGGCGGTCGTGGCCTTCGCGACATGCGCGCTCGTCGCGTCCGGAATAGTCCACGAGTGGGTCCGGGGGACCCGATCGAGGCATCGTCGGGGCGAGGCCTATCACCTTGCGTTCTCACACCTGCTCTCCGGAAACCGGCCACGGTACGGAGGGTACGTGGTGCACCTGGCGATAGTCATGCTGGCCGTGGGAGCCATCGCGTCGTCCTTCTACAGCGTCCAGCGGGACATAGTCATGAGCCCCGGAGATACGGCCTCTCTCGGCCAATACCGGTTCACGTATCAGGGTGTGGAGCATGCCACCTTCGCCGACCGGGAGGAGGACGTGGCCGCCTTCCAGGTGTTCGCGGGGGACTCGTACCTGGGCGTGATGCGTCCCTTCAGGGCCGTCTACCCGGACTTTCGGATCGCGGCCACCAGGGGCGCGATTCGGAGCACGCCTGTGGAGGACTTCTACATCGTGCCGTCTGAGTTCAACGAGGACGGAGCGGCCGTCTTTCGCGTCCTGATCAATCCGCTGGTGTGGTGGATGTGGGCGTCGGGCCCGGTGCTGTTCGCCGGCTTCCTGCTGGCCGTGTGGCCGGCACGGAGGCCCGCGACCGTCGCCGCGACCTTGCCGGGCTCCGCCCAGGCCGCCAGGGCGTGAATGTTCGTCCTGATCGCGGCAGTCCTCGCCATCGCCGTAGCCCTCGTGATCGCTCTGCCCTTCCTCAGGCCCGCCCGGTCCGGCCTTGAGACCGTTGACGAGAGCTCTCCGGAGGCCGATATCGAGCGGCGGTGGGACGCAGCGGTCGCCGGGCTAAGGAACACCGAGCTGGAGCGGGCCATCGGGAATCTGACCGACGAGGACCACCGGTCGATAATGCAACAGTACATGCTGGAGGCGGCGGGACTGATGAAGGCGATGGGCCTCGAGATGGACCAGGAGGAGGTGCTCCTGGCAGACCTGGGACGGGAGGTGCGGGAGGTCCGCGCGCGACTGCTGGGGCCGGACGTGCCCGAGGGCTCGATCAAATGCCCGAACTGCTCGGCGGCGGTGGAACCCGAGAGCCGGACATGCAACGCTTGCGGCGTTCACATACCGGCCCCGCCGCGTCCCGATTCTAGTGTTACCGGGGGCGACGTTTGAGCCCGGCGCGCTGGGCGCTGATTCTGCTACTGAGCGCGCTGGTCCTGTGGGCCGGGTCGGTACCGGCCATCCAGGCCCAGGCCGGCTCGGTGACCATCGAGGGGCAGGTGGTGAACGCGACGCCTGACGGCGGGAGCGTCGAAGGGAGCGTCGTGGTCCTGCATCGTGAGTCCCCGTCCGTACACGACCACGTGGAGACCGTGGTGAGCTCCAACGGAGAGTTCGCGTTCGAGGCGGTCGACGTCGACGATCAGGCGACGTACGGCGTCTCCGTCACCTACCAGGGCGCACTATTCGGGGTGGACCTGGACCTGACCGCGGGGAACCCTGCTCCGTTCACGCTGACGGTCTATGACGCGATGCAGGGGGATGAGGTTATCTCCGTTTCGTCCGCGTCCCTGTTGTTCGCCCAGGCCGACGCCCCGTCTCAGCGCGTGGTGGCCCTCGAGATCGTCAAGATCGCCAACAGCTCCGATCGGGCCTATGTCCCCGGCCCGGAGACGATGGACGTGCTGCGATTCGGGCTGCCGGCCGGCGCCGAGGGACTGAGCGTGGAGACCCGGCTGGCCGGAGCGGAGTTCATTCAGGTCGACCGCGGCTTTGCTCTCGTCGCGACGGTGCCGCCGGGCAAGCACGAAATCCTAATCGGATACAGCTTTCCCTATTCAGGTACTGAGGTCGTGGTAAACAAGTCCCTCAGGTACGGCGCGGGGCTTTTGAGGGTCCTGGCCCCCGAGGGGCTACTGCAGCTCTCCAGCCCTGATCTGGACGGCCCGGAGATGGTCGACATAGGCGACCGCCGCTATGGCCTCCTGCAGGCCACCGGTCTGCCCAGGGGCGCGGGCGTGTCGCTGGAGCTGACGGGACTGAGCGTACCGACGCTGGCCGACCGGCTCGGTGACCGAATAGGCGGCACCCGCTTCGAGTACGTCGCCCCAGTCGCACTTGGCGTGTTCATGGCCATGCTGATTACCTACGCACTGGTCTCGAGGCCCCGGCGTCGGGGCGAGGCTGACGACGCCGTTGGGTGAGTCATCGCCCTGTGAGTTTGACGGCGGCCGCCGCCCGCTAGGCGGTCCGGGCCTCCGTGCTGTCCTCCTGGGAGCGCTGCGCGTACTCGGCTGACAGCATGCCCATTACCACGGAGTCGTGGCGGGACCCCTCATGTGGGCGGCTCTGGCGCAGTGTGCCCTCGTGGACGAAGCCGATGTGTGCGAACAGGGACCGTGCGGCCTCATTGTACTCCGGGATGTCCACCCAGATGCGGTAAATGCCCAGTTCATTGAACGCCATGTCGAGGGTCGCCTGGACTCCGGCGGTCCCGTAGCCCCTGTGCCACATGTCCGTTCTGCCTATCAGGATCGATAGCTGACCGTCGCCCAGTGGCTCCTCGATGGCGATGTGGACCTCGCCTATGTGCTCCCCCTCCTCGGTATAGATGGAGAGAATGCGGTGTTCGGGGTTTTCGAATACCCGTTCCCATTCCTGTGGTGAGGCGTTCTCCATCCGGTCGGGGTGATAGCCGAGATGGGCGGGGTCGCCATAGGAGTAACGCCCGAACCAGCTCTCGGAAACGTCCTCATCCTCCAGCCAGCGTCGTATTCGGGAAACGTCGTCGTTGGTCACCTGTCTCAGAGACACGTTTGGATCAGCCATACGAGTCCTCCTGGGTCTGGCGCTTGTAGCGCCGGGCCGAGGAACGGCCCACTACCGCCTAGGCGGCTCCATTATCGGCGAACCGGCCGTATCTATCAACAGTTGGCGGGAATGGGCGGGAGTGCGTCAGGCAAGGATAGGGCGGCGGTACCGGTTCCATCTGTTCCGTTTGTCCTCCGATTGCGGGTCCTACTAAAGCGGAAAGGGGCCGACCCGTCGGGTCAGTCCCCCATGAGGCCAGCATTGCACAAGCGTTCTGGAGACGTCAAAGGCGGGCCGACGAGAGTCCAAGACCGGTGGCTTGTCGCAGTATGAACCGCCCCTGTATGATTGACCCTCACACGGCGGCATCACCGGAGCGGCCGGCGCGGGACGGGTCTAGCTGTTCTTTGTTTCGAAAGGCGCACTTGAGGGTTGTCGAGACCGTCGCAGAGGCCCGAGCGGTCTGCCAGAAAACGGCAAGGCCGCTGGGCCTGGTCCCGACCCTGGGCGGCTTGCACGAGGGTCACGCGGCCTTGTTCAGGCGGGCCCGCTCTGAGAACGCCGGCGTGGCGGTCAGCCTCTTCCTTAATCCTACCCAGTTCGGGCCTTGCGAGGACCTGGCATCGTATCCGGAGGATCGTGAGGCGGACCTCGCAACGATCGGACGGGAGGGTGTCGACGTGGTGTTCGCGCCGTCTGCCGGCGAGGTGTATCCGAACGGCTTCAGCACGGCCGTTGACGTGGGGGGGCTTGGGACCGTCCTGGAGGGCGCGTCCCGTCCGGAGCACTTCAAAGGCGTCGCCACCGTGGTATGCAAGCTGCTGTCGATCGTGCGGCCCGACAGGGCCTACTTCGGTCAAAAGGACGCCCAGCAGCTGCTGGTGGTCAGGCGGCTCAATGCCGACCTCAACCTTGGGGCGGAGATCGTCGCGGTGCCCACCGTGCGTGACACCGACGGCCTGGCGTTGAGCAGCCGCAACGTATATCTCGACGACCGGGAGCGAGAGGGCGCCACCGTGCTGTACCGCTCGCTCCGCCTCTCACAACGCCTGTGGGACGACGGCCTGACCGATGCCGTCGAGGTCAAGAGGCTGATGCGTGACCTGATAAACGAGGAGCCGCTGGCGTCCATTGACTACGTCAGCGTTGCCGACCCGGAAACCCTCGAAGAGCTAGACACGGTAGCGCCCAAAGCGCTGGTGTCGCTGGCGGTCCGCATCGGCAAGACCCGGCTGATCGACAACGTGTCTCTGTAGGGCAGGCGAGGGCATTTTGAGGATTCTTGTCACCAACGACGACGGCGTTCACGCCCCGGGGCTGTGGGCCGTGGCCGAGGCGCTCAATGACGTGGGCGAGGTGTCTGTCGTCGCGCCCGACCGCGACCTGAGCGGGATGGGCACCGCCGTGTCGCTGCGCACCCCGGTCCGAGTCAGAGAGGTCCCGGCCCCAGTCGCAGGCATCACGACGTTCGCGGTAGAGGGCACGCCGGGCGACTGCGTCATCCTGGCGACTCAGAGACTGGTGCAGGAACCGGTCGATCTGGTGGTGTCCGGCATCAACGACGGCTCGAACATGGGCCGGGACGTCATGGTATCGGGCACGGTTGGCGGTGCCGTCCAGGGGTGGTACCACGACATCCCGTCCATCGCCCTATCGGTCGCGTCGCTCTCGGACGTCAGGTATGACGTAGCGGCCAGGACCGCCGGGGCGCTGGCCGAGGCCATCGGACGGGTGTCCAGAGGCTCGCCCGCGCTCCTGAATGTGAACCTGCCCAATCTCGAAGCACCCGACATACGCGGCGTAGAGGTCACACGAACAGGACCGCGGGCCTATCGGGAGTCCGTGGAACCCGGTAACGACGGCCGCAGCAAGTACTTCTGGATCACATTCGACCGGACGAACACCGATGGTATCCCCAGAGGGACGGACGTCTGGGCCGTCAACAACGACCGAATCTCGATCACGGCGCTGGACCCGGTGACCGGGACGGGCGAGTCGTCGCCGATACTCCGCGAGCTGGCGGACCAGGTGGCCGCCGCGCTTGGCCTCACCAGCACACCACCGGCTCCTCCGTGACGCCACGTCGACGGGCTGCGGTTTCGACCCCTCTCTCGTCCTTCATCACCAACCGGTCCTGGGCGGTCTCATTCGGGTACCGGGACTTCAGGCTACTCTGGACGTCGACGCTCTTCCAGTCTGTGGGCATGGGTATGACGCACGTTGCCATAGGCTGGCTGGTGCTCGACATGACGGACTCTTCCTTCATGGTGGGGGCCGCCATAGCGGCCCGGTCGGCACCGCTGTTCTTCCTGGGCATACTCTCTGGGGCGATAGCCGATTGGATGGACCGGCGGCTGCTGACTCGCCTTGTGACGCTATGCGGCGCCATCGTCGCGGCCACTATGGCTATAGTGCTCCTGACCGGCGTGGCGCAAGTGTGGCACGTCATGGTACTGGCCGCCGGGAACGGCGCAGTCGCCGCCTTCACGATGACGGTGAGGCACGCCTACACCTACGACCTGGTAGGACGCGACCATGCCCTCAATGGGCTGTCTCTGGCGACCACGAGCACGCAGGTAGGGAGTGTCGTCGGGGCTGTCGTTGCGGGAGCTGTCATTTCCACTTTCGGCGTGGGGGAACAGTATCTGGTGGTCGCCGGCCTGAATCTGGCGTCGCTCTTGGTCCTGCTTGCCATCCGAGAAGCCGGCCAGGCCGCCCCTGCGCGTCGAGATCCGGTGCTGCAAAGCCTGCTCGGATACGTGCGGCTTCTCCGCGAGAACCGGACGCTGATGGCCCTGATGTTCCTGGCCTCGACCACCGAGATATTCGGGTTCACTCACCAGACCGTCCTGCCGGCATTCGCAAAGGACGTACTCGGCGTCGGGGCCCTGGGCCTGGGCCTCATGATGGCGTTTCGTGCCGGAGGCGGACTGATCGGGCCGCTGATCCTGGCGAGCCTCGGGAACTATCGACGCAGGGGATTACTGATGTTTATCATAGCCGGCATGTTCGGCCTGGGCCAGATGGCCTTCTCCCTGACGCCTAATCTTTACGTTGTCCTGGTGGTCCTGGCTTTCATCAATGGGTGTGCGTTCTCTGTGGATACACTCTACCGGACGCTTATGCAGGAGAACGTCTCCAACGAGCAGAGAGGTCGGGCTTCGGGCTCGTGGGTGTTGAGCATCGGGACCGCGCCGGTGGGCCACCTGGGTGTGGGGGGCATTGCCAGCGCGCTGGGCGCGCCGGCGGCCCTGCTGATCAACGGCTCCGTCCTCCTGTTCATCGCGGTTACGTCCGCCGTGGGCATGCCCCGAATGAGACGCCTCGAATAGCGGGTCTGAAGGCGAGCGCCTTCTTGTGAGCCGTTCGCTCGGGGTGCTATCATTATTGCGGCTCAGGCTCCACTGGCCGGTGCAATGTCCCCGCTATCCCT
>CAZGRI010000059.1:11181-11408 GCA_964528205.1 uncultured Dehalococcoidia bacterium | reverse complement strand
CCATCACGACTCGGCGCGGTCTCTTGGACACGACCCGTTCATGTCGGACAACCACGATACGGACACGTCCGATATCCACGACGGGTTCGGCTCAAACGTCCACGGAGCCGACACTTCTTCGGGCGGTAACGCCGCCGGTGGACGCCACGGCGCAGACAGATCCCTCGGCCATGACCCGTTCATGTCGGATAACCACGACGGCGACACATCCAACATCCACGACGGGT
>CAZGRI010000059.1:0-11081 GCA_964528205.1 uncultured Dehalococcoidia bacterium | reverse complement strand
GCCACGGCGCAGACCGATCCCTTGGGCACGACCCGTTCATGTCGGATAACCACGACGGCGACACATCCAACATCCACGACGGGTTCGGCTCCAACGTCCACGGAGCCTCTCGCTCCTCGGGCGGTAACGCCGCGGGTGGACGCCACGGCGCAGACCGATCCCTTGGGCACGACCCGTTCATGTCGGATAACCACGATCCGGACTCCTCCGACATCCACGACGGGTTCGGCTCAAACGTCCACGGAGCCTCTCGGTCCACGGACGGTAACGCCGCGGGTGGACGCCATGGCGCAGATATGTCTTTAGGCCATGATGCATTCATGTCCGAGCACCACGACCCGGAAACTACGTGGATCCACGATGGGTTCGCATCCAACTACCACGACACGGATATGTCCCAGGGCGGCAGCGCGGGAGGTGGCAAGCATGGGGCAGAACGCTCTTTAGGCCATGATTCATTCATGTCTGATCACCACGACCCGGAAACTACGTGGATCCACGACGGCGCCCTTTCCAACTTCCATGAACCGGATGTATCCAAGGGTGGTGGCGCGGGAGGTGGTAGGCATGGCGCGGCCAGGTCTCTGGGCCATGATCCATTCATGTCCGAGAACCACGATGCGGACACTACATGGATCCACGACGGCGCCCTTTCCAACTTCCATGAACCGGATGTATCCAAGGGTGGTGGCGCGGGAGGTGGTAGGCATGGCGCGGCCAGGTCTCTGGGCCATGATCCATTCATGTCCGAGAACCACGATGCGGACACTACATGGATCCACGACGGCGCCCTTTCCAACTTCCATGACCCCGCAGTGTCCAAGGACGGCAGCGCGGGAGGTGGCAGGCATGGAGCAGGTCGTTCACTGGGCCACGAGGAGTTCTACTCCAAGCAGCACGACGCAGCAACAACATGGATCCACGACGGCGCCCTGTCAAGGTATCACGACCCCGAACTGTCCAAGGGCGGCAGCGTGGCAGGTGGTAGGCATAGCCCCGACCGATCCTTTGGGCACGACCAGTTCTTCTCCCAGAACCATGATCCCGAGACCACATGGATTCATGACGGCAGCCTTTCCAAGCACCATGAACCCACGATGTCTACGGGAGGACACGAACCTGAGGACTCTCTCGGGCACGATCCATTCCTATCCGATAAGCACGATCCGGAGACCACATGGATCCACGACGGCGCTCTGTCGAGGTATCATGACCCTGCGCAGTCGGGTAGTGGCACCCACAGGCCAAGCGAATCTGTGAATCATGAGGAGTTCTTCTCCAAGCAGCACGATCCGGAGACCACATGGATCCACGACGGGGCTCTGTCGAAGTATCACGACCCTGCAGATTCTGGCAGTGGAGACGCAGGCGAAGCCCTCGGGCACGATGGTTTCTTCTCTGCCGAGCATGACCCAGCGAGTTCTTGGTTCCACGACGGCTTGCTGACCCGATGGCATGACCCGACGCTCTCTTTGGCAGGGCATAACCCGGTTGACTCGTTCAGGCACGACCCAGAGTTCTCCGCGGAGCACGACCCGCAGACGACATGGTCGCACGATGGTTTAGGCTCCCGCTGGCACTCGCCAGACGTGTCGGATACCCACTACACTGCTATTTCCGTTGGTCACGATGCTAGCTTCTCCGCAGATCATGTGGCTTCGACCTCGGTGTTAACTCCAACCGAGTATACGGACCAGACCAGCGACTTCATCATCGACGCGGATGGCACTTCTACATCGGGTGATGGTCTGCCTGCAAAAGTCGAGACGCCGGCCGGTGCCACAATCGTGAGCTTCGAATCTACGGTGGCGGACATTTCGGGAGACGTCAGGTTTGTTCAGGGTCAGTCAATTCTCTGGTACGACAGCGACCTCAATGGCAAGTGGTCCTCAGGTGACGACCTTGTTCTTGAGCAGGGCGTTAACGACACCGATTACGATCTGGGGACAGACCTGGTAATCCTCGACGCCAACAACAGCCTTTCCGACGGGCTCGTAGGTACGGCCCAGTTGCAGGGGATAGGTGGTCTGCTGAGGATATACTTCTACGACGCAGACAGTGATGGGGGCTGGGACACCGGTGAAGACATAATAGTCGACGTCAACGGCGACGGTGACTACGATCCCGCGTAATTGATGAACCGAATAGTATTGAGAGGCCTGCGCCGGCGGTTATGGGTCAGCGCAGGCTTATGTGCCGCTGCCTCGGTCCTCTTCTTGCTGGCCTGTGGTGGGACTTCTGATAGGCCGACTTCAATCCCTCCCACGGCAATCGGTTCAGAGGAGGGTATCGCTGTGCAGCCCACGGCCGAGCCTACCCGAAGTCAGTTCGGTACGCTTCCGGTCATCGAAGTCGAAGCCGGGAACCCGAACGTCGGCGGTCTGGGCACAGACGCTTATATGCTCTTCAACCAGCGCCTGGTTGAAGGCCTGTACCATACCGACATTGATCTCGAAGACGTCGATGACGTGTTCTGGTTCGTCTTCTCCAGACTGCCAGACGAGGTCACGGTCTACCCCTCAGAGAACTACTACTACTACATCATGTACGTGAACGGCCAGCAGCTCTGGGGTAACATGAGGCTGCCGGCGGGTCGACGAGAGAAGGGCGTACTCTCGTTCGCCTATTTCGAGTTCATTGAGTACCCCAATGTGCCGGGGGCCGGGTTCAGCCGCGCGAAGTATTTCACCGAGGCCGACGGCCTGAGGATAGAGGAGGTCGATCCCTTCACATGGATCGTGCACTATAATCGCAAGTCGGTCACCTTTCATTTGCACAAGCTCGTTCAGAAACCGCCCAAGCTCTTCTCGTTGGGAGAAGACGAGGTCTTCGTAGAGCGGACCTTCGACGAGTCCGGGTACCAGTTCTTCCTAATCTTTAACGAGAAGAGGAACTACTTCATATGGGTCCTCAACGAGGAGGAGCCACTCGTAGACGTTTTGGATCCGCTGGCGGACGACGTCGTCCTGGGCCAACGATCGGGCTTCGCCTTCTGGATCGATCGTGCTCATGACGACCGCAAGATACTTGCGATGATCCGCAGGATCGCCGTCACCCGAAACGACTACTACGACGGTCCGTTCGATCAGCTGGCCGACAACTACGTGGACGATGGCAACAACATCTCCGAGTATATGCAACGGGCATACCCCGGGCTCAGAGGGCGCATCGACAAGTACGGCTACTACACCGATACCGAAAGGTCGTCCCGCGTCGCACTCTCCAACTATGGCACCTACTTCACCTACGCCGCCGTCCTGCAGTTTATTCAAGACGCCAAGGAGTCGGATGATCCCTATCACTACATCTCGCGAGGCGGTGCGCCGCTGCCCACCGGGCCCACGCCAACACCGCCACCCAAATCGGAATAGCGCTCCATGCCACTGATCAGCGTCATCATGCCGGCTCTGGACGAAGCGCTCTGTATTCAGGACGCGGTCGCCGATATTCCGATCGATGGCTTCAAGGCCGTCGGGTTCGACAGCGAGATCATCGTTGTCGACAACGGCTCGACGGACGAAACGGCGGACTTCGCCCGGAAGTCCGGGGCCCGGGTCGTCACAGAGCCGCGGCGTGGCTATGGCCACGCGTACAAGCGCGGGTTCAAAGAGGCCAGGGGAGAGATAATCTGCACGCTGGACGCCGACGGAACGTACCCGGCAGAAGTTCTGCCCAAATTGGTCTCGAGGCTGGTGAACGAGGAGTTGGCATTCATCAGCACCGACCGGTTTGCGTACATGAACAACGGTGTGATGACCCGGACCAACCGGCTGGGTAACTCTATACTCACCGGGACCGGTCGGGTCTTGTTCGATCTGCCTTTCCGCGACTCCCAGTCGGGCATGTGGGTCTTTAGTGCGGACCTGCTGGAGGGCATGCAGCTGCGGGCCGGGGGGATGGCCCTGTCCGAGGAGATCAAGATCGAGGCGGTTTGGAGACTGAATGCGAAGTGCGCTGAGGTCCCGATACACTACTCCCACCGCCGGGGGATGTCCAAGCTCCGCGTCTGGCGCGATGGCGCCCAAAACCTGCTTTACCTCTTCCGCAAGCGCATAGGATAACCGGCGCGCCGCCTGTCTGAGCTACCGGCGCCCACCTCGGCGCCCTTGTCCCCCCGAGACTGTATACTTCCTACTGACATCGGCGGGTATCGTTGCGTCCGGCTGAATCTGGCCGGCCGGGTGCCCTTGACAGCGGCCGGTCTCGCTGGAGCTAACGGACCGGAGGGAATAGGCGGGCATTGGGAATTCGCGTACTGGTGTTGAGTGACTACCTCCCCCCTCACGTGGGCGGTGGTGTCGAAAAGGTGGTGGGCGAGCTGTGCCGGGGTCTGGCCAGGCGAGGCCACACGGTCGCGGCCCTGGGACTGAGGACGTGTCCGGCGCCGCGGACAGAGGTCGACCAGGGCGTTACCGTCCGGCGGGTCCCCGCCATCGACCTGACCGGCGTGGTTGGGCTGCAGCTCGCGGTCTCGGTCCACGTACTCCCGGCGCTGGTCCGGACGATCCGCAGCTTCAGGCCGGACGTTGTCCACACCCACAACCTCTTCTTCCGCACCACGGAGGCCGCCGCCTTGGCCAGAGTCTTCTTTCGGATTCCGTTGGTGACAACCCTCCATCTGGCGGCCATGGACACCGGCCCCGTCGCCCTGAGGGCTCTAATGAGCCTATACAACTCGACATTCGGACGCTTCATCATCAGGCGCAGCGACCAGACCATCGCGGTGTCGGAGGCGGTGGCTGAGCACGCTCGCAGGGTCGGCCGGAGCACCAAGCCCATCACGGTCGTACCTAACGGGGTCGATACCCAGCTGTTCAGCCCAGGCGACGCCCAACGGAACGGCAGACCGACGGTCCTGTTCGTTGGGCGTTTAGTCAAGAACAAAGGCCCTCAGACGCTCATAGAGGCAATGCCCGGGGTGCTGCGCAGTCATCCCGAATGCCTGTTCTTGCTGGCCGGCGCCGGGCCTCTTCGTCCGGCCTTGGAAGACCGGGCCCGCAGAATGGGCGTATCCGGAGCCGTTGAGTTTCTCGGGGTACGCGACGACGTCCCGCGACTCATGCGGCGGTCGTCGGTGTTCGTCAGGCCTTCCTCGCTCGAAGGAATGCCGTTGACGGTGCTCGAGGCGATGGCTTCGGGTCTTCCGGTCGTCGCGACGCCCGCAGGCGGCACACCTGAGCTAGTCGAAGACGGGAAGGGTGGCTACCTATTTCCGATCGGAGATCATGGCGCTCTGGCGCGATCGATCACCCGGCTGCTGGACGATAGGGACTCAGCCGTGGAGATGGGGCGCCACGGCCGCCGGACTGTCGAGGACGGATACACCTGGGACCAGGCGGTGGAGAAGACGGAAGAGGTCTATCGTCAGGTGGTGTCGAGGTGAAACAGCTTCTACCCCGCGGCGCACCTGTTCGGGTCGGGGTGATCGGGACGGGCTGGGTGGCGACGTCCAGGCATATCCCGGCCCTTCGCGCAGACCGTCGTGCCAGTCTCGACGCCGTCCTGGACCCGAATCAAGAAAAGGCCGACGCCACGGCCAGCCGCTTCGGGGTTTCCAGGTCCTTTCACGACCTCGATCTCTTTCTGGCCGAGCCGCTGGACGTCGTGTCAATCTGCACACCGCCCACCACACACGCGGAGCTTGTGCGAGCCGCTTTGCAAGCTGGGAAACACGTCCTCGTCGAGAAGCCGATGACCATGACATCAGAGGAGGGCAGAGGGCTGGAGGCCCTGGCGGACGAGTCCGGCCTGATCCTGTGTCCGACTCACAACTTCCTGTTCTCACGCTCGATGGCTAGAGCGAAGTCGATACTGACGAGCGGCAAGGCCGGCGACGTCGAGAGCGCGATGGGGATACAGCTAAGCAGCTGGCGGCGCCGTCTGCCGACCTGGTTCAACGGCCTGCCCGGTGGGCTGTTCTTCGACGAGGCGCCCCATCTCCTCTATCTGATGAGGTATGCTCTGGGAGACCTGTCGGTCGAGAGCGCATGGCTCGACTCCAACGATGGCCCGCAGCCCAGCGAGCGTATCGAGGCACGTCTTAAGGGCGATAGAGGCAGTGCTTATCTGAGCATGTGGTCCGGTGCGCCGCTTTCGGAGTGGATGCTGGTGCTGTTTTGCACTCGCGCGGTCCTCGTCGTCGATATCTTTCGCGACATTCTGATAGACCTCCCCCCGGAGCGTGGACACGGCTCTCGGGACGTAGTAGGTCAGGTCTTGAGAGGCACGTCGCAGATGTGGTCCGGAATATCGAGCTCGGGGTTGCGTCTGATGCGTGGGACCCTGCTATACGGGCATGACGTGCTCATACGTCAGTTCCTGGACGCCGTAATCACGGGTGGGCCGCCACCCGTAACGGCCAGAGACGGGTACAAGGTCGTCTCACTGATAGAGGATATCTTGAGCCGCGCTGACGACCCGCCGAGGCGACAGGACAACCGGACCGTCTGATGGACTCCAGTCAATCGGAGACGACCCTCCTGGCCCGTGCCGTAACCTGGCTTGGGGAGCACGAGGAACGCGGGAGCATCGTTCTCCTTGCCGTACTCATGCTCCTGGTGATCACCCTGCGTCTGCTCCAGTTCGGCGGGAACGCGGCTCCGCCCGGCTCCGACGGAGGACAGTGGCTCGCTTTCAGCCATCAGATGTTCTCAGGCGAACGGATCAAAGCCGGATTCGAGAGCTATCCGCCGGTCGTGCCGTTCATTATGGGAGTCACGTCACTTGTCGTCCCGCCGCTGGCGGCTCTGAAACTGGTGGGGATACTTGCGTCGGTTGCGGTGGCCGTGCCGATGTTCCTGTTGCTGCGGACCTCTGCGAACCACTGGCTTTCGGCATCGGTGGCGATAGCCATGCCACTGGCTCCGTACCACAGCGAGGTGCTGATATTTGGCGGCTACCCGCAGCTGGTCGGCACCGTGTTTCTGGTCTTCGCGATACACTTCGCTTTGCGCGGCCTATCCACCGGTCGGCGCCTCTGGTTCCTGGCGGCCGGCGTCGCGACGGCCGCGACGGTCGGTTCCAACGCCCTCACGGCGCTGGAGGTAGCGATTGTCGGCGCCGTCCTACTGCTGATATGGACCTATAAGCTGTGGCGCGAGGGCGTCGCGGTCCTATCTCGCAGGATTTTCGGAGCGCTTCTCTGGTGGACGACACCCGCCGTCCTTATCTCGCTGTCATTCATACCGGCCTACCAGGGCTATTTCTCCAGGGCCGAGCGGACACCAGCCAACCCGCTGAACCTCACGCTTTCCCAGATATTCAACTGGCTCGGCAGCGCGTGGCAGTGGGAGTTCCTTCTCTGGCTAACCGTCGCCGCCGCCTCGGTCATAGCCATTGTTAAAGCCGCGATGAGCAGACGTGGGGTCTTGGCCGACGCCTCGGTGGCCCTGGCCATATCGGGACTGGTCACGCTCTTGGCGCTGCGCGAGCTGAGATCGCTGCACGTAATCGAGATCAGTCTGCTGCTGGCCGTCGGCGTTCTGGCCGCTGCGACAAAGATGGCGCCCTGGCGCGGCCTGAGCAGACAGGCCTGGGCCACAGCACTGGTGGTGGTCGTTCTGGGTTTGACGGTCGGAGTCGTCACGGTAGGGGCGCGTCGGACGACCATCGCGTACAACTGGTACGAGGTCATCAACGCGTCGGTCCTGTCCTCGATGGAGTGGCTCCGAGCCAACGGTCTGTCGGGTGACACGGTGGTGGCCACCGGCGCGCCGCGGAGTCACAACTACGGGTGGTGGATTGAAGGCTATGCCCATCTGCCAACCTATATGGCGGGCGACCCTTTCTTGTTCTTGAACGTCGAGGAGCGTGGACAGGTCGCTTTCGCGCAGCGCCTACTGTTTGAAGAGACCACTCCTGAGCAGACGAGAGCTCTTGCGACCTCCGAAGGGATACGGTTCCTGTTTTTGGACAAGTCGATGCTCCGACGCTCGGTTTGGGACTTTGTCGAGGCGGGATTCGTCAGCCGGTATGAGAACGACCGGATAGTCGTCCTGGAGATGATGACCCCAGCGCCCCCGGTAAACTGACCTGCGAGGCGCTCTCGACCGACGTGCCGGCGGCTGTGCGACGTCCGCTCCATGCTACCATTGCGAGAGACTGCCCGGGCACGACATAAGCCGCGGGTGAGCTGTGGTCAGGAGACGAAGGTGGCAAGCCGTGCCGGACCGCTTCGATGCGGGTGACGAGGATTTCAGCCATCCGAGGGGTTGTCCCACTGTCCATTGGAGTGGGAGTCCTGGCCTCCCTTCTCGTTGCGGCGGCTCTGCTCGGCGATCTGCGCCGCTCCTGGGACCTGCTAGGGGTCCTGCGATGGGGGTTCCTGGCCTGCCTTGTGCCACTGGCCATCCTGGACCACGGACTCCGCTACCTGCGCTGGGAGGTACTTCTGAACCGCGTGGCGTCCGCCCGGATCGCCAGGCTCAAGTCCGTACTGGCATTTTCCGCCGGATCGCTGCTGATCTTCACCCCCGGGCGAACGGGGGAGGTCGCCAAGAGCTTCTACGCCCGCCACTACTTTGGCGTGCCAGTATCCAGCAGCGCGCCGATCCTGATAGCGGAGCGCCTGGGCGACTTCGCGGTTATGTCCGTAATGGCGGTGACGGGCCTTCTCCTCCTCGGCGACGAGACCGCCATCTGGCCGGCGGTAGGCGTCTTTGCGGCTACCGCGCTTGCGGTCGGGCTGGGGATGTTGCTGATGGACCGCGCACCGCGCTGGCCGATTGCCCGCCTGCCGATCGGTTCTCGGTTGAGGTCGGCGGTGGGCCTCGCGAACCGCAGCCGCCGGCTCCTATTGCGGCCAAGAAGTCTGTGGACCAATCTGGGCTTCGGCGTGTCGGCCTGGTCGGTCGAGGTGGCTATCTTCTTTTTCAGTCTGGCGGCGGTTGGAGCGACGGTTGAACCTCGTCTGCTGTGGGTTGCGCTGGCCGTGTTTCCGCTGGCCTCGGTTCTCGGAAGCATCTCGTTTCTTCCCGGTGGCGTAGGAGTAACGGAGGGGGGCCTGGTCGCTCTCGGGGTCCTGCTCGGCGATCTACCTGGTGAGGTGGCCGTGCTGGCCGCGTTGCTATCCAGGGCGGCTATACTGGGGGTCGTGGTCGTGGCCGGATTGGCGTCGTCGGCAGTGCTCGCCCGTGGAACTGGACCGGACCGGACGGCGGACATGCCCCCGGCGGCGCCGCCGTGATGCCTTCGGTCGAGCGGAGGCGGCCGCGAGCAGATCCTCCCGGATGCGTTGACAGTTCCCCGACCCATCGTTTAGTGTGCCGGAGGTAGTCGCGCTCGCGCTTCCCAGTCAATGGTCGACACGAGACAGATCGCCGCACTCCCTAACCGACTTCTCACGGGTCTTTCGCTACGAAAGGGCCCGGTGCTCGTCTTGTTGGCGCTGGTTCTGGCACTGGTCACGGCCTGCTCCAATTGCTCGTCGGAGGAGGTCACGAGCCGGGAGGCTGCGGCTCTATCACCCGATCAGCAGCCGTCATCAGCCAGCCTCTCGGAGCCGAGCCCCACGGGGACCTCACAGCTTCCGCCATACCTGCCCATACCCGGCATGTCGCCGGGCCCCGGCGAAGGCCGGCTCACTCCTGTCATCACCGAGGGGCGGGCCAGGGGTACCATCCCCCTCCCTCCGGAAATCGTCCGGCGGGTGCCCGCGCCCCCGACCGAGGTGGCGCGGCCTGAAGCCGGCACGGGAACGTCGGTCCCCGCGGACGTGGTGAGGCGCCGGACCCCGACCCCGGTGCCTCCACAGGCCACCGCACGACCAGAACGGCGCGCCTCGACAGGCGAGCCCGACCCTCGCTACGCCGTGACACTCCACACGGCCGAGCCCGAGGCCCAGGAGTGGTTCCTGGAAAACCTTGAGACAGAGTGGTTCATCGACGGGACCTACGACTCGGTGGACCGCGTGCCGTCGGGCCACGACAAGGTCATCTACATAGGGAGTCTGCCGGGCCCCTCCACGTCGCAGATATGGGATATGGCCGCGAAATACCGGGGCGCGGTCTGGATGGCAGTCAACGAGCCCAACCGGAGGCCGGACTACGACGCCGACCTCATTGTGGAAGACCTTCACGACATATATCGGACCATCAAGACCGCGGACCCGACAGCCAAGCTGATGAGCCCGACGATCCTCAACTGGGAGTTCACCTGCACGCTGTGTATCGGCTATCAGACGGGCCACTCCTGGCTCAGGGAATTCAGGGCCGAGTATCTCGCGGCATACGGGGAGGAGCCCCCTATCGACATCTGGGCGGTCAACGCCTACCCTCTGGACTGGTTCAACCTTCCAACGGTGAATCCGGGGATCCCAATTCGGCAGATCAGCGGCCTGCGCAAGTTCCTGGACGGGATTCCCGCCCAGCGCGATAAACCCATCTGGGTCACGGAGCTGAGCCTCCACTGGGGATGGGACCGCATATACATCGGACGCGACGGCTGTGGGGACGCGCCGTCCCCCGGGGGAACATACCACACCGTCGCGGTCATCGAGTACCTCGGCGAGCTGTACGACTGGCTGGAGTCCAACGCCGACCGGTTGAACATCGAGAGGTGGTTCCAGTATGTCTCCTATCGTGACATAGCGCACTGCAGCCTCGACGGCTACGCGGGACTGACGCTGTTCGATGGGCCCGAGCCTGGCGCCAAGCTGACCCCGGTGGGCAGGTACTTCAAGCGGCGCTCCATGGGCATCCGGTAGCTTGTGAGCTCGAGGGAGGAAGTGGCGGAAGGTGCGGTCTCGTGAGGTCCTTTACCGCATGGTAACCCGCCTGCGGTCGCCGGCCGTCATCGTGCTGGCCTTGCTTGCGGGAGCGTTGTTACTCTGGACCGCCCTCGGGGTCCTTAATGCGCGGAACACCCTCAGCGGGCTGCAGGCCACGGCGGTAGAAGCCAGCTCCGAGTTTGACACCGTTTCGCGTATCGACCAGGTCTCCGTCCAGCTAAGCGAGGCGAAAGGTGCGCTCAGCTCCCTGAGGTGGTGGACGGCCCCGATCCGTGCCACTTCCGGCGTGTGGGGCTGGCTGCCGTGGTGGGGAGGCGACGTCGGCCAGCTGGACCCGCTGCTGGACTACGCTGAA
>CAZGRI010000058.1:0-11445 GCA_964528205.1 uncultured Dehalococcoidia bacterium | reverse complement strand
AAGCGACTCGACGTAGCGACGCTGGCCCTCGGCGTATATCGTGTCGAAGGCCAGGGAGCTCTTGCCCGAGCCCGACACGCCGGTCATCACAACCAGCTTGTTGCGGGGTATGGTTACGTCGACGTCCTTCAGGTTGTGCTCGCGTGCACCCCTGACGACGATGTTCTCCAGCGGCATCTTCTCGCCCCGTGGCTGTGGATTCGGCGGCCTGTGGGTCCGGCCTCGGGCCCTCGAGGCCAACCCCATTCTAACACCGTGACCCGCTCTGATGGCAGGTGCTCCAACTGGCAGATTCTGACCTAGGCATCTTCTGCCACCCCACAAGGGGCCAGTACCACGATGACGATAAAAGGGATAATACATCATCTAAGGATGATATAATCATCTATACTCGAAGATTAAACAATGAGATCATCAGATGCTCTACCTTGAGTTCAACTTTTCGATCGAGATCCAGGAGCGCTTACGTGAACTTGAGCAAGCGCGGCGGGCGATCGATCCGTATGCGAGACTCCCTCAGGAGTACACTGGGGAGCTTCGGAGACACGCTCTGGCGCAGACCGTACACTACTCCACTCAGATAGAGGGGAACACCCTGACTTTCGAACAGGTACAGGACCTATTGACAGGGGAGATAGTTGCCGCGCCACGGGACCAAGTGCAGGAGGCCGAGAACTACCGGGAGGCCATGGCTTATGTTCAATCGGTTGCTGCAGGAGCCCGGCCCTGGCCAAGCCAAGACACGATTAAGGCCATCCACTATTTGATAACCAAGTCGTTACCAGGCCAGTATGCGCCGGGGCGATATCGCACTGAACAGAACTACATCGTCGATAGAAGGACTGGCACGAGGATTTTCGTTCCGCCTGGTCCGGAAGATGTCCCATCTCTGATGGACGAGTTCATAGCATGGGTGAATTCCGCCGATGAGACCCCGGCGGTGCTGAAAGCCGCGTTGGCCCATCTGAACCTGGCTGCAATCCATCCCTTCCTGGATGGAAATGGCCGCGCAGCCAGGGTTGTGGACTCGTTGATGCTGTACAGAGGAGGGTTCAGGGATCAAGACCTCGTGTCTCTCGAAGCCTATTTCGGCAGAGACAATCAGGGCTACTATCGAGCGCTGGCTTCAGCCCTTGGGCCGCACTATACGCCGCCGAAGGACTGCACCCCCTGGGTGGAGTACTACCTGCGCGCCCACGTCGAGCAGGCAAGTCTGACGCTTCAAGAGATAGGCCAGATGGTCGCCGAGCTCGATGGGCTACGAGAGGCGTTCACGGCTGAGGGTCTTGCCGTGTGGCAGATGGTGGCTCTCTGGCTTGCGTGTAGGAGAGGCCGCATAACGAACCGATCTTACCGTGCGGTGGCCCAACGATCACCTCAGTCTGCGGCCGCGGATTTGGCCAAGCTGGTCGGTATGCGGCTGCTGGAACGTGTGGGCCGAGGACGAGCGACCCGGTATGCGCCCACCGAGGAAGTCCTGCGAACGTTCGATGCGATACGGAACGCTCACCAGGGTGTGGACCTCTGAGGTGTGCGAAATGTGCCCGGCAAGAGGACAGTAGTCAACGGGGTCGCCGGCCATTGAGCCATTCGCTGCCTGAGGCCGAAGTGTCTACGACAGGTCCAGGACGGCTGACTCGTACGCGTCCACACCGGGCACCTCGAACGACACCGCCCCTCCGGTCCGCTCGAATGCGACCTCCCGGTCGGCGCGGACCAGCCGGACTCCGCGGCACCTGTCGACCCCGGCCAGGCTCACGCGGACGGTCTGAGGCCCGACAGGCACTATACGCTCGGTCGGGCCCTTCCACATGTTGGGGTCCGTCAGATTGACCATGTGGATGACGATCCGGTCGCCGGCCCTATTGGGATGGACGTCCAGAACGCCCTCTCCCGTAACACTGACCCCCGTGTCATCCCCGGCCGCCCACTCGATGGCGTCCGCCAGCATGTCGCCGGTCTCCGGGAAGTTCTGGTGCCAGAAGAACCTGAAGATATCCCAAGGGAAGTACACCGACCTGCCGCCGGACTCGTGTGTCACGGCCATCGGCACGTCTGTGCGCTCGAGGGGCAGCGATCCGGTCTCCATCGGGAACCACTCAAATGGAGGGGCCAGCGTGGCGGCCCGACGAGTGCGCTCGCCCGGCTCGACCGGCAGATAGCTCCCCCTCACGGGGACAAGCGGAGCGCCGGCCAGGGAGCGACTGAGGGGAGACGCGGGGTCCGGCCTGAGATATGACTGGAGTCCAGAGTCGCTAAGGTCGATGAGGTCGCCTGTGATCTCGACACCGAAAAGGGCTTCGAGTCGCCCCCTGCTGAGACGTTGTCCGCGCTCTGAATACAGCGCGGTCTCGTGGGTGGCCACCACTCCGCCACCAGACGTGAAGAACCTTTCTATCCAGTCGCATACCTCCGGCGAAAGGCAGGCCGCGTTCGGCAGCACGACGGCTGAGTAACCGTCCAGAGGCTGCTCGGGCAGGGAGCGGGAGTCGACAATGTCCACGGGGATGCGTCTCCTGAGGGCGGCGTAGTATGCCCCCTCGAGGTGGCTGCTGAATCGGTCCTGTGGGTCGTCCCGGCCGTAGTACTCGGCCGTCGCCGTGTCCAGGACGATAGCGACCCTGGCCGCCGGCTCCAGGTCCACGAATAGGTCCTCGTTGGCCTTGTGGAACTGGAACTCGCGGCGTACGGTCTCGGCCCAGCGCGTGTCCTCCTGATACGCCGACACACATGCCACCCAGGGCCTCAGGCCCACCGAGCGCGACTCGGCCATCCACAGCGTGAGGTCCGCGTCCGGGCGGGCCACGAAACTCCAGGGAGGCGCGCCTTCCCGAGGGTACACGGCGAAGATGTGCATCGCCGGCTTCGGGCCCGCGATGTTCCGCACGTACTTACCCGCCTGCGCGGCCACCCAGTGCGTGCGCCTGTGGCCTCGCGACTGAAGGTCGATCGCGAACATGTCCGAGAGCGCAGCGCAATCCCGGAGGTCCATGGAGCTCGCCGTTCCGGCCCAGCCCCCGTGCCAGGCCGCCCCTCCCATCCAGGCGGCCGCCGAGTTGACCGACTTGATCGCGGAGTCCAGGTGCGCCCACAGACGGGTCGTCCGCCCCGAGCGCCACGCTACCCACTCCGCGTACGAGGGATCGTCCCAATCGACCCCTGTCGGCAGTGCCAGGCCGGTGTCCTCTCGGAAGATCCGCTGGCAGTTCGCGCAGTAGCAGATGTTGCGGGCCCCGAAACCGACGCCTGTCCACCTGTTTCCGAAGCATCCCACCAGCGGATAGCGAGTGAACATCTCCTCGAGGACACCGGGCACGTGCTCCCAGTGATGTCCGCCGTTGCCGCAGGGCAGGTAGGCGGCCCCGGTCCCGGTCTCCACTCGGATCGGCTCGCCCCGCGAGTCCCTCATGAACCAGTCGGGATGGGCCTCCAGCATGTCATGGCCTGCGCGGTTCGGGTCGAGCCGGCCCACCACGGCGACGCCGTTGGCGGACGCTGCCTCGCAGATCTCGCCGAAGAAGTCGCGGTCGCCGAGACCGGGACTGCGCCGTTGGAACGGGACCTCGGTGGGATAGAACGTCGAGTAGCTGGCCGTGCTCAATACCAAGGTGTCGATGTACCACTCCTTCCACCGAGCCACCCACCAATCGACGTCCATTCGCTCCACGTCAGAGTCCGTCAGTAGTATCTGGCACCACCTATTCAGGTCTTGCAGACGAGTCTTCTCTTGCATGACCGGACCCCCGTGAATGCGGTGTTCCGGGCAGCATAGCACAATCCCACTGGGCGCTCGGACGGAGTGTTGACCCTCCAGCAGGCCGGGCCTATAATTCGCTGGCGAAGACGGTGGTGACCCATGTCCGGCAAGAGCATAGTCGTTATCGGCGGGGGATTCGGTGGCGCGGCAGCGGCACGGACCACGAGGTCGCTGGTGGGACGCGAGCACGAGGTCACCCTGATCGATCGCAACAGGCGGACCCATCTGTGCGGCTCGTTTCCTCTGCTGATCATCGGAGAACGGGAGGCCGCAAGGTCAGCCGCTCACTGGGCTCGCTGGTCAGCTACGGCATCCGGTTTCTGGAGGCTTCCAGGCGAAAGAGCGGTTCGAGCAGGACTGGCGCCGTTTTCGCATATAGCTCCACGGCGCCCCCCGACCCGTCGGACCGGACTTGCTAGGCCAGGCACAGCGCGCGGGCGGCGCGGATTACCCAGGCCAGGATGGGCTGCAGGACGTCCCCAAGTCGAAACGCCACGAAGGCGAAGACCACCCCGATCATAGCGCCGGCGAGGATATCCAGCGGGTAGTGTACGCCGGCGTACACCCTGCTGACACCGTGGACCGCGGCCCCGACCAGAAGTACCGTCCCGAGCCTTCTGTTGACCCCCCAGACGGCGGCGCTGATGCCGAACGCAGCAGCGACCCCGTTGGACGGGAACGATGAGTCGGTAGGCTGGTAGAAGAGCAGCGCTACGTCGTTGTCGACGAACGGCCTGTCCCGGAAGTAGACCGCGTTGACGATAAAGACCGCCAGACTGGAGAGCCCCATCGACGTAAGGGCTACGAACACTCCGATCTGGTGCCTCTGACGCGCAAGGCGGTCGCTGCCCACGAACCACATGCCGACGAGGGCCAGGGCCAGGCTAACGGGGACGAGATAATCGCTGACTACCCATTCGACGGCTCGGTCCAACGGTTCGAACCGCCCCACGAGGCCGTTTACCCAGAGGAAGACCTGTTCATCAGCGTTCGGCATTGTCTCCAAAGGAGGGCGAGACTGTGCGTGGCCGCCCTCAGATACGTCGTGTGCCGTAAAGAGGCCAGCCCTGTATCGGGTCCAGGCTCGGGCCCGGTCATTCGGAGATTGATCAGCGACGAGGCGAGTAGCGTGAAGCCGACGCCCGCGAACGCCCCCAGGAAGAAGAAAAGCGCCTGCGTGTTGGCGTCGAGGCCGCCTTCGTAGTCGTTGATGTTGCGGCTGCCGGTGCTGAAGAACCAGATGAAAGAGGAGAGTACGAGCACCGCCCCCGCCACCTGTGCGGCTTTCCGGTTTCTCAGGAACAGCAGACCGTCGAGCCTTCCGATTGAAGCCGCCACCTGGACGACACCTACGGTCGCGAAGAAGACGAGGATGGTGTAGTCGGTCGCGAAGGTGAACATCGCTCGCATTGTCGGCCGCACGAGCCGGTGGTTAAAGGGCCTTGCTACTCGTTTTCCAGCGGTATCTCGCTGCACCACCCCAGATACTTGGGGTTGTTCCCCTTGATCACGTCCACGTACATCTCACCGAGCTTCAACGCGATGGGGCCGACCTTGCCCTCGCCGATCGGGCGTCTATCGAGTGAGCCCACGGGGGTAATGTGGGCCGCCGTGCCGGTCAGGAATACCTCGTCAGCCAGGTAGAGCTCGCTGCGCCGGATGGTGCGCTCGACGACCTCGAGCCCGAGCTCGTCCTCGGCGAGCCTGATTGCTGAGTCCCTGGTTATGCCGGTGAGGTTGTTTTCAGCGACGGGCGGCGTGTTCAGGACGCCGTTGGATACCAGGAACAGGTTCTCCCCGGAGCCCTCGGAGATGTTGCCGCTCTGGGTGAGCATGATGGCCTCGTCGAACCCGGCCAGCACAGCCTCCGTTTTGGCGAGGATGCTGTTGACGTAGTGGCCTGAGATCTTGACCCGGGGCGGGATGATCGTATCGTCCATTCGCCTCCAGGACGACGTGCAGCAGCTTATGGCGCCGTCGGCCTCTATGTACGAGCCGAAGGGGACCGTCATCAGGGCGAAGTCGCTGTCCAGCTGTTGCAGAATGAGGTTGGCGACCCTCTCCTCGCTCTTGTAGGCCAGGGGCCTTACGTAGATGTCCTCCCTGTAGCCGCAGCTCTGCAGCAGCTCGACCGTTATCCGGCACAGGTCATCGACCGTGTACGGGATGTCGAGCATCATGATGCGGCATCCTTGCAAGAAGCGCTCGTAGTGCTCCCGCATGCGGAATACGTACAGTTTGCCTTGCTCCTCGTTCCAGTTGCCGCGCACGCCCTCGAACACCGCGGTGCCGTAGTGGAGAGCGTGTGTCATCACGCTGACGCGGGCCTCGGATACGGGGACGACCTTTCCCTGGAAGAATGCGAGGGCTTTGGGCATGCGCTTGGCCTCCTGGTCGAGCGCTCAGGCTGGCGCCCATTATAATCAAAGCCGTATTTGAAAAACAAACCGCCCGGGTGCGAAGCCCTGCTTTGGGTGCGCAGCCGCTTTACACGTCCATGGGGAATGCCCTAAACTCGTCGTAGCGGGCCGCGAATCCTAACCAACAGTAGGAGGTGCGCCATGCCCAAAGGTCATGCTCCGAAACGTGAGGCCAAGAGGGCCAAGAAAAAGACCGACAAGCGGGTGATGATAGAAGAGCCCATCTACGCCCCCACCGAGGTTGAGGTTACGGGGAAGAAGAAGAGAAAGGACGAGGAGTTCTAAGGCGCGACCGTCCCCGTCACTAGGCTGCGCAGCATGACTCCGCGGCCTGGTTTTTCTCGCATCCGTCTACTCCGTTTCGCCCTCCGCCTCTTCCGGCTCGGGCGGGTCCGCCTCATCGCTCTCTTCCGGCTCGGGCTCGGGCTCCGGGACCCTGGCGATACAGTACGACTCACTGCTGTCCAGCAGTCGCCGTATCACCGTCTCGGATACGTCCCTTGGGTAGGCCGTGAGGACCCATTTCTCCGAGAGGACCGTGCTAACGTCCTGGGGGGTCTTCGGCTCGCTGCCGGGTGTAAGCAGGACTCTGAAGATCGCTTCCTTGAGCGGCGTATCGGGCAGGAGGTAGTCCGGGGTCTGGGAACAGTGCTCCGCGATGCGCTCCATGAACGGCTCGTGGTCCGACGACTCCAGGCCGTCGTCCGCATCCGCCTGCTGGCACTCGTAGCATCTCCTGGCGGCCACCAGCAGCGCGAGCGAGCGACCTCCAGCGGCCGCCAGCTCCGGGTCAATAAAGTAGCTCGGGGGCGGCGCATCGTCGGCTTCGCTCCCGGACTCATTCTTTGAATTAGCGTCTCGTACGACCATTAGAACACATCCTCCGGCCAGTCTATCATCTGCACGTCTACAGTCTGTCCCGCTTCCATCTTGGGCACTTCCTCAGGGCAAATCGCGAGACCGTTGGCCTGAGCTATGGATGTTAGCAGGTTCGAGCCCTGATTGCCCGTCAACCTGGCATGGTATGCGCCGTCCCTCTTCGTGATGATCGCCCTGGCGAAGACCCTGCGTCCATCGGTGTTGTGGATGGGCTCGTCCAGGATGGCCTGGACCACGGGGCGGCTCGATGCCGTGCGCCCCATCATTTTGTGTACAGCGGGCCGGCCGAACTGCTCGAAGGCGACCATCGAGCTGACGGGATTGCCCGGGAGCCCGAGTAGAGGCACGCGCGTCCCGTTCGGCGCCTCCAGCAGCCCAAAGGCAAGCGGCTTCGCCGGGCGCATCCTGACCGACCAGAAGTCCATCTGGCCGTGCTGGGCCAGCGCATCCTTAACCAGATCATAGTCGCCCTTGGACACTCCCGCGGTGGTGACGATCAGATCGGCATCCAAGCATTCGAGGAGCTTGGCGTTCACCGAGGCCATACTGTCCTCCGCGATCCCGACGACCCTCGGGATGCCGCCTGCGCGGACGGCAGCCGAGGCGGTGGCGTAGCCGCTGCTGTTGTAGATCTTGCCCTCTGCGTAAGGCGCTCCCGGCTCCAGCAGCTCGTCGCCAGTCGCCAGAATCGCAACCAGGGGCCTTCGAGTCACCGTCACCGTCGTGAGGCCCAGGGAGGCCAGGACTCCGATCTCGGCCGGTCGGAGCACCGTCCCCTTTGCAAGCACGGTCTGGCCTCTTCGGATGTCCTGTCCGGCAGGACGGACGTGCGCTCCCTTCATAGGGGCGACTCGGACAGCTATCCTGGAGAGGTCCTGACCCGACTTCCGGCGCTCGACCTCGTCCGTGTCCTCGAAAGGGACGATCGCGTCGGCGCCATCCGGCACGGGTGCGCCGGTCATGATCCGCACGGCGGCGCCCTCAGTCACGGCCCTTTTGGGAAGCTGGCCGGCGGCGATCGATCCTACCACCGTCAGCCTCGTCTCTACGTCGCCGTTCCTCCCGATGTCCCGGGACCGGACGGCATAGCCGTCCATCGCCGAGTTGTCCAGTGGAGGCACGTCAAATGCTGACATGACGTCTTCGGCCAGGACCTGTCCCAGCGAGTCCAGGATAGGTGTCGCCTCCGGTCCGAGGATGTGGAAGACCCCGAGGACCCGCTCCAGCGCTTCCTCGACACTCAGCATGGCCTCGTGGTGATGCCCGTGGTCGTGATGTCCGACAGCCGCCCTCATCCGACCTAACCTCTGAGCTCCGCGCCTAGCTCCCGATTGAGCTGCCTCACGATGTCGTCACGCGCCCGGGTGACCTGTTCGGCCGTGAGGGTGGCCGAGCTGGACTGGAATACGACGTTGTAGGCCAGCGACTTCTTGCCCTCCGGTATGCCCTCGCCCGCGTAGTGGTCGAACGGCGTGCTCCTTACAACCAGCTTATGGCGCTCGATTATCGCCTGCGCGTCAGCCGAGGGTATCCCCTCGTCAATTGCCAGGGCGAAGTCTCTGGTGGCTTCGGGGAAGCGGCTTATGGTGTGGTACCGGGTGCCCGACTGGGCCGCGACCTCCCGGAGCGGCCCCAGGTCGATCTCGAAGAGCGCGACCGGAGCGCCCTCCAGATCGAAGCGCTCGAGGACGTGGGGCCTGATCTCACCGAGGACGCCGATCTCAACCCCATTGCAGGACAGCCCGGCCGTCCTGCCCGGGCTGAGGATCGGGTCGCTGCCAGGCTGGTAGACGGCGGTCAAGCCCATCTGTCCCAGCGTAGATTCCAGGACTCCCTTAGCGTCGAAGAATCCGAGATCGCCGCCCTGCGTCAGCCACGAAGCGGGACGAGCCCCCGAAATCACTCCAACCAGCATCTCCTTCTCATCGGGCAGGTCGCGCTCCTTTGCCTCCTCCCTGGCAAGGTATACGCGGCCGATCTCGAAGATGCTGATAGCGCCGGTCTGAGAGGCGCGACGGTTGGAGGCCAGGGTCTGCAGGACGCTGGCGCGCAGGCTGGTCCTGAGGTGCGACAGCTCGCCGCTCATGGGGTTGGCGATCGCCATGGGCTCCGGGCCGTTCTCGAGAGCTTCAACCCTGGCCAGCGTATCCAGGCTGGTCAATGAGTAGGAAATCGTCTCCTGCATCCCGGACGCGGCCAGCAGGTCTTTGAGACGCTCCACGAAGGTCCTTGCGGGCCTGGCCTCGTGGAACGGGATGGGCACCGACAGCATCGTCGTCGGAATCGCGTCGTACCCGACCATTCGGGCTACCTCTTCCACGAGATCGTCCTCGATGAGGATGTCCGAGCGCCAGTACGGCGATCTCAGGGACAGCGAGCCCGAAGACGGTCCTGCAGGACCAACTATCTCGAAGCCGAGGGACGTGAGTGCCGACTCGACAGTGGCCAGGTCCAGGTCTACTCCCAGGACCTTCCTGATCCTGGCGAGGCTGATCTCCAGGACCTGCGGCTCCTGTCTGCCGGGGTACAGGTCGACGATGCCCTTGCACGCCGTGCCGCCCGCAATGTCCAGGATCAGTTGAGTCGCCCTCCTCAGCGCCCTGTCCGCCAGCTCGGGCCTGATGCCACGTTCGAAGCGGTACGAGGCCTCGGTGTTCAGCCTGAGGGTCGCGGCGGTGCGGCGGGTGTTGATAGGGTCGAAGCTCGCGGACTCCAGCAGGACGGACGTGGTCTCTTCGTCCATCTCGCTATTGGCGCCGCCCATTACGCCAGCGAGGCCGACGGCGTCCTGGGAGTCTGCGATAGCCAGCATCGGGGGCGCCAGGGTGCGGGACTCGCCGTCCAGCGTTACGAGCTTCTCGCCCGGGCGGGCCTGTCGCACGATGACCGTCCGGTCCTTCACCGCTTTGAAATCGAAGGCGTGCAACGGCTGTCCGTACTCGAGCATCACGTAGTTGGTGATGTCGACGACGCTGTTGATGGGCCTCTGGCCAGCCTTCACAAGAGCGTCTTGCATCCATTGCGGCGAAGGGCCGATCTTCATGCCGGTCACCAGGCTGGCGGTGTACCTTCCGCACAGATCCGGATCGGCGATCTCAATCGTGGCCTGGTCCCCTATCGCGACGCCCTCTTCGGGATACGTAAGGTCCGGTTCGGTTACCCGCTCACCCGTCAATGCAGCGACCTCGTGGGCCACGCCCAAGACTGAGAGACAGTCGGGCCTGTTGGGCGTAACGTCGATATCCAGCACCGCGTCGCCAAGGTAGTCGGCCAGCGGCGTCCCCACCGGGGCATCGGCGTCCAGCACCAGGATGCCCTCGTGGTCGTCGCCGAGGCCCAGCTCCCGGGCCGAGCACACCATACCCGCTGACTCGACGCCTCTGATAGTGGCCGCTTTCAGGGCCTCCGTCTTGCCGGACCTGTTGCTGACCAGCCTGGCGCCTTCCCGCGCGAAAGCGATCCTCTGTCCCGCGGCGACGTTGGGGGCCCCACAGACGACCGTCTGAGTCTGGCCGTTGCCAAGGTCCACGGTGGGCAGCGTCAGGCGATCGGCGTTGGGATGGGGATCGACCTTCAGCACATGGCCTACGACGACCTTGTCCCGGTCCCAGTCCCCGCCGATCCGCTGGACGTCGCTCACCTCCAGACCCGCCATCGTCAGGCGATGGGCCAGCTCGTCCGGCGGCAACGACACCGGGACATACTTTTTAAGCCAGGATACGGGGGCCTTCATTCAGAACTGCCTCAGGAAGCGCAGGTCGTTGGAGTAGAAGAGTCGGATGTCGTCGATGCCGTACCTGAGCATGGCGATGCGCTCGGGCCCCATACCAAAGGCGAAGCCGGTGTAGACGCTGGGGTCGTACCCCGCACCCTCCAGGACTTTGGGGTGGACCATGCCCGCGCCCATGATCTCGATCCATCCCGTCTCGCTGCAGATGCGGCACCCCCGGCCCGAGCATGCGAAACAGTCTATGGACATGTCGACGCCGGGCTCGACGAAGGGGAAGTAGTCGCAGCGGAACCGGATGCGACGCTCGGCGCCAAAGAGCCGCCGGGCGAACTCGAACAGCGTCCCCTTGAGGTCGGCGAAGGTGATCCCCTGGTCCACGGCCAGGCCCTCTATCTGATAGAAGTGCCACTCATGGGTGGCGTCGGTGGCCTCGTACCGGTAGCACTTGCCCGGCACCACGACCCGTACCGGCGGATCCTGTTTCTCCATGGTCCGGGCCTGCATGGGAGACGTGTGGGTCCGCAGCAGAATCGGCCTGTCGCCGTTCTCGTCCGTGTAGTCGACCCACAGAGTGTTCCACATGTCCCTGGCGGGGTGGTCCTTCGGGATGTTGAGCATCTCGAAGTTGTACCGGTCCCACTCCACCTCGGGCCCCTCGA
>CAZGRI010000057.1:0-11983 GCA_964528205.1 uncultured Dehalococcoidia bacterium | reverse complement strand
TGGATCCGCATCACCATCTTCTGCACGGTCTGCGCCGCGATCTTGGCCACTATGGGATCATAGATGCCGCACGGAATATCGCAGTGGGCGGCTACTTCTCGGACCGGCCACCAGCGTCTTACGGTTGCCATTACGTTCATGGATCACACCCTTTCTATGATAAATAGGATGTTAAGAAGATACAGTAAATCGCTTCCATCTCGCAAGCCCGCTGCGGCGGGCGGACTCAAGTCTACGGAGGCCGATGGCGCCGGATGGAGCCGTCCAACATAACCGCGCCCTCACGGGTCCGGAGGAATGCCACGACAGCGCCTGTATCGGGACGGTGGAGCTCCCGCCGGCAGCACGGGTCACGTAGGCTCTAGAGAGGGAAGCGGAGGTATCGGTTCGGTGTGGATTGCTGTCTACTCGGTCAGAGGCGATAGTATGATCCCGTCGCTGCACGCGTCGGACTGGCTTCTGGTGAGCCGCAGGGCCCTCGTGGCCAACTCTCCGAGACGCGGAGACCTGGTCGTCGTCTGGGATCCCAGGGCCGATGAGAGGCGCTTTATCAAGCGGGTGGTCGGTCTGCCCGGAGAAGAGGTAAGGCTCTCGGACGGCATGTTGTTCGTGGACGGCAAGCGGCTTCACGAGCCGTATCTCGAGGGATTGCCTGCCTCGCCTGGACTGGAGGAGTCGGCGTGGGCCCTGCAACACGGGCAGTACTTCGTGATGGGCGATAACCGTGCCCATAGCACCGACAGCCGCGAGTTCGGGCCGGTGGGATTGGGAGAGATGGAGGGTAGGGCGTGGTTCCGATTTTGGCCCGTGGGCCGATGGGGCCGCCTCTAGTGTCCCGACGGGTCAGTCAGCGATCGTCGACGCCGTTGCCGGATAGCCAGCGGGCTATCTCTTTGGCGTGGTAGCTAAGAATAATGTCGGCGCCCGCCCGCTTGATCGCCGTCAGGATCTCCATGGTGACGCGCCGGCCGTCGATCCACTCATTCTCAGCGGCCGCCTTCACCATCGCGTATTCGCCGCTGACATTGTAGGCAGCGATTGGATGTCCGAACGTTCTCTTCGCTTCCGCTAGTACATCCAAATAGGCCAGAGCCGGCTTGACCATCACGATGTCGGCCCCCTCGGCGATGTCCTGCTGGATCTCTCTCATCGCCTGGCTGGACGCTGCCGCGTCCATCTGGTATGAGGCCCGGTCTCCGAACTGGGGAGTCGACTCCGCAGCGCCCCTGAAGGGGCCATAGAAGGCCGAGGCGTACTTGGCCGAGTACGACATGATAGGCTTTCCCTCGAGACCCTCCGAGTCCAACGAGTCCCTGATGGCCCTGACCTGACCGTCCATCATCGCCGACGGCGCCACCATGTCCGCCCCGGCCTGTGCCTGGCAGACCGCCGTCCTGGCGAGCAGCTCCAGGGTACGGTCGTTGTCGACTTTGCCGTCTACGATCACGCCACAGTGCCCGTGGTCGGTGTACTCGCAAAGGCAGACGTCGGTCACCACCAGCAGATCGGGCGTGGTCTGCTTGATGACGCGGATAGCCTCCTGGACTATGCCGCCGGGCTCGTACGCCTCGGTGCCTTCGGCGTCTTTCTCGGCCGGTATGCCGAACAGCAGCACCGCGGGGATGCCCAGATCGGCGACCTCACCCACCTCCTGAATGAGGTGGTCCAGGGAGAGCTGGAAGATGCCCGGCATCGGGCCCACCTCGCTGCGCACGTCGCGCCCATGCGCTACGAAGATGGGATAGACGAAATCGTTGGCCGAAAGGGTCGTCTCGCTCATCATGCGACGCAGAGCCTCATGCTCTCTGAGCCTGCGGAGGCGCGTGATCGGAAATCTACTCACGGGTTCGGGACTCCTTTGCCAGGTGTCGCTCCAGCGCGTTCACCAGCCCGTCCACGGTGTGCACCTCCGCCACTATATCAACTTTCAGTCCCATCTCTCTAGCGGTGCCGGCGGTGACGGGGCCTATGCAGGCTATGGTTGCCCCTGAGATGCGGTCGGCTTTTCCGTTGACCGCTCTGAGAAGGTTCCGTACGGTCGACGAGCTGGTGAAGGTCGCCGCGTCTATGCCGGTGGTCAGAATAGACTCCAGCCGGTCCGCCGTGGTCTCCGGAGCAACCGTACGGTACGCCGTCACATCGTCGACCTCGGCTCCGTTCGCGGCGAGGCCCTCTCTCAGAGAGTCCGGGGCGATATCGGCCCGTGGGAGCAGGACTCTGGCACCTGGAGGTAGCCGGCCGCGCAGAGCGTCGGCCACGGCGCTTGACGTGAACACGTCGGGCACCAGATCAGCTCTCAGGCCTTGACCCGCCAGAGCGTCAACCGTGGCCGGTCCGATAGCTGCGACCTTGATGCCGACGAATGCCCGGGCATCGAGTGCCATCGCGGCAAGCCGGGCGAACACGGCGTCGACGGCGTTGGCGCTCGTGAACACGACCCAGGCGTAATCGAACAGCCTGCCTAGCGCCCGGTCGAGAGGGCCGTAGTCCGAGAGAGGTCTGATGTCGATCGTAGGCAGCTCTATTGCGTGGGCCCCGCGTTCCCGGAGCAACCGAGCGAGCTTTCCGGCCTGGCTCCGCGTTCGCGTGACCAGTACCCGCTTGCCGAACAGCGGACGGACGTCGAACCAGCGCAGTGTGCTTCTGAGAGAGACGACGTTGCCGACCACCACGACCGCGGGCGCCGAGAGACCCGCGTCGCGGGCCTTGCTGTCGATGTCGCTTAGAGTGCCGGCCACCGTGCGCTGATATGGTTCCGTACCCCACTGTACCACCGCGGCCGGGGTATCCGGCGGCCGGCCGTGCCGTATCAGGGTGTCCGTCACCTCGGCCAGGTTCCGCCAGCCCATCAGGACGACGAGCGTGCCGCCCCCCTCGGCGAGATTATCCCACGCGATAGACGAGTCCGGCTTGTCGGGCGATTCGCTGGCGGTGACGACCGTAAAGGACGAGGCCACGTCGCGGTGAGTCAAGGGGATGCCGGCATAGGCCGGTGCCGCGATCGCCGACGTCACGCCCGGCACGACCTCGAAGGCGATGCCATGGTCACGGAGCCAGGCAGCCTCTTCGCCACCTCGCCCAAAGACAAACGGGTCTCCGCCCTTCAGCCGTACGATGCGGCGCCCCGCTCGGGCCTCGGCGACCAGCAGGTCGTTTATCTCGGCCTGTCTTCGTCCGCCCTCGCCGGGGATCTTCCCGACGTCTATCAGATCGGCACCTGGCCGGGCGAGACGGAGGACCTCGGCATCGACAAGCCGGTCGTATACGACCACGTCGGCCGATTTCAGAAGGTCTCGGCCTCGAATCGTGAGCAGCCCCGGATCGCCCGGACCAGCCCCAACCAGGGCTACCCTGACTTCGCTCATCGCTCCAGGCTCTCGCCGATGATCTCCGAGGCGCCGGCCTCCAGTAGATCGTGTACCGCTAGGCGGCCCGCGGACTCGGGGTCGTCGACATGGCCCCCGACTCGGACCCTGATGGTCCGGCTGCCATCCGGCTCCGACGCCATGGCCAGTATGTCGAGTCTGTCTCCGTCCACGGTGGCGTATGCCGTTACCGGGACCCGGCAGCCACCCCCGATGGCCGCCAGGAAAGACCGCTCGGCCTTGACCGCTATGGCGGTTGGAAGATGCTCGATCTGTGCCAGTATTCCGAGGATAGCCGTGTCGTTTTCGCGGGCCTCGATGGCCAGGGCCCCTTGTCCCACCTCAGGGGTGCACAGCTCGACATCGAGGAACTCGCTGATCTCGGGGTGGCGTTCCAGCCGCTCAAGGCCCGCGACGGCCACCACGACACCGTCGTACTCAGTGCCCTTTGCCTTCTCGAGTCTGGTGCCTACGTTTCCCCTGATGGGCACGAGCTGTACGTCTGGCCGGAGTGTCCTGAGCTGTGCGGTTCTGCGGGGACTGCTGGTCCCGATGCGGGCCCCGGCCGGCAGCTCATCGAACTGGGCGGCCCACCTGTCGACCAGCGCATCGCGGGCGTCCTTCCTCCGTCCGAAGGCGCCTATTACCAGGCCGTCCGGTAGCTCCGGCGGAAGGTCTTTGGCGCTGTGGACCGCGAGATCGACGTCGCCGTTCAGGAGTGCGACCTCGATGTCCTTGGTGAACATGCCGCGGTCCATGCTCAACAGAGGAGCGTCTTTGTTACGGTCGCCCTGCGGTGTCATCGGGACCGCGGTGAACTCGGTGTGCGGAGAAAGCTGACGTAGGGGCCCCAACACTTCCTCGGTCTGGGCCATGGAGAGAGGGCTGGACCTGGACCCGATGGAGACCCGCCTTGGCGGGGACACTAGGCGCCTTCGGAGGTCCCCGCGCCGTCCTTGAGCAGGTTCGCCATCAGGGCCTGCCTCGCGTCGTCCACGCGGCCCGCCTGCACCAGATCGAGCATGTCCTCGCTGATACACGCCTGCCAGTGATCGGGATGCACTGTGACGCCTCTTCGCTTGAGCTCGGTCCGGGCCTCCGAGAGGATCGGGGCCAGGTCAGCGTACTCGATGATACGGCTGCGGGACAGCTCCTCGCGGAACTTGCGCGCCAGCGCGGGGCTTGCTCCGGCCGTGGAGGTCGCGATGGTCACGTCGCCTCGTCGGGCGACGGACGGGGCGATAAACGTGCACAGGTGGGTGACGTCCACCACGTTGAGCAGAACGTTTCGCTCCTCAGCCTCGGTTGAGATGGCCCGGTTCGTTGCGTTGTCGTCCGTGGCGGCGATGGCGATGAACGCACCCTCCAGGTCGCCCGGCTGGTACTCTCGCTGTGTCCAGGTCACTCTGCCGTTGCTCGACATCTGCCGGACGCCCTCGTTGACCTCAGGGCTGATCACGACGACTGCCGCGCCGCACTCCAGCAGCTTCTCGACCTTCTCCTGGCCGATGTTGCCGCCGCCGATGACCACACACCTGCGTCCGTTCACGTCTAGGAAAGCCGGGTAATACACTGTCACTTCGTCGTTGCCTTCTCCCGGTCGAAATACCTCACCCTGGTCTTCTTGTACTCCCGGCTGCTATACAGGAGCATATAGTCGTCAACGCCGGTGGCGTCGGAGATGTCCCTGGCCACCTCCTCGCACTTCTCACGGGACGTAGCGTGGATCATGGTGAAGTGCGTGTACTTCCAGTCCGGGAACGTCGGGCGCTCATAGCAGTGGCTGACCCAGGGGGACTGGGCCATCGTATTCCCCACCTCTACGGCCCTCTCGGTAGGCACCCTCCACACGGCCATGGCGTTGGCTTTGAAACCTGCTTTCCGGTGGTGGAGGACAGCGCTGAACCGCCTCATGATCCCCCGCCTTTGGAACTCGCCGGCCAGATCGAACAAGGCGGGCAAGGTGATGCCGAGACGTTTAGCCATGGGCGTGAAGGGCCGAGGCTCCAGGGGCAGGTCCTCCTGCAGCTCCCTGACGGCCTCGATCTCGGACTCGGTCAATGTCTCGACCCGCTTCCAGCTGTCGCTGTCGCCGCTGAACCCGTCGGGGCTGTAGTAGTCCTTGGCTCCACCTTCCCCTTTCACCATATCGAGGTTGACCCCGATCTTGAAGAAGCGGATCGTTGGCATCAGCCGGAACATGTCGGTCCCGGTCCGCTCAGCCATCTCCTGGACCGTGTCCTCAAGACTCACGTTGGAAGGGACCGCCACCGTGAACCAGAGGTTGTACGGCCCGTTCCGAGCGTAGTTGTGGCTGACACCCGGATGCTCGTTGATAATCTGCGCGGCGTCGTCGAGTCTGTCCGGCGGAAACCGCATCGCTACCAGGACCGTCTTGTATCCCAGGCGCCTGGTGTCGAAGATCGCGCCGATCTGCCTGACTACGTTGGTCTCTTTCAAGGCCCTGACCCTGGCGATCGCCTCTCCCTCGGGCACGCCGACCTTCAGGCCGATGTCCTGGAAGGGCTCTTCGGTCAGGGGGAAAGACGACTGCAGAACGTTCAGCAGCTTCCGGTCGGTATCGTCCATGTGCTCTACGGGTCTCCGATCGGCATTGGCGCTCCAGCCCAAGGAGCCGGACGGCACTGTACAGGCGCCCGGCTGGACCAGATTGTAGGTTAGCATGGGCTCTCGAGGGCGTCAACGGCACGCGGAGTCGTGTCTATGAGGCTGAGGTGCACCGGAAGGAAAGCCTCTCCGGGAAATCTCCGAGTAACGGCATTTTCGTGCGGATATGGTATAACTCGAATAGTGCCAGGTACCGGCTGGTTCGGATCAGGGGGTGCTGAGCTGCAGGACGCAAAGCGACGTCTGCTGGACCGTCTGCGAGAGGAAGTAGGCGATCCCGCGGTCGTGCAGGCTATGTCGGCGGTTCCCAGGGAGGCCTTCGTCCCCGAGCCCTACGCTCACATGGCCTACGACGACATCCCCCTGCCCATCGGCGAGGACCAGACCGTCTCCCAGCCCTACATGGTGGCTTTGATGATCAGCGCCATTGAGCCGAGGCGGTCCGACAGGGTGCTGGAGATCGGCACGGGGAGCGGCTACCAGGCGGCTGTGTTGTCGCATCTAGTCGAACGGGTGGTCTCGGTCGAGAGGATAAGCGCGCTCGCGGATGCGGCACGGCGGCGGCTGGCCGAGATGGAGTATGCAGGCGTTGACGTGATCGACGCGGGCCCGCAGCTAGGCTGGCCGGAGGAGGCCCCCTACGATGCCATAATCGTGGCCGCCGGCGCACCGAAACTTCCCCGGGGACTGATAGAGCAGCTTACGAGCGGAGGTCGGCTGGTGATACCCGTTGGGTCGCGGGATTCACAGGAGCTCATGAAGGTGACCAGGACCGGTGAGAGCTATTCCGTCCGCACAATGGCGTCATGCCGGTTCGTGCCTCTGATCGGTGAGGGCGCCTGGCCCGATGAACGGTAACGTCGCTAACGATGCGCCCCGTCGCGGTTGTCAAAAACGTTGGGCGTCTCTATACTGGTGCCCATCGCGATCACAACTGTTTACAGGCTGACACAGGCGCTTACGTCAGACATGGGGTACGAGGCGGTAATAGGACTCGAGGTCCACGCGCAGTTGCTCACGCAGAGCAAAATGTTCTGCTCCTGCAGCGCCGCGTACCAGGATGCGCCCTCCAACACGATAGTGTGCCCCGTCTGCATGGGTATGCCGGGTGTTCTGCCTGTCGTCAATGAGCGGGCGGTGGAGCTCGTGATAATGACCGGATTGGCCCTGGGCTGCACGATCTCGCATCAGACCAAGTTCGACCGCAAGAACTACCCGTACCCGGACCTGATGAAGGGCTACCAGATCTCCCAGTACGACTTGCCCATTGCGGACGGCGGGTCCCTAATCGTCGAGTCCGGAGAGGGTGAGAGAGAGGTTGGGATCACGAGAGTCCATCTGGAGGAGGATGTCGCCAAGCTAATGCACCGGAGCGAGCCGCATGGCGAAGCGTACAGCCTCATGGACATCAACCGCGCCGGTGTTCCGCTCATGGAGATCGTGGGAGAGCCCGACCTCCGCAGCCCGGAGGAGGCCAGGAGCTATCTCACGCGGCTGCGTACGATACTGCGCTACATAGAGGTCAGCACCGCCAACATGGAGGAGGGCAGCTTTCGCTGCGACGCCAACATTAGCCTGCGTCCCAGGGGCGCCGAGGAGTACGGGCCGAAGGTCGAAGTCAAGAACATGAACAGCTTCCGTTCTGTATACGGGGCTCTCGGGTATGAGATCGAGCGGCAGACCCGGGCCCTCCAGGAAGGCGAGCGCATAAGCCAGGAGACCCGCGGCTGGGTCGAGGAGCGCGGGCTGACCGTGTCCCAAAGGAGCAAGGAGTACGCGTCCGATTACCGGTACTTCCCCGAGCCCGATCTGCCCCCTCTCGTCATCGAACCCGGGTGGGTCTCGGAGATAGCGGAGAGGCTGCCGGAGCTGCCTCGGGACAGGCGGAGACGTTTTGTCAGGAAGTACGCTCTTCCCGAGTACGACGCGGACCTCTTGACCGGGTCGAAGGATACGGCCGACTACTTCGAGCAGATTCTCGTCGCCGCAGCCGCCGCCAACGGGGACCAACCGCCGATGGCGAAGTCGGCCAGCAACTGGATCCTGGGAGAGCTGGCTCGACTGTTGAACGCCACCGGGAGCAAATTGGCCGATATTCCGGTCAAGCCCAACCAGATTGCAGAGCTACTGTCGCTCATCGACGACGGGACGCTGAGCGGCAGCATGGCGAAGACTGTGTTCGAGGAGATGTTCGAGACGGGCAGGTCCGCCGGTGAGATCGCCGAGGCGACCGGCATGGTGCAGGTGAGTGACGCGGACGCCGTCAGTCAGGCGGTGGAGGAGGCGGTCAGCGGCAACCCGAAACCGGTCGCCGACTATCTCGGCGGCAAAGAATCCGCGATGAGATACCTTGTAGGGCAGGTCATGAAGATTACGCGAGGCAAGGCCAACCCCAAGGTCGTGGCCGACCTCTTGGAAGATAAGCTAGCCTCACTGAGGTAGGAGATGCCGACAGACAGCGGCAACGGGAACAGGAGTTCGGGACGCGTCGATTCGAAGTGGACGCGACTCATGAGGCTCCTTTATCCGGGCGTCGGATTGAAACGTTGGCTCCTGGTGGGCGCCCTCGGTATCGCCATCTGCTCGATCGGGCTCGCGTTCCTACTGAGAAAGCTGTTCGCCGTCACATTCCCGGACTTTCTGCCATCCAACTTCGAGGGCGCGCTCCTGCTGGTGGTGGGAATCGGAACTATCATGGTCGCGCTATACGGGCTGTATCGCTCCATCGGGCCGATCGTGTTCGAGTCGGCGACCATAGAAAGTTTGGCAGACACGATCTATACCCGGCGGTCGCTGGGTCGTGGCCCAAGAATAGTCGCCATAGGAGGCGGCACCGGCCTATCCGTGCTGCTTCGAGGCCTGAAGACCTATACGACCAATCTGACCGCCGTCATAACGGTTGCCGACGACGGCGGTAGCTCTGGGCGTCTGCGCAAAGAGCTGGGAGTGATCCCGCCGGGAGACTTCCGCAACTGCCTGGTAGCGATGTCGGACACTGAGACTCTGCTGACGGACCTGTTCCAGTACCGGTTCGACCAGGGTAATGGGCTCAAAGGGCACAGCTTCGGCAACCTGTTCATAGTGGCAATGACCGAGGTGACTGAGAGCTTCGAGCGGGCGCTCTATGAGTCCAGCCGTGTGCTAGCCGTGCACGGCAGAATCGTCCCGGCTACCGTCGCGAACCTGAGGCTGTCGGCCAGCTTCAAGGACGGCACAGTCGTTAAGGGCGAGTCGGCAATCACGAAAAAAGGAGGCCAGATCGACAGACTCTTTCTGGACCCGGAGGACGCGGAGTCCTATCCCCTGGCGGACGAGGCTATACAGGAGGCCGAGATGATCGTCATCGGCCCGGGGAGCCTCTATACCAGCATCCTGCCTAACCTGCTTGTTGGTGGCATCTCCAGGGCAATTGCACAGTCTCGGGCCACGAAGTTATACGTCTGCAACGTCGCCACCGAAAACGGGGAGACCGACGGTTACACCGTTGCGGACCACGTCGATGTGCTCCAAAGGCACACCTTCCCTGGATTGGTCGACTACGTCGTGGCCAACGACGACCCCCAGGATGTCGACGATAGGTTCCTTGGAGACGCAGTGGTTGAAGACGGTAGGCCGATTCGGGACGCCATGTTGGAACTCAGACGTTTGACCGACCCCGAGCATCCCATCCGCCACGATTCGGCAATGCTGGCAAGCGCGGTCGTGGACATCTATCAGGGCGGACGTCGGACGAGGCCCCGAACAAAGATAGCCGGTCGCACATAGAAACGATCTCAAAAGATTTCCCTCCGGCAGCCCTTACTAGGAAGCACGGAGGACGCCCCCGGTAACAAAAACTTTCGAGGGTGGGTGGAAGGGGATAGGGCGCCTGTCTTATTGAGGTAATTCTCGTGGGAGACCAGACGCCAGTATAGGAAGCCGTATGACAAACTCGTTTCTCAACTTCATTCAGATCGTGGTCTCCGTGACGCTGGTCGTGGTGATCCTGGCCCAGGTCCGCGGACAGGGAACGGGGCTGTTCGGAGCGGCGGAGAGCTCGTTTCGGACCAGACGGGGGCTGGAGAAGACCCTGTTTCAGTTCACGATCTTCCTCGTATTCACATTCATCATAGTCTCGATCATCAGCGCCAGGGTCTGACCAGCCGGCAACAAGCGCACCGTGGGAGCCTCTCATCGCGCTGATTACGCTGACCACCGACTTCGGGTCGCGGGATGGTTACACAGCAGCCATGAAGGGCGCGCTGCTGGACCTATGTCCTCAGGCCACTGTGGTCGACATCTCGCATGAGGTCCCGCCCCACGACGTAGCTCACGGGGCCTTCGTCCTGGAGTTCGCGTCCCGACACTTCCCGCCCGAGGCAATTCACATCGGGGTTGTCGACCCGGGCGTCGGGTCCGACAGGCGGCCTCTGGCTGTCGTAACCCCGGACGGCGCCTTCGTAGGGCCGGACAACGGTCTATTCGGCTATGTGCTCGAGCGGTACTCCGAGGGTCGGGCCTCCGAACCTGGCGAGCCGGTGGCGCCCGGCGCACCGCGGCTATTCGACCCCGTCGTCTCGTCCGTTCCGGCCGCATGTCAAGCCTTCGTCCTGGATGAACCACGGTTTTGGCTGGAGCCGGTCAGCGACACGTTCCATGGGAGGGACGTCTTCGCCCCGGTCGCGGGGCATCTGGCCCTTGGCGTGAAGCCGGGCGACCTGGGATCGCGCGTGTACGAGGTCGTGACACTCTGGGTCCCGCGACCCGCACGGCGCGGTGCGCTGGTCCGTGGGACGGTGGTCTACGTCGATCGGTTCGGCAATCTGGTCAGCAACATACGACCTGCCGACTTCGGCGCGGTCGAGTACGTCGAGGTCCAGGGCACCAGGATAGAGGGACTAGGCCACTCATATCGGGACTCGTCCGGGCCGCTGGCGCTGGTCGGCAGCCACGGCTACCTGGAGATCGCGTTGCGGGAAGGCAGCGCCGCCGAGCATATCGGCGCCAAAGTTGGAACGGAGGTCGCGTTGAGCGAAAAGGGCGGTTCTAGGCCAGCTTGACCGCCGTGCCGTAGGCGAGGATCTCCGATGCCCCGCCCATCACGCCCGATGTGACGAACCGAGCGCATACTATCGCATCGGCCCCAAGCGCCTCCGCTTCACCGGTCATGCGCGCCAGGGCCTCGTCGCGGGCGAGTGACAGCAGGTTCGAATACTCGGTTATCTCGCCGCCGACGATGTTCCTCAGCCCGGCGATAATATCCCGGCCAATAAATCGCGCTCGCACCGTGCTGCCGCGCACGAGCCCGTAGATCTCGGCTATCTGCCTGCCCTCGATTGTGTCGGTAGTCACTATTATCATGTTGACCTCGTGTAGGACTGGTTTGAAACCCCTCTCCTGAATCAACAGGGAACGAAATCACCCGTGTTGGACTCTTCGACACGGCCCGCCGTCGATCGCATCGCTAGTCGGAGTGGAGCCTCCAGATCGTGCCCTCGGGCCCGTCTTCCAGAGATACGCCAAGACCCGCCAGCTCGTCTCGGACTTTGTCGGCAAGAGCGAACTGCTTTGCCTCGCGGAGCTCTGACCGCAAATCGACCAGTAGCCTGACGAAGGGCGCGATATCGTGGGACCGGGCTGCCGGCTCTTCGAGAGACAGTCCGAGGATGCCGGCGAGCTCTCTCAGGACTTCCTGGGCAGCACCTACGTCGCCCGTGTCATCCCGTCCCCGGTTGATCTCTCTGGCCAGGTCGAACAGTGACGCCAACGCCCTCGGGGTGTTGAGGTCATCATCCATTGCATCGATGAATTGCCGGCGGTAAGGAGCGGCGTCGACGGTCTCCCCCGTCGCATCGGCGCCGGGTCTCAAGGCATTGCGCAGGCGCTCGGCGGCCCGGAGACGGTTCAGATCAGCGCACAGGCCGACGGCACCGTGGACGTAACGTTCACGCTGGCGGATGTCACGGCCCTGCCCGCCCTGGTGGAGGCGCGGAAGTCTAGGACTGCGCCCG
>CAZGRI010000056.1:0-12158 GCA_964528205.1 uncultured Dehalococcoidia bacterium | reverse complement strand
AACCTCCAAGGGATCGTTCGGATTGCCGGTAGACGTGAGGGCCACCTCCACGCCGTTCACCGTCACGGACGCAACCCCGGCGTCATTGGTTGCCTTCCCCTCCACTGTGATCGCGGACTCACTGGTTATCGTGCCGTCGTCGGGTGCCCAGCTCAAATGAGGCGGGTATTCGTCCCAGTAGATCGTGCGTGTGTCGGTACCGGTCTTACCCGAAGTGTCGGTGGCTACGGTCACGACCTCGTTGGGTCCCTTGGACGCCAGCACGATGTCGACGCTGAAGGATACCTCGTTGGGATCGTCGGGGTTGTTGGTGGAGGTCAGCGCCGCCGTGATGCCGTTTACCGTCACGCTGGACACCTGCACGTCATCGCTGGCGGTGCCCGTAACGGTGATGGTGCTGGTCTCGCTGATGTAGTCGGGCTCCGGGAACTCCACTGAGAGGCTGGGCCCGCCGATGTCCACGCCCTGCTGTGCGCCGGCGATGACCTCTATGGTGGGCCGGCCAAAGATAGTACGGGACCCGCCCACCTCTGCCTCAGCCGCGATGTCGCATGTGCCATCCAGGCCGACAAATGTCACCGTGCCCACCTCTACGTTCACCTGGGCGTAGTTCCAAGAGTCGACATAGTAGCTCCACAGGAGCTGGTCCAACTCGTCGTACTCGTGACACCACCCCACAAGCCTGGGGTTGCTCAGGAGGCCGCCGCCTTCGACCCGGAAGGTTGCCGTGACACTGCCGGTCTTATAGGCCAGGTTTCGGGTCGCGGTGCCCCCCCCTGCGACCGCGATGGGCTCGTAGGCAGTCGTGTAGTCATAGAGGTCCGTGCGGGTGTACAGGTATTCTGCGGGGATGGTGTTGTACCAGTAGATTCTGATGACGTAGGGTCTCCAGGAACCCTCGGTGACCACGGCGTTGACATCTCCCGTCGCTATGTTCACCCTGTGCTGGATTTGACTCCCATAGGCGTTCGTAGGGTAGACGCCGTATGCGTAAAGATAGGCGTAGTAAGCTTCCTCGATCGTGTGCGTTCCGGTGAAACTGAGATTGCCGTCGATGAATGCCTGGTCGGAGGCTATGTCCGTGGTGGTGGTAGCCCCCTGGTTGACCTGTACGGGGTTATAGGCCGGGGAGAAGCTGCTATAGGGGTGGTAGAGATAATCTTGGTAGCCACGCATGTACGTGTAGGCCTGCTGCCAGTAGGTGCCTGGCTCCAGCTCCTCGATGGCATATGGCCCGTTCTCATAAACATGATCGACGCCGTACGAAGGACCGTACGCTAAGACAGTGTGGCGAGTCACGTCCACGGGGCCGTTGAACGTGACATCCCCCGCGATGACACCGTCGGGGACGTTTATCTCCCAGCCGACGTTCACCGTCTGGCCGGCGGCGACATCCACATACGTCTGTGTGCTGGGTACCGTGGACGCACTCGGTATGTTGACCCGGGTATCACTCCCGACGAGATAAACATGTCCATAGACGTTGATCTGCTCGTTGGGCACCACGGGCAGACGGATATTGCCCGATGAGTCCACGAAATGCCGGGAGTAGGTGTACCCGTCGGCGGAGTTCCGGTAGGCGTAGATGTACCCGTAGTACAGCTCCCCGCCATTGACCGTGATCGTGCCCTCGATGCAGCCGGGCTCTACGATTATGTCCGCGATGGAAGTGGCGAACTCGCTCACCGGCACCCCTTGGGGGCCCCTGTAGTATGCCAGGTCATACCACCTGTTGTTGCCCCAGGGATCCACCCGGTTGTTGAGGTAAACGTGGCCATCGAGGTTGTAGTCGAGGGTAGTTCCCGCGGGGACGTTGGGCTCCAGGTGATAGTCCGTTGAAGTCGCGTTATTGGGATAGACGTACTGCTCCGCGGCGAAGTCACCCGAATATGCGCGCACGTATAGACGGACTATGGGTTCGGCGCCCCATCTGAATGTCCCGTCGATGTAGCCTGGATTGAGCACCACCTCGTCCGCCGCCGCCCTGGACTGGGTGCCGATCGCGAATCAGCGAAAACACGAGGATAAGCAGCAGCGACCTGAGGATTCTTTGCGTCCTGGGCGTGTTCATTACTCCTACCCCCTTCTGGGCGATGGCATACGCCACTCGCGACTGCGACTCACATATCACCCGCCCGTTACAGTCATGTTACAGGCGCCTCGCGCTCCGTGGCGGCATCAGGCCGAGGGTGAGGACGACTGGGGGGTAGGCTTGCCGACAGGGAGAATGATCACAGGGACTATTATGATGGAGGCGAGGGCCTTACCTTTTGACCTCTAACGGCCCGCTAGGTACGAAGCAGCCTCTGCGGACAATCGCTGAGGCCTTGTTTTGTAGCTTTGTGGAGACGGGGGAGTTGTAGATCGTCAGGGATAAGTGCGAGAATTCGCAGTAGTGCAGTAGTAAGGAGGAGTGCCTTGCAGAAGAGCGACCTCACGGCCATACTGCGAAGCGACAAGACGGAGTTCCAGCGCATCCGCGAGGAGGACCCTAGAGCAGAGATGGACCTGTCGGGTGCCGACCTGGCAGGATGCGATCTCGCGGGCCTGCCGTTGGCGGGCGTCACGCTAAGAAACGCATGCCTTCGCGGCGCCGACTGTACCAACACGAACTTTCGCTTCGCCGACCTCTCTGGCACTGACCTTCGCGATGCCGACCTCGAGGGCGTCAACTTCCACCAGACGGTTCTCGAAGGTGCCAATCTGGACCGTGCCACCCTGGGAGACCTCGACCGGGAGACCCGATTGTGCCTCCACGCCACCAGTTTCCGGCGGGTGCGATGGAGCCGCGAACAGCTGGAGGCTATGCTAGGCATCCTCAACGAGAACGAGGCTTGGGAGATCCGCTATCAATTGGTTCCCAAGAGGTCGCCCGAGAACGCGTCAGGCGGGGAAGTGAAGCCTGGGAAGGGCGAGGGCTAGGGGGGTGCCCTGCAGGAGACGCGGCCCTCGCGACCGATCTCACACCTCGGCCCCGATGTCCCCTCCATAGCGTATAACGAGGATTGACTTCGTTACTCCGGTCTTTTCTGCTCGCTAGCCTCCTGCAATTGGAGGGAATACGGTCAACACAGAGTCGTCGGACAGGCGATCATCCGCATAGGTCAATTTGCCGTTCACGGCTGCATTCCATGCCATGTTCCGGGTGACGCCGAGCTGGGAGAGCAGCTCGCCAACCGTAGTGCCTTCCGCCACTTCCATCTCAATCCTCTTGTCGTGGTTTTTGGCAAGCTCTCTGAGATTACCCAAGAGTTCTACCACTACGCGCATGGCTGACCTCTTGGCCTTACTCACGCCGCGGTCGCCTTGACAGAGGCCAGCTCATCGTCAACCCACTCGATACCGAGGGCGGCGAGCGTCCTTGTGGTAGGGGTACCCGTGCCGGCGTCCCACCCCATGAGCTCATAGAAGGTCTCTACCGCCTGTTCGAAAGCAGCCGGGTCGATGGGCGTGTCTTTCAGACCACCTCTGGGGGTAGGCTTGAAGAAGCGCTTCGGCAGTGTGTCGTCAGCGACCGAAAGCCCTTCTCTCAGGTTATAGGCCCGGTGCATGGTCACAACCCGCTCTCCAAGCCTCAACGCCTCAGCAGTCGTGTAGTCCCAACCTGTCAGGTGTCGCATCATCTCGACCTGCTGGTTGAAGGTCCACGGCACAAAGCTGCAGATGACTCCCGAATCGCCGAACGTCCGCCACAGGTGATGAAGCCTGATGGCCGACACCTTTGCCGGGCTCAGGTCATCCACTCTGAGCGGGTCTGGAACGCCGAGGCTGCGGGCCTTGTCCATTGGGGGCCCCTCCTGCGACAACATTGGATCGTGGATCGTGGACATGTGATCGCCGCCTATGGCGTTGACAGCGTAGCCGACACCAAGCCCTTGCTTGAATCGGGGCTCGTGCATCCCCAACTCGACGCCTTTGACTTGCATGGCGAACTCGTCGGCGCCTCTTCCAATTCGCTCCGCGGCCTTGCGAGTCCCGTCGGCTAGAAGATCGCCGATTCCCTCTCGCCTGGCCATCAGCTCGAGGACCTCCAGCATCGCGTCCGCATTGCCGAATCTCAGATCGATTCCGCCGGTATCTTTGAAGCTGAGGATCTCCTTTTCGAAGCACTCCATCGCGAAGGCAATGGTGGCCCCGGCTGAGATGGTATCCAGAGAGTAGAAGTTGCACATCTCGTTGGCCTTGCTGATGGCGGCCAGGTCATCAATTCCACAGAAGGACCCGAAGCTGGCCAGGGTTTCGTACTCTGGCCCTCCACCTCTGCGGTCCACCTTGAACCTCTCGTTCTCCAGCTCCACGACCTTCTTGCAGCGCACCTGGCAGGATGGACAGGCGTCCATGCCCACTCGTATTGTGTCCTTTACGACGGTCGCCGTGATCTTGTCCACCTCTTCGAAGTATCCATCACTCCAGTTGCGGACCGGCAGGTTGCCAACCTCGTTTCCACTGACCATCATGGCGTGCTCGCCCGTGCCAAAATCGTGAAAGCCTTGCCCTCCGACGTCCATGTAGTTGTTGTTCATCCACCTGGCCAGCTCAAGGAACTTTGTCCGGTCGGCGGCCTTGGGGGTCTGATTACCCTTGACGGCGACCGCCTTCAGGTTCTTTGAGCCCATCACTGCCCCCATCCCACCTCTCCCGGCCGCATTCCTCAAGTCGGTGATGACACACGCGATGGCTGCCTGATTTTCCCCTCCGGGACCGATCATTGCCGTTCGAACCAGGCGTTCCCCGGTTTCCGCCTCTATGGCATCATGGGCTTCCATGATGTTCTTGCCCCAGTGGGAGGACGCATCCCTGATCTCCACTTTGTCATTGTGGATCCATATGTAGACCGGGGATTCCGCTTTCCCTTCCACTACGAGAGCATCGTACCCTGCACGCTTAAGCTCGTAGGGCCAGAACCCGCCCACCTCACTTTTGCCGATGCCCCCTGAGAGGGGTGACTTAGCACCGATACACGCCCGCGATCCGCCGGGCATGGCAGTCCCGGTTACCGGACCCAGGGCGAAGATGAGCTTGTTGTCTGGCGACAGAGGGTCGATGCCCGGCTGCACCTCCTTAAGAAGGTAGTAGGCCACAAACCCTGCTCCTCCAAGATATTTTCGGTAGAAGCTCTCTTCGGGCTCATCTATCGAAACCACACGGGTGGAAAGGTTTACCCTTAGAATCTTGCCGACGATACCTTCAACCATGAGGACCTCCACTTGCTATTCTCGGAGCGCACAAGCCGTGTCTGAGGGACCCGACCAACATCCAAGCAGATAGACGTTACGCGAACGTTACAGTCCGGTTTCCTGGAGTCGTCCTCGGATCGCGGCTCCGCCGAATGACGTTAATGCCCGTCGCCTTGAACGCAGCTAGCACCTCTATGCCCTTTGATAGCCCGAGGTTGACCATTGACTCTCTGGTGACCAGGGTGACCAGGGGAAAACCGCAGTCCACTTCCACTCGCGCCAGGATCCCTTGGGGCACGACGCGGACGATCGGGCCCACCAGCCGGTTCAGCGCACTTGTGAGGGCCTCCTGCCTCGATATCGGCTCGAGGACCACGGCCTCGGGGCGTATGCCTATCACCAGCTCCTCGCCCTCCTCATACACGCCGACCACGGTGACCCTGCCCTTGCCCACAGATACAACTGACAAGCCGTCGGAGAGACCCGAAACCCTCCCGGTCAGAATGTTCTCAACCCCCACAAAGGCGGCAACCTCCTCGCTTTCCGGCCGGGCGAAGACCTCGTCGGGACTGCCCACTTGACGGAGCTGACCGTCGATCAAGACGGCAAGCCTGTCTCCCAGCGCCTGGGCCTCAACACGATTGTGGGTGACGAACACGGTCGTCGTATGTACGTCAGTCAGGATATCCCGGAGGTCGTCCATTAGAGACTGCCGCGTGGGTGGGTCCAGCGCCGCAAAAGGCTCGTCCATCAAAAGGATGTCCGGCTCCAGGACCAGCGCCCGCGCTAGACTTGCACGTTGAGCTTCACCTGCTGAGAGCAGCCTCGCGTTGTGCTTCGATAGCCGAGCGATTCCCAACCTCTCCAGCCAGTGATCGACCTGCCGCCTTATGTGTTCCCTAGAGACGTGGCGGAACCGGAGACCCGTCGCCACATTCTCCCAGGTGGAGACGTTCCTCAGGAGCGGCTGTTGCATCACCAGAGCGAGCCGCCGCCTGCGTCGTAGCGCTTCCCCTCCGTTGGCGATCACCTCTCCGTTGTGCAAGACCCGTCCTTGAGAGGGCCGCTCCAGAAGAGCGAGCTGCCGGAGCATCGTGCTCTTGCCCGAGCCATTGGGCCCGATCACAGCGAGGGTTTCGCCCGCCTCCACGGAGAAATCGGGTAAGTCGAGAACCGTGCGGCCCTGATAGATCACCTGGACATCCCGCAGTTCCGCTGCCGGCGCCGTCACTGGAGTCTACCTCGCTGCTGGATGATGGTGAGGACCAGGTTAACGGAAAATGCCAGGAATAGGAGAATAATGCCCAGGGCAATTGCTAAGCCGAACTCACCGCGGTTGGCCGCCAGTACCGTGGCGGTGGTCAGTACGCGGGTCTCGCCCTTGATATTGCCGCCGACCATCATCACGGCCCCTACCTCAGAGATAACCCCCCCGAACCCGGCCATGACGGCTGTGAGGAGTGGTAGCCTCGCCTCCTGTACCTGCGCCCAGAAGGCCTGTATTCGGGATGCTCCGAGGCCGTACATCTGGAGCCGTAGCCGGGGATCGACCTGGGCCATTGCCGCCATGCTGACGCCGGTGACAATGGGCAGGGCTATGACAACCTGGGCGAGAACCATGGCCCACGGTGTGTACAGAATCCCCAATTCACCCAGTGGACCGCTGCGCCAGAGCATGACGGTGACGGCGAGGCCAACCACCACCGGAGGCAGCCCCATTCCCGTATTGACGAAGCTGCTGACCAGTCCACGGCCTGAGAACCGCCATATGCCGAGCATGGAGCCTAACGGCACGCCAATGCACATGCTGATGAGCGTGGCGGAACCGGAGATCCGGAGGGTCAGGAGGAATACCTCTGTTACCTCGGGGTCCCGGTGAACTATCAGCCAGAACGCCTGGCCGATTCCGTCCCATACGAGGTCCATCCTACCTCGCTAGCTGATCCTCGTTCTTTCCGGCGTCCGGAATAAACAGCGACTCGCCGAACTTGTCCACGCCGAACTCGCCGATCCGGTCCTGTGTACCGGGAGCAACAAGGAAGTCGGCGAAAGCCTCAGCTCCGTCTTTGTTGACCTTTGGATACTTGTCGGCGTTAACCAGCAGGACCGAATAGACGTTTAGCAACGCGGAATCGGTATCCACCATGGGATCGAGTTGAAGGTTCTTTCTTAGAGACAGGTAAGTGCCCCGATCTGTGAGGGTGTAGCCGGACTTCTCCGAGGCGATTGCAAGTGTTGCACCCATCGCCTGGCCGGCCTCCTGGTACCAGGCGCCGGAAGGTTCGACGCCCGCCTCGGCCCAAAGAGATATCTCCATCTTATGGGTGCCCGAATCGTCCCCGCGTGATATGAATAGGGATTCCCGGTCAGCGATTTGGTGGAGCGCTTCAACAGCCGAACTCATGCCTTTGATTCCGGCCAGGTCTGATTCCGGGCCGACAATGGCGAAGAAGTTGTGCATCACAAGTGTACGGCTCACAACCACCCCGCTATCAAGAAGCAACTTCTCTGCCGAAGGAGCGTGTGCCAGTAGCACGTCGGCCTCACCTCTCTCTCCCATGGCAAGGGCTCTTCCGGTACCCACGGCGATCGGCTTGATCTGATACCGGATCTCCTCTTCAAAGTCCGGGATAAGCACATCCAGAAGCCCGGAGTCGTAGATGCTGGTCGTGGTCGCCAGTATCACCTCCGGGTTATCCGGCCCCGAGTCGGACGAGCAGGAAAGCGCTGCGAATGCTACGAGCACCAGCAATATTGGGACCGATCGCTGGCTCATGTTCACATTTCGTCCCCGCTAAGCATCCACTTCGGCCAGGACCGATCCGGTTCGTGTCGTGTCGTAACCTCCCAGTTCATGCACGGCGGCTTTGAACTCCTCGTCGTCCAGCACGTTTCGTAGCGCTTTGACCTGCGGCCAGCCCTGGCTGCTCCTGGTCATGACCAGATCGTAGCGCTCCTTCCGCACCGGAACGAAATCCAGGTCGAATGCCCGGGCAGCGGCCAGTATTCCGAGGCCGGCATCCGCACGTCCGGAAGCCACCGCCTCGGCTACCGCCAGATGTGTATCGACGTCGGTCTCGTGCCGATTGAGCACATCGTGTCCGGTCCCCAGGGCCTTCAGAAGGAAGTCCAGAAGCACTCTTGTGCCCGAGCCCTTCTGCCGGTTGATGAACCTCAGTCCAAGCTGAATCACATCCGCGAGCTCTCCGACGCCTTTGGGATTGCCTGTAGGTACAATCAGGCCCTGGGTGCGCTCTACCAGGGTGACGACAACGGTGGGCACTCCAACCATCAACCTCTTGACGAAAGGTAGGTTGTACTCTCCTGACTCCTCGTCCAGGAGGTGACACCCGGCCACGTGGGCCTCGCCTCGTGCCAGTGCCATCAGCCCTCCCAGACTGCCGGTATAGCTCGAAGTGATCTCGAATTCCGAGTGTCTCTTGAGGTGCTGCGTTAGGAGCTCGACCGCGATATCGTGGCTTCCGGTCAGCATGAACTCGGAGCCGGCTTTTCTCTCCGCTGGTATGGGGACATCCCACCGCCGGGCCTCCTGGCGCAGGCGGGCCAGACGAAGCGCGAAGCTGGCCTCGACCTGCTCCGGCTGGTAGCCGAGGCTCAGGGCTTCCACCAGCGCGGAGGATATGATGGCGTTCAGGTGGGAGTCTTGCTCAGAAAGCAAGACCGAGCCCTCCATCCCCGGACTTACAAAGGTTCCTCTTCCGGGTCTCGCAACAAGGACACCATCCTTGACCAGAGATGCGTACGCGCGGGCAACGGTGTTGGAGTGCACGTCGAGTGTCCGGGCCATCGAGCGGATAGTGGGCAGCCTGCCACCCGCCTCCAGCCGCCCGCGGGCTATCGCAAGCTTCACGTGCATCTCTATCTGGCTGTGGATAGGAGAAGCGTCAGCAGGATTGAGAATAACCCAATCGCTAATTGTACTAGTAGTCATGTGACAATAGTATTATATGTGTCAAGAAGAGGCACAGGCAGGTAGGGGCGAAAATGGGAACTCGGACAAGAGCTGTAACCGGGCCCCAAATCTGGTCTGAACTCTGGGGTCAATGAGCACAGCTCGATGCCCGAGATGAGGGGCTCTGCAGAGGGGGTGGAACCTCAGCCCGATCTATCAGCGTCCCCAGGCGTCCAGTAGAACCGCAGGACCGCCGACTTCGTGTATGAGGCTGTATCAAGTCTGGTAGGTGGGTTTCTAGCGAGGAACCAGAGGACCCTTCCCGCTGGCCGGCCACTTCTTCTTCTCAGTTGCGCGCGACGCCCTAAGCGGTCGCGGACCCTAATTTGTGAAGCCCCGCGTGCGGGGTGGCTACTCCCAACTCCACAGCGGTCGCGTCAGTATGTCCCCGTCGAAGGGGCCCTTCTCGCCGGTGAAGAAATTCCCGCCGACGGCGGTCAGGGTGCCGTCCGGCGAGCCGCTTATCGCGTGTAGGTAGACAGGCGTGTCGATCCACACGCGTGTGGCCTCGCCCGTAGTGAAACCGACGATCCCGGCCGCCCCGGAATTGCCAACGACGTGAACGATGTCGCCTCGCAGCCACACGCCGTTCAGCCCTGGGAAGTTCCCAATCTCAGGTGACCGCCACTCATTGCCGTTCCACAGCGCGATCACCCCGTTCTTGCGTCCTCCCACCATTACTACGCGGTCGGGGCCGGTACCCCAGACGGTGATGAGGTCCTCGCTGACGCCCACGTGCAGCTCCTCCAGGATATCGCCGTTCCAGTGGAGGACCGCTCCGTTCTGTCCAACTATGTACACATCGTCCGCACCGCTGCCCCAGACCTTGAAGAATGCCTTGACGTCCGGTCTTTCCAGCACCGGAATCGCCACGGCCTCGAAGCCGCCCCCGGTATCTCGGAGGACGGTGGGCACGCCACTCTCGTCCGCGTTGCCGCCCACGGCCCAGACGTCGGAGGCGTTCGCTCCCCAAACACCCCACAGGTCCTGGTCGGTCGGCACGTCAACCTGCCGCCACGCCCTACCATCTCCTCGCAGAGCGGCGCCGCCGTTGCCCACGATGATGAACTCATCGGTCCCGAACCCGTGGATCCAGTTAAGCAGCTGTACGTCCACTCCGGGATCGATAACCTCGAAATCCGATCCGTCGTAGTGAAGGATCTCACCTCTGTCGGGTGTCCCACCGACGATCCACCGGTCGTCTCCGGCGAATGCCAACACGGACATCCACCAGTGGTCGGTGGAGCGCAGGGTCTCCCATTGCCCCAGAGGGGTCTCAGGCTGCTCTTCGGGCTCTGATGAGCAGCCCGCAAGTAGCAGCGCCAGGACAAACAAAAGGGCTACGGATGGGATATGCATGCCTTCTCCTCATTACTCCATCCGATCGTATCGAACGGCCCTGCTGGTCTTGATCTGCTCAACCTGGTCGGACGCCAGACCGGGAAGACAGGAGGTACGGCCTCCTACATGAGATTATCAGGTCCAAGGCAAGCGGTCGGCGGCCAGCGGATGCCGTACTCCGTCGCAGCGTCGACTTCGTCAGCGTATCCCAAGGGGAAGGTGAAGCCCATGGCGCCCCCAGTCCGTTCCCCTCAGACCGCTGCCTTGGAGTACTTTTTGCCCGAGTATTCTTCGCCAAGAACCTCTGAGAAGACGATCCGAGCACATAGGGTCGAGAGCCTGTTGTCGAAACAGGCGTCTGCTAGCCTCGCGGCGTTGTCAGGGTCAACGAGAGCTAGCTCAATGCCCAAGATGAGAGTCCTTGCCGCAGCATCAGCCATGAGGCCGTCCCAACCAGTATCCCCCCAGGGGTCCCTCAGGACCACAGGCACTCCGACTTCGTGTACGAAGCGCATCAAACTGTGGTACACGGGCTTCTCGCTAGGTACCATAATAACCCCTCCCCATAGTGAAAGTTCCAGCACTGGTATGGCTGCGGTCTCGGAGCCGCTCCTGGTATTTGAGAGGACGGTCGGTCCGCCACCGTCGTCCGCTAGCCGCCCACGGTCCAGAGATCGGAGGGGTTCGCTCCCCCTCAAACCCCCACGGGTCCCGGTCGGTCGGCACGACCACCTGGGTCGATGTCCCCCCAATCCCCTGTGAATGCCTTCTCCTCAAAACTCCATCCGATTCGTATCGACGGCCCGGCTGCTCTTGATCTGCTCAACCTGGTCGGGCGCCAAGCCGGGAAGACATGAGATAAGGCCTTCGTACATGAGGTTCCAGGTCCGCGGATCGTGACTCAGTCCCATGGCGTGGGCGACGTCGTGCGCGACGACCGCCGTCGCTTCCGGGTCCAGCATTCTCCTGAGCCGGCTGACCGACAGAAACACTGTTGGAGTGAAATCTCCGTCGATGCCGAGGACGTCGACGAGGATCGGCTCTCTGTCCTTTGCCGTCTGGACCAGCCCTGGCGAGAATGCCAGGCCCGCCAAGTCGCCCACGATGGACAGCGCAACCGAGTCGACGCGTGCTATGTCGTCGAGAAGAACGATATTGATCCACGGACGGCCAGGGAGCGCGTGCATTGCCAGGAACGCCCTCAGGTCGTCGTATACGATCCCCGCAGAGATGAGACGCCCCTCAATGGAGCTTGCGTCCACGTCCGCCTCGGCCAGGGCCTCTTCCATCTCGGTGACAGAGCCACCGATGATGGTCCGGTCCCAGACTTGGCTCGGCGGAGATGTGACGCTGAAGCTAATCCCATAGCGGCTAAAGAAACGATCGATCCGCGAGGTGGTCTTGACCAGGTCGGCGTCGGTCACTCCAGGACCCCGGTAAAGCTTTACGGCAACCGCGCCGTTGACGTCGAGAGGTGCAGGCGCTCCAGGGCAGGAGCCGACATCGAGGTCCCGGTCTCCGTTGAAGTACTCGGCGATCGGCTTCGTGCCATCCGGAACACCCGCCGGCGCGTCCGTGGCGCAGGAGGCCCATACGGCCACCGCCAGGATGGCGACCAGCATCCCAACTCCCACGCCCATCGACATCGAGCTTCGCCTCATTCTTGT
>CAZGRI010000055.1:0-12241 GCA_964528205.1 uncultured Dehalococcoidia bacterium | reverse complement strand
GAGATGGCGCGGGGGGGTAGGCATCTGTTCTAGCTTTGTAGACCGTTTGGGCGGCCTATGAGTTGCCCGCCGACCTCGAGGCGGCTATCGCGGCCTTCGTCAGCTTCTATTCTGTGCAGCACCAGCTACAGAGAAATAAGCTTCTTGCGACCCGTAACTGCCGAAGGGAATACCTGTTGCGCGGACTGGTGTTGTGCGGCGGATGCGGTCGGCACATGGCAGGCTGGTCGCGTCCGGGCCATGCGTACTACCGGTGTGGCCGGACGTCCCAGAGCAAGACAGGGACGAAGAGATGCCTCAACGGGCTTGTGCGGGCAGATCGACTGGATAAGGCCGTATGGGAGGCTGTCACGCGCCTTTTGAGAGACCCCCAACACCTTCGCGATGAACTGCACAGGAGACGAGCGGAGGGCTCGCCCACCCGCACAGACAGCGAGGGGGAGTTGAAAATCGTAAGGGGACGTCTGCGAGACATGCCTCGTGAGCAGGACAAGCTGATTGAGGGCTACGCCAAAGGACTCATCCCTGACGAAAAGGTGCGTGAGTGGATGGACACGTTGAACGAAGAACGGGAAAGTCTCGAGAGTCGTGCTGATGAGTTGGATGGGCGGCTTTCCCGGCTAGAGCTCTCGGAAGAGCAGGAAGCCAACGCGATCGAGTTTGCAGGTAAAGTCGCGAGGGGGCTGGATCGCTTGCCTTTCGCGGAACGCCAGGAGCTCATGCAGTTGCTGATGGAAGACATCACGTGTCAACGAGAAGAGGTCGTGGTGCGCACTGTAATTCCCGCTGACAATACGGACAGGAGTGTTTCATTGTGTTCACCCATCCGGGGCGGGTTGGGAGGGACCCAACCTGGGGTGGGGCTCCCTCCGCGGAGACACGGCGAGTCGAGGTCCGAAGACGATGACAACTAAAGACACGCGACAAGAAACAGCCTTCCTGAAATACAGCCACACAGTGGGCCTCTCTACCATGGAGGGCCGCGGATACTACTATCCCTGCGACTCCGCCATCGACGCTGATGGCAACTCGGCGTGCTCAGCCGGGGCCTAGACGGCGACCCTCGAAGCATCCGCGTGACGGTCAGCGACCCCGATAGCGAGTACCTGGGATCCTTCGCCAGGTTCGGTGAGGACGAAGGGGGCCTGATATGGCCATCCGCCATCGCCATCGACAGCCAAGGCCGTTTCTTTATCGCCGACGACTACACCCACACGATCAGTATCTTCGATTCGTCCAGGCGGTTCGTGGCCAGGTGGGGCAAGCACGGCGCTGAGCCGGGCGAGCTGGACGGTCCATCGGGCCTGGCCTTCGACGCCGACGACAACCTCTACGTGGCCGACCACATCAACCACCGCGTGCAGAAGTTCACCGCCGGTGGCCGGTTCCTGCTGGCCTTCGGCTCGGAGGGGTCTGGCGAGGGACAGTTCAACCTGCCCTGGGGCCTGACCGTGGCCCCCGACAGGGACGTCTACGTCGCCGACTGGCGCAACGACCGCGTGCAGAGGTTCTCGCCAGGCGGGGAGTTCATCGCCAGGTACGGGACTCCCGGCCACGGCGACGGGCAGTTCCACAGGCCATCCAGCGTCGCCGTCGACGGCAAGGGCTTCATGTACGTAGCCGACTGGGGCAACGAGCGTGTGCAGGTGCTCGACCCCGACGGCGGGTTCGCCGTCAGCCTGAGAGGCGAATCGGACCTGTCCAAGTGGGCCGAGGACTTCATGAGCGCCAACACGGAGGAGGCCGAGGCCAGGTCACGCTCCAACCTCGAAAAGGACTTAGACCTCTTCATCCAGGACCCCACGAGGAGTCGTCCCACATCGAAAAGCTCTTCTGGGGACCCGCGTCGGTCAAACTGGACGGCGCGGGCAGGCTCTACGTAACGGAGACCAACCGCCACCGCGTCCAGGTCTATCAGCGGGAGCCGTAGCATCCCCTGGCAGGTCCGGTTACGTCGGTGGACTCGGCCATTGACAAACCCGGATTCGGGACGTAGAATTTGGTGCAACCGCACCAAAACGCGGGTAGGCGATGTACGCCCGGTTCGGCGTAGTTTGAAGGAGAAGAGTGATGACATCTGCCAAGTCGGACAGATCGCTAGTGGTGTTGCAGCTCTCAGGCGGCAACGACGCCCTCAATACGGTCGTGCCCTACAACAACGAGCTGTATTACGACTACCGTCCGGAGGTCAGAATCGAGCAGGACAAAGTGCTGAAGCTGAACGACGAGTTCGGCTTCAATCCCAGCATGGCACCCATCAAGAGCCTTTGGGACGAGGGCAAGGTCGCCGTGATCAACGGCATCGGCTACCCGAACCCCAACCGGTCCCACTTCCGCTCGATGGATGTCTGGCACACGGCACAGCCCGAGGGCATCGGCGAGTCGGGTTGGCTGGGACGGGCCATCAGGGAGATGGACCCCAATGCCGACAACGTCCTCACCGCCGTCAACTTCGGTCGGGGGCTACCGAGGGCCCTGTCGTGCAAGGGTGTCCCCGTCGCCTCGGTCGGCAATCTCGAGACCTACGGGCTGCTGCCCGACATCCAGGACGAGCACTCCCGGAAGCTGGCCCTGGAGGCTTTCACCCAGATATACGGCACCGGCGAGGGCAAGGACGCCGTTGGGCAGTTCCTCGGCCAGACCGGCACCGACGCCCTCAAAGGAGCGGACATCCTGAGGACCGCGCCGGAGCGATACTCGTCCACGGTCGAGTATGCCGATAGCCCGGTCGCCCAGAGCCTTAAGAGCGTCGCGCAGGTCATGACCGCCGATCTCGGCACACGCATCTACTATGCCCAGCACGGCAGCTTCGATACCCACGCCGCACAGCTCGACGCACACGCCACGCTCTGGACCGACGTCTCCAATGCCATCGGCGACTTCATGGACGACCTCAAGGAGCACGATATGGAGGACGACGCCATCGTCCTCGTCTTCACCGAGTTCGGTCGCCGAATCAAGGACAACTCCGCGGGGACCGACCACGGCTCAGGCGGCGTCTCCTTCGTGCTCGGAAGCCAGGTCGACGGCGGGTTCTATGGAGCGTACCCGTCGCTGCGAGAGAAGGACCAGGTAGAGGGCGACCTCCGCTTCAACAACGACTTCCGCGGCACATACTCAACCATCGCCGACAGGTGGCTGGGGCTGGACCCGGACCCGATAGCCAACGGCCAGTTCGAGCAGCTGGACTTTATATCGAGGTCCAACGGCAACGGCCACTAGGCCCAACAGCGGGTCCAAAGAAAAGCGGCTGGCATCTTCGGATGCCAGCCGCTTTTTTGTCTACTCGACGGCAGGGCTCACCTGCCTCGATCCTACTGACTCCGTTGATCCCGTAACAGGTCCAGGGTAAGCTCGGTGTGGCCGAGATGTTCGGCGGCATGACGCGCCACGACGATCAGCACCTCCCTACCGGTCTGCCGGCCACGTCGTGGGTGTTCCCGTTCATCATCAAGGCTCGCCGGCGACAGTTGCCCCAGGCCTTGAGACATACGCTCTCGCAGCTCTCTCCACCGCAACCGAATCGGCTCGGCTGAGCCACCTCGGGCTGCAAACTCGACCTCGCGCTGGCGATCGACGGGCTGACCGCACACGGCGCCGAGGATATTCTCCTCGGCGGTTCCCAGAATATGAGTTGCAAGTACGTATAGACTGTTTGCACTCGACAGTGGACGCCAGTTGGGCTCGTCGTCATCGAGTCCATCGAGGCAGGCAACAAGCCGGTCGATGGAGCTTTCTATGAACCGCCAGAACGACTGTATCTCGGGGCTCTGCTGCACTCTCTCCCCCCTTTCCCCAGACGTTGCGAGGAGATACCGCCCACCGCATTAACCTCGGTCGGGGAATCGGGCTTAGCGCCCGTGGCTCTTTAGCAGCTCCTGGGCTGCGTCGCGGACGACGGCAGTGGCGGTGACAATCTCGATGACCTCGTCGAAGAACCGCTTGCCCTCGGCGTGCAACTTGGCACGGCCCTTCTCCGTGACCTCCAGGCACTCCGGATGGTCGGGCTCCCCGACGTGTCCCATCGACTGGGCCAGGTCGTTGGGCCCACCGCCGAAAAACTCGATTCCCTCCACCTGCAGGATCTCGTCCAGGTTGTTGTACGCGGTGATGGTCTCCAGCTGCGGCACGATGATCGTGTTGGCATTGGTGTCGGCCATCATCGCCTTCAGGTCGGTCAGCGTGCCGAACCGCATGACGCGCTGGCTTGTGTAGCTGCGCCTGCCCTCGGGGGCGAACATGCAGCACCGCACCAGCGCCTCGGCCTGCTCCTTTGTCTCCAGGAACGGAATGGTGACGGCCTGGATGCCGCGGTCCAGGTAGTTCAGGATGTTGCTGGGTATCTGGTCCGGCACCCTCATGATGGGCGTGACGCCCCAGCCATCGGCCATGCGGCACATGCGGTCGATGATCTCGGGCGTCGAGGCGGCGTGCTGTCCGTCGTAGGACACGAAGTCCAGCCCCACGACTCCGCACAACTCGACCAGCTCGTCCGAGTAAGAACCCATCGCGAGCCCCAGGGCCTTCTCCCCTCGGCGGACCCTCTCCAGTATTTTGTTGGCAGGCATTTGCTTACCCTCCTCGCTGTTGGAAGTCTCCTCGTGACGCCATTATATGCCGTCACACCCAATCGGCAAGAGACCTAAGCTGCGCACCCAGCAGATGGCCGGGTTACAGGCGGAGGTCGCGTCGCCGGAATCCGAAGCGGGCAACGACCAGCAACGCCCCGATGGCCGCCAACAGTATCGCGGCGTGACCGGCGTGCAGGCCGTTGCGTAGAGGGTCCGCGCCGTTGTAGTAGTAGAAGGGGGTCAGCCACCTGGCTGGCTCCATGTAGTCCACCATGCCACCAAGCGCGTTCAGTAGGTGGGTGCCCACTGCAACGGCTGAGACTGCGCCGACGCTCGTGCCCCAGCTGCCCGTGAGACACCCTACGGCCAGAGCCAGGGCGCCGAAGGCGAGCCCCAGCAGCAGCAGGCTGAACGTGGCCGCCGCGAGCCGGAGAGGGCTTACGTCCATTCCGGCCCCTGCCGCGCCGATCGCGAGCACCCCCCAGTACACCACAGCCAGCAGGACCGTCGCGGAGACCATGGCGGCGGCCTTCTGGACGACGAGCCTGCCGCGGGTGATAGGCTCCGAGAGGAGGACCTCGAGTGTACCGCGGCTCTCCTCTCCGGCGACGGCGCCGCTCCCCAGTCGGACCGCGTAGATTATGAACAGCAGCGGCCCCATGAACCCGAACAGCTCCATGCTCAGGTAGCCCGCGCCCGATGAGATGTCGGTCAGGTCTTCGATCCCCATCAATGCCATCAGGTTCTCGGGATAGGCCCCGACGAGCTCCTCGATCTGCTCGTTGTCTCTGATGCTCGGATAGAACGCGACCATCATGGCGATGAGCAGCGCCGTGCCCACACCCCAGAGTGCCAGCGCCCTGCGCTCGTCCCGCAGGCTCTTCAGGAAAACGTTACTCAACATTGCCGTTGGTCCCCTCCCCGTAGTACGCCAGGAAGATCTCCTCGAGGCTGGGCTCATGGGTCGACACGTTCACGACCTGGTGTCGCGCGGCCGCCTTGATGAGCGGGTCGAGCATGCCGACGACTTCGCATCGGAGAGTGCCGTCCTCCACAACCACGTTGCGCACACCATCGAGCCCGGCGAACTCGGCGCCCGGGACCGTTCCGGCGAACTCAATCTGGATACTCCGAAACGAACGGGACTTGAGGACGGCCATCTCCTCCACTGCCACGAGCCGCCCCGACCGGATGATGGCGACTCTGTCGCACACTTGCTCAGCCTCGGGCAAGATATGCGAAGAGAGAAACACCGTCCTGCCCTCGGCCTTCGCCTCCCGAAGCATCTGCTCGAACTCCTGCTGCTTCAGCGGGTCCAGTCCGCTGGTCGGCTCGTCCAGTATGAGCAGCTCCGGCTCGTGCATGAACGCGCGTATGACGGCCAGCTTTTGTCGGTTACCCCGGGAGAGCGTGCCGACGCGGCGAGACAGGTCGCACTCGAGCCGGTCGGCGAGCGTTAGCACAGTGCGCCAGTCGACCCCCCCGCGGACACCGGCAAGGTACTTGAGCAGCTCTCCTCCGGTGAGATTGCCGTATAGCGAAGGCTCCCCGGAGACGAAGCCGACACGCCGTCGCACCTCCAGAGAATCCGCCTGTACGTCGACGCCAAGCACGGTTGCGGACCCTTGAGTAGGCCGGATCAGGTCCAGCAGCATCCGGATCGTGGTGGTCTTGCCCGCGCCGTTGGGACCCAGGTAGCCGAATATCTCGCCGGGCTTCACCTCCAGGTCCAGATCGACGACCCCAAGCTGACGGCCGTAGTACTTGGTCAGCCCCTCCAGCCGTATCGCAGGTTCCATCGCTCGCTCTCGTCTCGGGCAAGAAAAGGCAGCGGCCCGTAACCGTAAACAGCATACAGGGCACTGCATGATGAATGCGTGAGTTCGATGGCGCCTGTGTGAGAGAGGCGTGAGGAACTCGGTTGGCTCGCGGTGCCCTGGTGTTATCCCCAGGGTCTCACCCGACTAAGGCTAACAGACTGTCTCAGAATCCAGCGTCGGGGAGTCCATGGGAACATGCCCTTTGGCAGGGGGTCTGAGGGGATGTTCCCGCCGGAATCAAGCCCGTCGAGGGCCGGTGAGAGGGTCCAGGCGCCCGCCTTTTTGAGACAGGGCCGGGAGGGGGGGTGGCCTGCGGGGACTGGGGAGGGCCGGGAGGGACCCCAACGGGGCGGGGCAACTCGGAGAAGCTACTCCCCCGACTCCAACACCTTGATCTCCTGCTCCACCTGCCCCAGCTTGACGTACTCTTCCTGGACCAGGTGGAAGCACCGCTGCAGGTAGAGGCCCGCCAGCATCGCCCCCCGGCTGCCGCTGAGCTTGGCCGCCTCGATCAGCCTCCGCACCTGGTGGTTCTCCGGCAGGTGGCGCGCCAAAAGGCTGATCTCGGCCTCGGCCTCAGTGGACAGCCTGTCCTCGGCGTTCTCCGACGCATCACGGAGCCTGCCCACGAGCCTGGTCAGCTCGCTCAGCCTGTCGCCGTCGCTCATCAGCCCGTACAGGACCTCGTTGACGCTGGCTCCGTCAGGGGCCTCGTCCGCCTCGGGCTCAAGTTCCGAGGCCGCCGGCGCAAGGCTCCCGTACATCTCCGAGTACTTGGCCACAGCCTCATTGACCGACATCATAGCCGAAGCGACGTCAACCGGGTTGATGGTGCCGCCGAACAGTATGTCGTCGTCCCGTACGCCGGCCATCTGCTCCAGGTGGTCGTAGTCGGGGACCTTCTCCGGCGCAGGAGGAAACGCGAAGGCGGAGAGGTCTTTGGCACCGACCTCGCCCATCTGGTTCATCAGGAACGGTGGGACGTACTTCGATACGTCGACCGTTATCGGTAGGACGACCAAGTAGGTGGCCCACAGCTCGTCATGGTTCGAGCTGCTCCGGAAGTACAGGAGTGCATGGCCCTTGGGGCTCTGCCGGTCGCCTCTGTCGAATACCAGGTCCATACCGTCACCGTCGGTCGATCCCGTCTTTACCGTCGCAACACATTATACGCCACCGCAACCGCGCCGGACATATTTTATGTACGGCCCTGGCTCTGCCACGGCAATGTAACCGCTGCTATAATGCCAGCGGCCCGCACGGCCGCACCACACCGCCGAAGGACTTCAGAACCCGGGCATTGCGCGCTCCTATACCAGATTTGTACCGGTGGCTCGCCAGGCCGCTGCTATTTGCCCTCCCGCCCGAGGCCGCCCAGAGATTCGCTGACACCCTCCTCAAACGGCGCGCTATCTGGCGGGTCCTCGCGCCCGCGTTCCGCGTTCGAGACGACAGATTGAGGACCGACCTGGTGGGGATCTCACTGGCCGACCCGGTGGGACTCGCGGCCGGCTACGACAAGAACTGCGAGCTTCTACCCTCGGTCGCGGCCCTGGGCTTCGGCTACGTCGTCGGCGGTACGGTCACGGAGGAGCCCAGGCCCGGGAACTCGAAGCCCCGCATGCTCCGCTACGTCGGTGACCGGTCGTTGATCAACTCGCTGGGCTTCCCCGGTCGAGGCCTGGAGGCCGCCGCGTGGCAGCTGGAGCGGTCGCGCGACGCCATGGGCGGTACGCCGGTCGTCGTCAGCGTCTCCGGCGTGACACCCGACGAGATCGTGCGCTGCCACAGGCGTTTGGAGCCGCTGGTCGACGCCGTCGAGCTCAACATCAGCTCACCCAATACAGCCGGCCTCCGGGACTTTCATCGACCCCAGTCGCTGGCCGACCTTCTGAACGCGCTCAACCAAAAAAGGGACAAACCCCTGTTCGTCAAGCTGCCAGCGCCGGCCGCCGGCGAAGATGCGGACATCCCATTGGCGCTGGCGGACGCGTGCGTGGCCAACGGCGTAGAGGGGCTCACGGTGGCCAACACGAGGCCTGCGGAGGACAGGCGTCTGGCCACGGGCGCCGGCGGACTCAGCGGCAAGCTGATCTTCGAGGACATGCTCCGGTTGGTGTCGAAGGTCAGGGCGCGGGCCGGCCAGGACGTCGCCATCAACGCCTGCGGCGGCATCTTCACCGGCGACGACGCATCGCGGGCCCTGCAGGCAGGCGCCACGACCGTCCAGCTTCTAACCGGGCTCATCTACCGGGGTCCGACCATCGCCAAGCGCGTCAACAAGGAGCTCCTGGCCGCCATGGACCGTGAGGGCGTCGACTCGCTCCCAGGCTAGGCGGTTAACCCCGGTCCGAGCATTCGAGTAAGCGCAGCCACCGTCCGCGTTCGTCCGTCGACCCTCAATGCGGACGCCTCCTACTTTTGTCGGACTGTACGCTCTTGTCTGCGTGCACACAGGCGAAGCGATCGGCTGACAGAGATAGACGCCATCTCATTCCCCAATTCTTGAAATCTCATACAGGAAATGCCCTGCTACGTAATACTTCATGCAATACCCTTCAGGTAAACTAACTCAGGCTGCAGATCGTGGTGATTGTTGCGAAACACGTTGTGATATCTGGTACAATGTTGACAAACTCGAAGGCACCGACTATTTTGGTCACAAGCGGTGATCGACCCATAGGCTACTCAAGCCCACAACCTGCTGGACCGAGATGAGGAGGCCTGTCATGCTCCCCAACGTAATCCTCAGGGACGTCAGTCGTGCCGACGTAGACGGTATCGCCGAGTGGCTGTTGGACGAAGAGGTGGCATCGAGATGGTTCGGGCACTACGCCTGTGGCGACCCGGTCCACCGTGGATACGAGCCGGAACACATGCTGGAGGCCTCTGACGCCGAGTGGGACCGTGTATTCAGGCTGGACCCCCATCGCGTCATTCTCTCGATCTGCAACGAGCGCGGCGTGCATGTCGGTGAGGCCCAGCTCCTCGCCGACGGCAGCGGAGGCGCAGAGCTTTCGCTGCTGATCGGACGCAAAGACCTGTGGCACCGTGGATACGGCAGCGCAACCGTCATCAAGCTGCTGGGTATGGCATTTGACGACTACCGGTTCAACCGGGTCTGGGTGCAGGTGCCCCAGGACAACGAGCCGGCCATCGGTCTCTTTCGGAAGCTGGGGTTCATTCACGAGGCTACACGAGAGCTGTGCACCAGACGAGATGGCACGGCGGTGAACGCATGCGTGCTGGCGATAAACTCCGGAGCCTTCGCGGTCGAGCGTTCCCATAGAATGCGGGAGGGGGAAGCCCCCGTGATTACCGTGACCGGGCCTCCGGGAGCCGGCTCCGAGCTCGTGGCGGTGCAGGCGGCCCGCAGCCTCGACGCCCGTTGCTTGAATGACGAGATCGAAACGAGAACGTGCCAGCGACTTCGATGCTCGCCGGGCGAGCTGCGGTCGCTGAGGGGCAGCTACCGCTCTGCCTGGAGGAAGTTCATCGGCGACGTCGTGGCCTCTTTCGGACGGTACCCCGCCGCCGAGGATGCGTTCTACGGCTCGGGAGTTCTCGCCACGGAGATCAGCGCCGCCGGACAGTACGACAACCTCACCCGAGAGCGCTATCTCGTCACCCTCCGAGGCGTGATCGCCGAGGCGGCTCTGGAGGGCAACGTCGTGCTGCACGGCCACTTTGGATACCTCTTCACGCCCGCCTTCCACGTGCTGGTCACGGGGGATGCACCCGGGAAGGACCGGGAGGGGAGAGAGTGGACGTCGATAGCGAAGAGGCTCTTCCAGACGGACCCGCTGGACGTCGGGCAGTACGACCTGGTGATCAACACGGACCGGCAGCCCCTCGAGTCCGCGGTCCAGACCCTGGTGGCGGCCGTCAGCCCCTCAATAGAGCGGGCCAGCGTCCCCGCCCTCTAGCCACCGTCGCTAGCCGCCTATCCGGGCCAGAAGCGTCTCCACCTCGGAGCGGGACGGCATCGCCTCCTGCGCGCCGGGCTTGGTGACCGCCAGCGCCCCGGCGGCGGCCCCGAACCTGACCGCGTCCCCAAGTCTACGGCCCTCGCTCAGCGCCACGGCGAGCGCGGCGCCAAAGGCGTCGCCCGCGGCGATGGTGTCCACCGCCTCCACGCGGAACGCGGGGACGTGGCCCCGCTCATCTCGACCAGCGTAGTAGACCCCCTGCTCGCCCAGCTTCACCACAACGGTCGGGACGCCTCTGGCGAGGAGCGCCTCCGCGGCTTCGCTTGCTGAATCTACGTCTGTGACGCCGATGCCAGTGAGTGCCTCCGCCTCGCCCTGATTGGGCGTGAGCACGTCAACCGATTCGTACGCGCCGTCCGGCAGGCCGACCGCTGGAGCCGGGTCCCAGAAGACTTTCACCCCGATCGACCTGGCGTGCCGGGCCGCCGCCAGGGACACCTCCGCCGGAGTCTCGAGCTGTAGCATGAGAGCGTCCGCGCCGTCCATCGCATCCACGGCGTCCCGGAGCTGGTTCCCGTCGCAGGCGGCGTTGGCGCCGTATATCGCGATGATGTGGTTCTGACGGTCCGAGTCCAGCAATATCATGGCGATGCCCGACGTGTTGTCCGGGTCGACGGCGACCCCTGCCACGTCGATTCCGTGGTCTCGGAGGTCCGTTAGCATCGTGGGTCCGAACTCGTCGTCACCGACCCTGCCCACCATGCTGACCTGGGCCCCAAGACGCGAGGCTGCGACCGCCTGGTTCCCGCCCTTCCCGCCCGGGGCCGTGTAGAAGCGCTCCCCGGCGACCGTCTCACCCGGCGCGGGCATCCTCGACGTCACGCCGATCAGGTCCATGTTGATGCCGCCGAGAACAACGATTTTCGGCGGCCCGGCTCCGTTCGACATCAGATCCCCTCAAGGGCCATCGGATTGAGGCTTGGCCTGAGCATCCGGTCAGGCCAAGCCCGAGGCAAATCCCGGCTCACCTTTACTAGTGGATTAGCGAATCCTATCCACCGTGCCTAGAAGGCTCAAATCGGGGATGGACAGCACGGCGAACGACGGCATGTCAAGCTTCTTCCAGTAGTCGTACGGCTGAAGCCCTGCACAATGAGCTACAAATAACGATATCACGGTTCCGTGTGCTACCACGGCGACGTTCCCTTCTTTGTATCGCGCAAGTGCGCTCTCTAGCGCGTTGGCGAACCGCTCCCTCGCCTCTACGGCGGTCTCCCGGCCCATAATCAGCTTCTCTGGATTGGAGAAAAACCTGGCGATCTCCCGCTGAAACTCGTCTTTGTTCGGATGGTACGGCACACCGGTCCTGTCATGTTCAGAGAGTCCCTCCGAGACCTCAACCGACAGCCCAAGCTGACTGGCTACAATCTCTGCGGTCTCGACTGCCTTACCTTCCCCACTAGACACAATATGAGCAAGGACGTAGTGTCTGAGGCAATCTGCCAGGGGTATGCATCTTGCCCGACCTTCTTCCGACAGCTGCCACCTGGCGGCCGGCATACTTGGCTCGACTTCGACTAGGGAGTGTCTGATGAGGATTAGTTTACGCAACACTGCCTCCGTCAAAGCCACCGAAGACGTCAAAGCCACCGAAGAATCAGGTCGTCTTCGTTTCCACCTCGCCCCCTTCGGTTCCCCTCTCCGCAGCGGAGAGGGGACGCCCTCAAGCGCAAATGGCCCGCTGACATGGCAGGGGTGAGGTTCGTACAGCACTACCCGAACTTGCCCTCCTCCAGAAGCTGCTCCAGCACCCGCGCTGCCCCGTCCTCCTCGAACGGCGGCGCCACCATGTCGGCCACCTCCAGCACCTCAGGCGCCGCGTCGCCGACCGCCACTCCCAGTCCGGCCCAGGTCAGCATCT
>CAZGRI010000054.1:0-12319 GCA_964528205.1 uncultured Dehalococcoidia bacterium | reverse complement strand
GCAGCATGCTTACCGGATTACGACGCTCTCACCCCGCTGATCTGGGAAATGTGGGTTAGGATGCTTGCCTATTCCTCAACCCGACTCGATGTAATCTCCGCCTCCACCCGCACAATATGCTCGGCTTCAGGGAGGTAGGTGAACGTGCGATCGGTGAAGGTCTTCTCTTGGATCGGCTGAAGAATTAGACCAGCGACATCGACATCCACGACGAACCCGTCAGCATCCAGGAATCTCATGTCGACATTGAAGCGTACATGCTCATTGCTGGTATTCGACACGGTTATCTTCCACGAAAACTGCCACACGCTCTTTGATGTGTCAGTTATGCGAACCGCGAAGTCCGAAATCTCGACATACTCTGCGGCGGTGGTGGGTAGCCAGCTGACTGGGAAGGGTGTAGGCGTCGGACTCGGCGCGGCGGTCGGTGTCGGTGTGGAAGCGCTGGGGGCATTCTCGTGCGGGGCCGGTCTGTTAGACACGCCATTCACAACGAGCGGGGAAGGATCTCGTCGTGGCGGCAGCGCGCTTACGGTCGCACGGACGGCCGCGCTAACGGTCGCGAGAAGATCAGGCGGCGATGGGCTTTGAGATGGCGCCAGCGAGGTTACCGTTGCGCGGACGGCTGCGCTAACGGTCGCGGGTATGTCAGGGGTACGGCTACGCACTGGAGTGGATGCAGGGCGCTGCTCATCCAGTTCGCACGCCGCAACGAACAAGCCGCCGACCACCAGAAACAGCATCGAGACCCCTAACATGCGCATCCTCAGTCCGACTGAGTTATTCGGAAACCAACTCCACAGCCTTACCGTTCTCAAACCAACTAATCACTCCTTTGTCGCCCTCCTCGAAGTAGTTGCCCAGTACCGATACTCGACCTCCAGAATTATTGATGTAAAACAGGGTTCTGTCATCGGTTCGGAGCAGCCATCGGGCTAGCGCCATGACCTACTCTTTCGTCGCCGAGTCGTCTACGAGGAATTCCGCACCGATACCATTGGGAGGTTCCCATTCTCTCGCCACCGTGAATGCAATGATGCCGGGCGGAGGGTCACCATATAGTAGGCTGGCACTCCCTACGGTGAGCTGCGTAGGCACTCGTGGCGTTGCACGGGTGGCCGCAATGATGGTCGAGAACACAGCCGGTTCCTTTCTGACACCCAGAGTGGGTGTGCGCGTGGAGGCCGCCAATCCAGCGCCATTGTCCGTCTCACTGACAAGCACAGCGAATGTGATGATCAGAACCACGAAAGCCAATGTGCCCAACAGCCACCAGCGCGTTGATGAGTGGCGACGAGTGGGTGGGTGGTTGGGGGGAATCGGGACTCTCATCTGATACGCGCCTGGACAAGATCGTCGGTGACGTGAAATATCTGAGCGACCTCAGAGCCCGGGAGCCCGATCAGGTACAACTCGTCTGACTTCGGGATCGTCAGGTAGGCGGCGAACTCCTCGGCCCGATGCTCCTGACACCAGCTCCAGACCCTGTCGTAACCGCGGAGCCAAATCTGGTTGCCGTCGTGCAGGAAGTGGTGGCCGAGGGCGTGGTCCAGTAGGGTCCGCTTGGATGCTCTGGTGACGCCCTGGAGGATCAGAATGACGGGTCGCACGAACAGGTCTTGGAATCGGACCGCCCACCGCTGAACGTCGCGGACTTTGAGCCCCTCTGCCTTGATGATCATGTCCAGGTCGTTTGTCCCGTACCGCTGAATCACCCGTCGCGCGACATCTCGACCTGTTATGGTGTCTCCTTCGGCTAGTCGGTGTCCTTCGGCTGGTCTCAGGCTTTCCGGGCTTGTAGAGCCATGCGTATCCCGGTCCTAATCAGCTCCTTCTCGTCCTCCGTGAACTCGCGTCATACCCCCGTAAGAACAAGCTTCTCCCTCCATGACGCTTAAGTGCGCCTGGGCAGCATCGAGGGCCCATGCGGTGGGGTCCGGGCATTGCCCGCCAGGCCGCCTACCAGTAGCTGGGGACGTTCTCCTCCTCCTTGGTGATCATCTCGAGGAGGGCGGGCCGTCCCTGCTGATTGGCGGCCAGGGCCCGGCCGATGGCGGGAGCGATCTGGTCCGGCGTCGACACCTTCTCGCCGTAAGCGCCCAGGCTCTCCGCGAGCTTGGCGTACTCGCCGCCGAACTGGTTGCTTGCCCAGTGCTCCGTGGCGTGGGGCATGTGCTGGTAGTAGTGGGTCATGACGCCGTTGTTGAGGACGACGGTGAGAATAGGGATCTCGGACCGGGAGGCGGTCTCGATGTCCATGCCGGCCATGCCGATGGCGGCGTCGCCCATGACGTTGATCACCTGCTTGTCCGGCGCGGCCAGCTTGGCCCCCAGCGCCAGGCCCAGCCCGTAGCCGAGCTGCGTGGACTTGCCCCAGCCGATGTACCCCCTGGGCTTGACGGATTTCCAGAAGGGCACAAGCTGGTCCCGGGGGTAGCCCGAGTCGTGTGTGATGATGGTGTTGGACACGTCGACGGCTTTTTCCAGCTCGGTGAAGACCCTGTAGGGGCTTATCGGCACCTCATCGGAGTTCAGCCTGGGGCCCCACTCCTTCATCCAGGCCTCGCTTACGTCGGCTATCTCCTTGGCCACGCCCCTCTCGTCGCCTCGGCCGTGCTCGCCGACCTGGCGTTTTACCTCTTCGATCATCTGTCGCAGCACGAGCTTGGCGTCGCCAATCGCGCCGAGGCTGATCCGGTAGTCCTTGTTGAGGTCGTCGGCCGAGTTGGTGCTCTGGGCTACGGTCACGCCCGACGGTATCGGAGCGTTGAAGAGGCTCTTGGTGAAGCTGGTCCCAATGCCCAGGACGAAGTCGGTCTTCTTCAAGAAGTGGGACACCATCAGAGTGCCAGTATGCGCCCCCGTCCCCAAGGAGAGGCGGTGGTCCTCCGGAAAGGCGCTCTTGCCCGCCAGCGTGGTCAACACGGGAATACTCGTCAGCTCGGCGAACTCCACCAGCTCGTCGCTGGCCTCCGCGTAGAGCACGCCCTGCCCGACGTTGATCACCGGACACGACGCCTTGAGCAGCGCGGTCACCAGTTCCCGAACGTCGTCGGGGTCCGCGCCTGAACGAAAGGGCTTGACCGGCTCGTAGTCGAAGGCGTCGTCGGGGACCTCCTCCGCACCTACGTCGGTGGGAATCTCTAGGAGGACCGGGCCGGGCCTGCCGTTCTTCAGCTGGCTGAAAGCCATTCCCATCAGCTCGGGGATCCGGCCGGCCAAGTTGATGTTGCCAGCCCACTTGGTGACACCTTTGTAGTTGAGATACGACTCGAAGTTGGGGTGCACGCCCGCTCCTCCCCTGGCCACGCCTCCCGGCAGTAGAAGGATAGGAACGGAGTCAGCGTAGGCCTGTGCCACGCCGCCGAAGGCGTTCTCGGCCCCGGGGCCCTGCTGCATCGTAAAGACGCCGATGCGATTGCCGTTGTTGATGCGGCTGAAGCCGTCGGCCATGTTGACCCCTGCCCGCTCCTGTCGGGGCAAGATAGGTCTGATCCCCTCCTTGGCCGCCACGTCGATCAGCGGCTGGGCGGTGAAACAGCTCAGCCACTCCACGCCCTCGGCCTTCAGAATCTTCGCGATCAGCGTATTCGCCTTCATGCGCCTCTACTCCTTTGCTTGATTGCCATTCTCGGGCCAGACCGTCGCGTCCTGTCTAGCAGGGTGCTGAAAAACCTTTCGACCGTGCCCCTATCCCCGTTCCTGGCCAAGAAGGGGGAAGGATCTATATCTGAGGGACACCCTCAGACTCCCGGCGAAGGGGCTTCGCCCCTCTGCACACCCCGTTGTTCATCAGCCTGCCAGGTCGTCAACCGCGGTACTCGAACTTATGTATGCCCTCTGCGCCCCGAAGATCGGCGACGTAGACGTTGCCGCGGGAGTCCAGCGCGATACCGTGAGCCGTCCCGATCCTGACGCCGTCGTCTGTGCCGCGTCCGCCCCACCGCTCCATTACGTTGCCCCGTGGGTCCAGTACCGAGAGCCTCTCCTGCACCTCCGACACGTATAGCCGGCCGTCGGGACCCCGCACTATGCTTGTAGGCTGCAGGAACCCGGTCCACATCTCCCTGTACATCCCGCTCTTGTCGAAGACCTGGATGCGGTGATTGTCCCGGTCGCAGACCATCACCCTGTCCTCATCGTCCACGGCGATGCCATGAGGCAGATTGAACTCCACAGGTTTGGAGGTCCCAGGTGCGCCCCACGACTTGACCAGCGAGCCTTCCGAGTCGAACCTGTGGACCTGGCAGTTGCCGTAGCCATCGGCCACAAACATGTCTCCGTTGCGGTCGACAGCGACCGCGGCCGGCAGGTTGAAAGGTCCGCCCGGCCTCTTCACAACCTGGTCTTCTACGGTGTATCCGGAGTCCGAAGGCCTGTCCCGGGTGCCTACTGTCTGCAGGAGCCTCCCGTCGGGGCTGTGCTTTTGCACCACGTGGGCGTTCCGGTCCACGACATACACGTCGCCGTCAGGGCCGATGTGTATCGAGTGGGGTCCTGCGAACCGCTGGTCCCAGACCTGTTCCAGAGCGCCCTCGGCGTCGAACACGACGACGGCATGGTCGCCTCTGCTCAACACGTACACGCGGTCGCTCCGGTCCACCGCGACCCCTGCAACCTGGCCATATTCGAGCCCGGAAGGGAGCGCTCCCCACGCGTCGACCAGTTCATACTCCGTATCGCCCAATCGGTAGGATATCAACCGGTCATCCGCCGTCGGACTGCTTGGTTACCGCTTCGATCATGGCCTGGATGTACCCATTGGCGAAGGCCCTACCACGGTGCCCCCACTCTGTGTCCTGGAACGTCTGGGGTACGTGATCGTCGATGAAGAACCCGTCGAAGCCGACATCGTGATACGTCTTCATCGCTCGGTGCATATCCACGTAGCCGGTGTTGATGAACTCCTCGTGAAAGACGGGCACCTGGCCCGAAACGTTGCGGAAGTGAACGTACAGGATCTTCTTGCGCTCCCCGAAGTACCGGATCATCTCGTAGATGTCCTCGCCCTGCATCTCGGAGAACGTCCCCTGGCAGAACTCGATGGCGTTGGAGCCGGACGGGTATACCTCGATGAGCCGCTTGTATGCGTCGAAGCTCCGGAACAGCTGAGGAATGCCGCCCAACGTGGCAACGGGCGGGTCGCAGGGATGGATGCCGAGCCTGATACCCTCCTCCTCCGCTATGGGCGTTATGGTCTTGATCCAGTGCTCCAGGTTGTCCCACATCTCATCTTCTGTGTAATCGCGGCCGTGGGTGAAGGGCATTCGCCCCGCCTCCGCGTAGTCGAAAGCCGTGGCGATTGCGTCGCAGCGTATCGAGGCAGGGGTCGTGCGCCAGACGTGGGACGGCATCCAGTGGTAGCCGAATACGGGGATGCCGGCCCGGGCGACGTTGCGGACGGTGTGGACCATGTTCTCGATCTGCCGGTCCCGTTTGGGCCCGCCGAGCATGATGTCGTCGTAGAAGGAGATGGGGACGTTCTCCAGCGCCGAAAGCTTGAGGCCGTACTGCTCGACGCTCAGCCTGAGCTTCACCAGGTCCGGTAGCTCCCACCGGCCGTTTGTGCCTGGGATATTCGCCGAGTTCAGCAGTACGTCGGTCGCGCCGAACTGGGCGGCGAACCGCAGGAACTCGGGTGTCGCCTCTCTGAACTGTCCGAATCCAGCTCTCATGGTACCCCGCCTTTCGCCTGACCCGTCGGGTGCCGGCAAGTCGCCGTCTTCAAGCCAGTGCGTCGCTGGCTGCGCTGTTGCCTGCGATTTTTCCAAAAACGGAACCCGCCATCAGGCCGGCTCCGCCCGGGTAGTTATGGTAGAACAGACCGCCGACAAGCTCTCCGGCAGCGTACAGCCCCGTGATCGGAGCGTCCCGACCGTCCAGGACCCGCCCTCGGCGGTCGATCTTGAGCCCCCCGAACGTGAAGGTAATTCCGCACGTGACAGCGTATCCGAGGAAGGGCGGCTTGTCCAACGGCATCGCCCAGTTGGACTTCGGCGGGTCGATGCCTTCCGTATGCTTGCCGTCCAGTGCCGTTGGGTCGAAGGAGCCCGGTCGCGTCGCCCGGTTGAACTCCCGAACGGTCTCCGTAAATCGCTGCCTATCGACGCCCAGGCCCTCGGCCAGCGCCTCGATGGTGGCCGCCTCGACCACCGACGCCTGCGGTATGAAGTACTCGTCCCGAAGCAGATGCCGGACCTTGTCGTCGAATATCTGGAACGCGGCCCGTCTTGGCTGCCGGAGTATCTCGCGGCCGTACTTCGCATAGGTATAGTTGCGGAAGTCGGCGCCCTCGTCCACGAACCTCTCTCCGTGTACGTTGACGATGATCCCGAAGGGGTAGGAGTGCTTCTGGAACAGGTCCGCTACGTTTCTGTCCCCAAAGGGTGGAGCGTTGAGGTCCCATGCCACCGAGTGGCAGCCGCTCCAGTGGCCAAAGGGCTGGGCGCCAACGTCCAACGCCATCCGGATGCCGTCGCCCGTGTTGGACCTGGTACCCCTGACTTTGGCCAGCTCCCATCCCGGACCCAGGTAGCGGGCCCTCATCTCGGAGTTCGCCTCGAACCCCCCGCAAGCCAGCACCACGGCCCGGGCCGGAACGTCGCGAAAGCCGTCAACGTCGCGCACCGATACGCCCACCACCTCCGCGGCACTGTCCGTCAAGAGCCCGGTGGCCTCGGTCCCGTACAACACCTGCACCCCGGCTCCCTCGACCAGCTCGAACAGCCTGTCGGAGAGACCCTTGCCGCCTCCGACAGCCTCGAGCACCAGCCCGCCCCAGAACCGTTTCTGTCCATCTTGCTCGAACGACTGTCGACCGTACGCGAGGACCCACCGCACATCCTGGTCCCTCATCCATGCCATCGTGGGGTAGGACTCGTCGACCAAAAGCTGGACGAGCTGTGGATCGGACAGTCCCTCGCCCACCCTCTGAACGTCAGAGTAGAAGGCCGAGGGAGGGTAGGTACCGACGTCGACCCGCCCAGTCTCCTCCTGAGAGGACCCGTCCACCAGAGCAAGCACCTCGTCCAGCCCGTCGTACGCGAAGCGGAACAGGCCGCCCGTGAAGTAGGTGTTGCCGCCTCGCAGGTGCTCATCTGACTTTTCGAGCACCAGGACGGACGCTCCTGCCTGGGCGGCCGAAAGCGCCGCGCATAGAGCCGCGTTTCCGGCTCCGACGACGACAACGTCATAAGAGTGTGCAGTGTCCATCGGGCGGGTCACCGGAGGCCTCTTTTCGACTGTAGGTACGCTCATTCCGACTGGATTTCCAACCAGTCGGACGTTACATCATCGCGGGACGCGCGTAAAGCGTCCAACTTCGGTACACCGCGACCGCAGAGGGGCCGGACATCGTCAGGCCGCTGACCCGCTTAGCAGACCGTCCCAGCTTCATTGCAACCCCCAAAAACTTAGGTTAAACTGCTGCCCAGGAAAGGGGGTCCCATGCAAGTAGTCTTAGCCAATCCGTTGCCGGACGAGTTCGTCGCCGACCTTCGCTCCAGCTTCACCGACGTGACCTTCCACGTCGCCACCACGGCACAGGAGCAGATGACTCACATCAAGAACGCTGACGTGTTCTTTGGATGGCCGGCCAGAGAGGTGTTCCGGGCCGCGGACAAGCTGCGCTGGATCCAGAATCCGGGCACGGGGATCGACCAAGTGCTGGGGGTCCCCGAGATCATCGACAGCGACGTCGTGCTCACCAACTGCCTCGGCCCCCACACCACGCCGATGGCCGATCACGTGATGTGGATGATCCTGACTCTGGCGCACGAAGGCCGAAAGATGCACGACGACCAGCGGGCCCGGCGCTGGGAGCCGAACAAGTTCTCCGGGAACCAGATAGAGCTCAACGGCGGCACCATGGGAATCCTGGCCCTCGGCGGCATTGGGAGGGCCGTGGCGCGCCGCGCTCACGGATTCGGAATGACCGTCTACGCCGTGGACCTGCAACCTACGGACCAGCCCCCGGAGGTCCGGGAGCTGTGGGGGCTCGAACGGCTGGATGATCTCATTGGAATGTCCGACTGGTTTGTCGTGACCGTACCCCTGACCCCGGACACCAGGGGCATGATCGACGCCCGGCGGATCGGTCTGATGAAGCAGAACGCCCACATCATCGTGATATCCCGCGGAAACCTGGTGGACGAGGACGCCCTGGCCGAGGCGATCCAGTCGGGCCGGATCGCGGGGGCCGGCATCGACGCGACTGCAGTGGAGCCCTTGCCCCAGGACAGTCCGCTGTGGGGCCTGGACAACGTCGTTCTCTCCCCCCACGCGTCCGCACTTACCCCCGAGATGCACGAGGGGCGCAGGCAGATATTCAAGGAAAACCTGAGGCGCTTTCTGGCCAACGAGCCGTTCCTTTACGTGGCAGACAAGCGGGCGGGCTTCTGAAAGTGTTCGTGACCGGGCAGCCAGTCCGCGTTTTAGGACGGCGACCGATCTGAGGAAAACAGGCCCTGAGTCTACTTCCCGTGGCCGCCGATACCCGTTAGCATCACCACTGGAATAAGGGCTGCGGACGGCGCTAGACTGCCGCCAGAGGTCTGTGAACCTTGACACAATCCGCCCGGCATCCTAGAATTGGCCGTTGGAGTTCCGCGAAGAGGCTTGATCCTGTCGCGCGTTGGGATGCACATTAACGTTTCGCAGCTACTGAAGGAGTCGAGCGGCTCCAAGCGGTCGCTCACGCTCGAAGACCGGGTCTCCCTCGTGGAGCCACCCGAGTCTTTGAGTGTATCAGGCGCCCTAGAGCTGCTGCGCACTGACCGTGGCATATGGGCAACCGCAGCGCTCGAATCGACGGTTCCGGTGATCTGCAGCAGGTGTACAGCAGAGTTCGAAGAGTCCGTTGACCTCCTGATCGAAGAGGAGTTCTTTCCGAGGATCGATATTCGTAACGGGGCCAGGATCGAGCCCGACGACGACACGAGCACTGCCATCGACTCGCGGCATGTCCTCGACCTCACCGAAGTGGTGACGCAGTACGCCGCAATGAGCCTGCCGATGAAGCCCGTATGCCGCGAGGATTGCGCCGGCATGTGCGTCAACTGCGGCACCGACCTCAACAACGGCCGCTGCGAATGCGAGTCCGAGACAAAAGACAGCCACTGGAGCCCGTTGCTTGAGATCGCGGCGTCGCGCCATGAGAGCAACTAGACGAGGTCCGCAACAATGCCACCGCTTCCAAAGAAAAAGCACTCCAGAGCCCGTAAAGGCGGTCGCGCCGCTCACCACGGAATTCGACCCGTCTCGGTGGTCGAGTGCCCTCAGTGTCGCAGCGCCAGATTGCCTCACCGAGCTTGTCCATCGTGCGGCTTCTACAACGGCAGGGCCGTCGTCCCCATGGAGGAGCCGGAGTAGGCCTGAAGGCACCGGCAGACCCATCAAACGAATATAAGCTACGCAGCGGGAGCCACCATGACACTCAGCTTTATGCCCAAGTCTCGAGGCACCAGCGCCGCCTTCCTGTTTCCGGGCCAGGGCGCCCAGGCGGTGGGAATGGGCCGGGAGCTGTACGAGCAGTCGCCCGCGGCCCGGGACGTGTTCGAGCAGGTCGACGACGCACTCGGGCGTCCCCTCACCGATCTGCTGTTCCGAGGGCCCGACGAGGAGCTGAAGCAGACGGTAAACGCCCAGCCCGCCATCATGGCGGTGAGCCTCGCCTGCATCAAAGCGATGGAGGAGCAGCTGGACGACTCTGCGATGCCCGCGCCGGTTGTCATGGCGGGCCACAGCCTCGGCGAGTACACCGCTCTCGCGGCGGCCGGCGTCCTCGATGTTTCCGAGACGGCCAGATTGGTAGACCTGCGCGGCAAGCTGATGCAGGAGGCCTGCGATCGGAATCCCGGCACCATGGCCGCGGTCCTGGGCCTGGACGAGATGACCATGGAAGAGGTCGCCAGGGACACCGGCGTCTACGTCTCCAATGTCAATACCGCCGAGCAGATAGTCATCAGTGGAGAGCGACTGGCCATTGCGCGCGCCCTGGACCTCGCCTCGGCCCGAGGGGCCAAGAAGGTCATCCCGTTGCGGGTGGGAGGCGCCTTCCACTCGGGGCTCATGGAACCGGCGATGGCGGGCCTGATCAGGGCGGTCAGCGAGGTCGAGTTCAGAGACCCTTCAGTCCCCATCATCGCCAACTGCACCGGCAAGCCCCTCACCGACGCACAGGAGATCAAGCAGGAGTTGGTCTCACAGATCTGCGGCTGCGTGCAGTGGAAGCGGTCTGTGGACTACATGGTGAAGACCGGCGTCTCCAACTTCGTCGAGATTGGGCCGGGCCGGGCTCTAAGCGGAATGGTCAAGCGCATCAACAGGCGGGCCACGGTCACCAACGTCGGCGACCTGGAATCGATCCTGAGCCTCCATCGCAACTAGGCCGGGCCGGCTGGAGGCCCTGGTGGTCCAAGCTCAACCCTTCACCACAAGACGCAAGGCCAGGGTCGTCGCTCTACAGACCCTTTACGAGTTCGACTCGGTCAGCCACGACCCCCTCCGGGTGCTGGACCGGTTGATGGATGAGTCGGGCCTTCCGGCTTCCGCCCGGGAGTTCGCTCGGGACCTCGTGGACGGGGTGGTTGAAAATCGGGAAGAACTCGATAGAATAATCACCGAGTACGCCCCGAGCTGGCCCATCAGCCAGATAGCCGAAGTAGACAGGAACGTGCTCAGGCTGGCGATCTATGAGCTGATGTTCAGCCGGGAGGCACCTCCCAAGGCCGCGATAAACGAGGCGGTGGAGCTGGCCAGGGCATTCGGCTCGGAAAGCTCGCGCAGGTTCGTCAACGGGGTGCTGGGCTCGGTCATGCAGACGGTCGAGGCGTGACCTCGGACCAAATACAGTAGCGGACCATGGAGGTCTGACAATGGCGACAGTTATGGAGCGGGTACAGGAGGTGGTAGCGGACAAGCTCGGCGTCGACGCGGCCGAGGTAGTTCCTGCCGCTTCGTTTACGGACGATCTCAACGCCGACTCGCTGGACCTGGTGGAGCTGATCATGGCGTTCGAGGAGGAGTTCGGCACCGACGACTCGCCTCTGGAGATCTCGGACGAAGATGCCGAAAGCATCACGAACGTTCAACAGGCCATCGACTACCTCACCGAGCACGGCGTAGAGGACTGACGGCAGGCCGGCTCGCAGGGCTGTCGTCCCGCATAGTCCCGCGAAGAACAGAAGTCTGAGTCTGTCGGCATAGAAATTAGTATAGTCTGGACTGGCCTTGTACGCTCGCCAGAGGGCGTTGAGGTAGTTATTGTCATCCTCATATGTCAGCCAGCCCTTGCGGGAGATGAAATACACGAACATGAGTCGGTTGAAAAGGGTCTGGACGAACAGCTTCTTGGCTTCGGTCTCTTCCTCGCCTCGGCCGAATCCGCGCACCTTGTCCATTACGTGGTCGAAGATCCGCTTGTACTCCTTGAAGAAATCGGCGGTGACGGCTTCGACATCGAATACCTTCTCAAGCGCCTGGTGGATGCTCCCCGATTCATTCCAGTTCCAGTAGATGTTCGACAACTGCTGGACTGCGGTGCGGCGGGACAGGTGGCGCTCGATGACCAGTCGGCGGAGGTATGGCTTGGCACCCTCAAACGTCGGGTAGATGAAGTGGATCTGAGTGGCGCGCCTATTGGTCATGACCAGAAAGAGATCGCCCGCGAGTTCATTTGCAATGAGTCTAGCTGCCTCTGCCGCCTCGGCCCTGCGCACCTGGTCGCTGTCCGGGAGATTGAGCGACACGAAGACGGCGGTGACACCCTCCATCGTTGCTAGGCGCTCGGCCTGTGCTGGGAGGACTACGGCCCTACGCGCGGCACCCAGGCTGATGTAGCCCGTGGCCGGCGCGAAGTCTAGTTTCTCAACGAACAGAGTTCGCAGTGCCTCCGCTCTCGATGAGGGTGCAGCCACGAAGACCCGCGCGATGTGCTCGTCAACTTCAGCGGCGTCGTCTCGGTTGATGATAGGCATAGGATCTGACTCCGCGGGCCGACTATGCGAGGACCTGTGCCATCTTAGTGGGATGTAAGGTAACTGGTCAATTCAGGCCGAGGTGGATCCTCGGAATGTGGGACACGCAGTGGAGCGAGGTTGTTCGTCCGCCAGGGTCCCCTGAACGGTTCCGGGGAACCTCAGGCCGTCACGCAGGTTACCCTCTCTGGGAGTCGAGATAAGACTGAAGAATGACGGCCGCGGCCGCGGCGTCCACCCGGCCACGATCCCTGGACCCGCGGCCCGGTGACTCAGACAGCATTCGCTCGGCCTGGACGGTCGAAAGTCGCTCGTCAACGGTCGCTACCGGCACGTCCGTCCGC
>CAZGRI010000053.1:0-12674 GCA_964528205.1 uncultured Dehalococcoidia bacterium | reverse complement strand
TCACGTCCGGCAGGGCTTCCACCAGGTCCTGCTGTGTGATTGGTGCCGCCATATCACCCTTCATCGCTTCCACGTCCTCGGAAATCCCGAGAATCCCCTTGTCCTCCCCCAACCGATGCCCTATTTTGCGAACGGTCGCCGTCCGGATCCGCGCTATGGCCGCGATTTCAGGTCCGGCCGTATGTCCTGACGTTCCACTGCCTTCCGTTTCCTTCAGCCCGGCCTGTCCCGTCCTACCCGCTCCACCTGTCCGACAGGGAATACTGCCCGATGCCCGAGAATGCGGATGCTTCTGTCCAACGTCCCAACATCGTCTACATCTGTTCCGACCAGCACAGCTACCGGTGCACTGGATACGCCGGGCGTGCCCTGGTTCGGACGCCGAATCTCGACCGCATCGCCGAAGGGGGCGTCGTCTTCGCGAACGCCTACTGTAGGAGCCCGGTGTGCGTTCCCGCGCGCTCGAGCTTGATCACGGGCATGTACCCGTCGGACTGCAACTCATTCTGCAATTCCACCGTGTGGGACGGCAGCCACCCCACATGGGGCGTCCGCCTAAGTAACGCAGGATACGATTGCCGGGCAACCGGAAAAATGGATCTGAACGACGACTTTGACACGGGCTTTCGGGAGATCGGGACCGGCCACGGCCATCGTCACAATCCGGACATCACGTCCCTCTTCCGGCGGCCCTTGTGCTACAGGATGGAGGAGCGCCCCGGCGTAGACGGACGGCCCCGAGACCACCGTCACGGCGACGCGGACAATGCGGAAACCGCCGTCGAATTCATCACCCGTGACGCGCCCCGTCTGACCCGGCCCTGGACCTTCTACGTCGGCTTCAACCAGCCCCACCCGGCCTTCGTGGCCCTCGAGCAGTACTACGACCTCTATCCGCCGGACCGGATCGACATGCCGACGGTCTCCCAGGAAGACCTTGAGGGCCTCCATCCCGTCTACCAGGCCATGCGCCACTTCAAGCGGATCGCGACGCCTATCCCCGAAGACCGGATCCGTCGGGCCCATGCCGGATATTACGGGATGATCACGGAACTCGACGAGTACATCGGTCAATTATGGGACGCACTGGAGCGCACGGGCCGGCTCGATACGACCATCTTCATCTATACATCGGACCACGGTGAGGCCCTCGGCGAACACGGGCTCTGGTACAAGAACAACCTGTACGAGAATGCCGCCCACATCCCTCTGGTCATCTCAGGTCCGGGCCTGCCCCAGGCCCTCAAGGTCGAGGCGCCCGTCGCTCACGTGGACCTTGCCGCCACGGTCCTGGATCTCGCAGGCGTGGACCGTCCCTCAGACCTCCGCGGGCATTCGCTGCTCCCCCTGATCCACGGCGGGCCGGGCGACCATCCCGGCTTTGCCTACACGGAGTCCCACTCCGAAGGCAACTGCACCGGGTCGTTCATGATCCGGAAGGGCGACTGGAAGGACATCCACTCCACCTGGTACGAGGGCCTTTTGTTCAACCTCGCCGAGGACCCCGGGGAGCGCCACAACCGCGCCCAGGACCCCGAAGCCGCCCCCATCCTTGCCGAGCTGCGGGACCTCCTACATGGACAGGTCGATCCCGAGGCGGTCACGCGCCGGGCCTTCGAGGCGCAGGACCGCGTGCTTGCGGGGATCGCCGATGGGAAGTCGGAGGAACAGCTGGCCGACGTGCTGAAAGGCCGCCTGGGGCCGGGCCAGGCGAGGGTGCTGGCCTCCAGACACTGGGCGCAGTGAACGGCACATCCGTCCGTGCCCTCTCCGTGGGACGTCCCCTCAGTGAGGGGCGTCATCCGCGGCTCCCTATCCCCATCCGGAAAGGCAGACCCCATGCTTGAGATAAGGCTCCAGGGAAGCCCGCGGCAAATGGACGAGACGGTCGGCAGGTCGTATCCCCTCGCCATCTGGCGTGTTGCGGCCGAGAATATGCGCAGATATCACACAGCCACGTGTGACGTCGAAAGACTTGACCGTGCGCTCGACAGGCGCGTGCAGCAACTCCAGGAGGCCCTCCCCGAGGCCTACGACTACCTGAAGGGGATCGAAGAGGGTGGCTCGGTCCCAATCCGGAAGCTCATCCTCTTCAACTGCGGCCTGGCTCCCGAGGACCGGGAAACGATCGTGGAGGAAATCGAGCCGGCAGAGCTGCAGTCTGGATGCACCATTGCGGCGTTCCAGAATACGCCCCTGGGCCCCGCCATTGGCGGAAACCTGGACGATCCGGAGTGGCAGTTCCTGGCCTTTGAGGCCCCGGATCGAGGCTACAGGGCGCTCAAGGTCCGCCTGCCGGGCTACTATCAGTCCTGGGGAGATATAAACGAGCACGGCCTGTGCATCACGGGCGCCAGTGGGGGCCCCGCGCTGCCCGGAACCCCCGATGCGGAGGTTCATCCCGGCGTGCCCGCCATCACGACAACCGTGGTGGGCGACATCCTCCATACGTGCCGGACCGTGGAAGAAGCCATTCAACTGATGCATACCCCCTTGTATGACGGCAATAACTTCATGGTCGGACTTCGGCCAGCCGTGGCACGAGAAGCATCTGGAGGATTTGCCTCCGGACAAGCTCGGCAGGCACCGGCTCGTACTCGAGATGATGGACCGGCACCGGGGTTCCCCGGATGTCGAGTCCCTCAAAGCCGTCCTGAACGCCCACGGCGCGGGAAAGACCGATGTGGAGTCCTGCAAGAGCCTCTGCCACTTCGGGAGGGCCCTCACGATGATCGGCATCCCGTCGGAGAAACGGACCCTGATCGGCGAGGCCCCGGCGTGCGTGAACGGCTATGCAGAATACCGCATGAACCAGGTTCTGACGGGCTAGGGGGGCGCGTGGGAATGAATTCCCGCGCGGCAGAAGCAAGAAGTCCCTTCGGGACTGGTCTGCGGTTGAATCGGCGGTTCGGGGGCCTCCAAAAGGCCAAAAGAGACGGTTTCGATCTCCTGTGAGCGATTTGCGTACAATTGTTAGGTAGCGTTCCGAGTCCGCTTGAAGCGGACTTCATGCCTTTCTCGCACGGGAATTCATTCCCGTGCGGGTGTTCCGGTTGATTCGCGGTCGGCCCCAAGCGGTATGGGACAGAGATTGGGACATAGCGATGTGAAGATGTCGCGGCCTTTCGGTCCACAGGACGCTGTTGTGTTCACAACCCAGGGCGTTGCCCTGGGTTGAGGAATGACGCGCCGTTGGCGCTGAATGCAGGTCTATTGATCTATGTCTCGGCTTCCCTACCTCCCCGCAGACGTTTATTTGCCTACCTAGGCCCTCCACGTCTAAGTACGAAAGGATCCCCCTCGTGCGCCCCAGCGAACGTCTTCTCACGGCCCTCCGCCGACAGGTACCGGATCGGATGCCCTGGTGCCTCAGCTTCACGCCCCCGATCCAGGGGGTCTTCCGGCAGAGGACCGGCTCGTCGCACCCGTCAAGCTTCTACGACTTCGACTTCCGCGACATCGGCCCAGGCCCCCTCGCCGAAGTGGCCGATTTCTCAAGGTACTATGAGGGCGAGAGTTCATGGGTTCCGTCGCACTGGACCCCAACTGGGGATTTGCCCAGGTCCGTCCGGATCCCGACAGCCATCTCGCCCACTGGGAGAGCCCCTTCGGGGACAGGGACTTCACCGTTGAGGACGCCCGGACCTATCCCCTTCCCGACTACGGCACATGCCGTTACGAGCGCGTGTCGAGCGCCGTCGACGCCTTTCACGCGGAGGGCTACGCCGTCCGGCACATACAGGGCTTCGGCACGCTCGACCGTTCCTGGCTCATCCGTGGTTACGAGACGTTCCTGGCCGACCTCGCCATGGAAGAAAAGGCCGCGCTCATCCTGATGGACCGCGTGAGCGGAACACTCGCTGCGGTCGTGGGAAACATGGCGGCGCAGGGTGTGGACATCGTGGGGCTCGGGGAGGACGTGGGGACCCAGTCTGGCCTCCTCATAAGTCCGCGCCTGTGGCGGAAACACCTCCGCCACCGGTTGGCGAAGATCGTGGATGCGGCCAAAGCCGCCAATCCGGACGTCCTGTTCTTCTACCACAGCGACGGCGACATACACGAAATCATCCCCGACCTGATCGAAATCGGCGTGGACGTGCTGAACCCGATCCAGCCGGAGTGCATGGATCCCGTTGCGGTCAAGGAGACGTATGGACGCGAGCTGGCCTTCTGGGGCGCCGTGGGCACTCAGACCACGATGCCCTACGGCCGTCCGGACGACGTCCGCCGCTGTGTGCGCCATCTCTTCGAGACCGTCGGTGAGGGCGGCGGCTACGTCTGTGCGCCCAGCCACGTCCTGGAGCCCGAGGTACCCTGGGAGAACATCGAAGCCTTCGTCGGCGCGTGCCGGGAGTGTGTCTACGGATCCCCCGAGTGAGGAACGGATGTCCCCAGGTTGTGATCCCGGAAGGCCCGTGAGCCGCCCCGCCCTGGCTCGTACACGGCCTGCTCCACACACTACATCCCTTCAAACGGGAGGAGGCGATCCGCATGAAGCTGTGGATGGACGTCATGCGGAACATCGAAGACATCTTCGCCGACCACGAGCGGCTGTTCGACGCGTGGGAGTCCGGCGGGGTGGACGGTCTGGTCATAGGGCCGCTGCTCCTCGGGGGCACCGACAAAGCCCCCTTCGACCGCGCTCGTGGATCCAGCACCGCGGCGGCAGTCGCGGCGTTCGATCCCAATCCCACGGTCTACCGTCGCCTCGGCATCAAAGCACCGCCTGCGCCTCCCCCTATGCCGGAGAAGCGCGTGCACCTCGAACGGACCCTGTCAGACGCCAAGCGGCGTGGCTGGTCCGTGTGGATCTTCCAGCCCTCTGTCGGCTCCGGTCCCGGTGGGGACGGGCACTACATAACAGATCCCCGTTCCCGTGATGCGGCCTGTGCGCGCATCGTCGATACCCTGGAGCACTACCCCATGGCGGACGGCGGGATCATGGACGGCCCCGAGTGGGGCTATGAGATCTCGGTCCGCCACTACGGCGGCCGCTCTTCCATATTCAAGGACCTCCCGGAGTCCGTTGCCCCCGCCTGCGCCGAACTCGGGTACGACTACGGTGCCCTTGTCTCCGCGAAGGATCGGCTCTTCGACCGCCTCCACGCGCTTCGTCCCGCTGACGTCGATCTTCACGCGGGAGGAGGCCTGCTTGGCGCGTTTCACCTCCTGGGGGGCGATCCGGACCTGATGGCGTGGTTCCGCTTCCGCACGGATTCCCTCACCCTCTTTTTTCAGGGCATTCGGGAAGGCATCCGCGCCGAGATGAGCCGTCCGGTCAAGCTAAGAGTGGGGCCCCGCACCGCGGTACTAGCTTCCCTCTGCGGCTACGACCTCGCTCGCCTCGCCGGGTTCATGGACATCCTCCTGCCGAAGCACTACTTCTGGCATCGCGGGTTCGATGGCCTGATCGGGACGGTCTACTGTTACGTCGACATCCTCACCGACTGGAATCCCGGGCTCACCGACGCCGAAGCCCTGGCCGTCGTCGGCGCGCTCTTCGGACTCGTACTCCCGGGCGTTGGGTGTCGAGGCGATCTGGAATCCGCTCTGTGCCCCGAGTTCTTCGAGCAGGTCGTCGCGCAGGAGACGAGCCGCGCTCTCGCCGCCACGGATGACCCCGAACGCGTCGTCCCCTGGGTGGATGCGGGCCGCTCGCCCCACGAAGGGGGTCCGGTGCCGGCCGCCGATCTCAGACAGCTGCTTGTGGCGGCGCATGCCGCCGGGCTTCAGCGGTTCCTGTACCATCATCACGGCAACCTCACGGCAGGGGAGTGGGCCGTCATCACCGAGTTGTGCGGCAGGCCCTGGCGTCCGGAGGAAAGTGACTACCGTCCCCCGGACCGCCTCGTGCTCTGATCGCGTGGGCGACCGTCCTCGTGGTTGCGCAGACGGTCGCCCGGGAGCATTCCCCCGGACCACGATCCCCCACCGGCTTTCCGGATCTTGCACCGGTGTGTTCCGAGACGTTCGTCCGGTACGGCTCCGCAGGCGACGGATAAGGACACTGTCGGCCGTCTCGCAGGCGGGTGGAGGAGGGTGCCGCGACGTCGGGCGGAGGGCCCGCCTGCGAGGGCGTGAGGGCACCCCCGGTACCCGGGGCGCCGTGGGTAAGACCTTTCAACGAGCCGAATCCGCCCCATCCGATTTGTAGGGAGCGTCCATGCCGATCGAGTTTCCCCCCGAGAACGGTGTGCGGTTCATCAAGAACGTCACGGTGCCCGTGTCCGACGGCGTCCACCTCGCCATGGACTTGCACGTGCCCGACTCTGAGGACTGGCAGAACACCCCGCTGCCCCTCATCCTCGGATACGACCCGTACCGCAAGGACGATGCCGCACCCTACTCGGGATACCACGACCGGTTTGCACGGCACGGGTTCATCGGCGCCCGCCTCGATTGCCGGGGCACCGGCGCCAGCGAGGGCACCAACACGGACGAATACACCCCGCAGGAACAACAGGACGGGGTGGAAGGCCATCGAGTGGATCGCGCGCCAGCCCTGGTCCACGGGGAAGACCGCCATATTCGGTGCCTCCTACGGTGGATTCACGGCGGTGCAGATCGCGGCACACGGGCCTCCCCACATCTCACAACGATCGTCCCCATCTTCTTCACCGACGACCGCTATACCGACGACTGTCACTACCGGGGCGGCTGCTCCCGTTGCTACTACGACATCGGCACCTACGGCACCTCGATGATCGGCAGAAACGCCATGCGGCCGTATCCCGAGTACGCCGGAGACCGATGGGCCGAGGTCTGAGAGCAGCACCTGGAACACAACGCGCCCTACATCCTCTCATGGCTGGCCCATCAGACCGACGGGGACTACTGGCGGGCCGGGAGCATCCGGGGCCGGTATGACCGGATCCGGTGTCCGGTCTTCCTGATCGGCGGGTGGCGGGACGGATATGTCAACTCCATGCTGCGGACCTACGAGAACCTCGACGTCCCCAGGAAGGCCCTCATCGGACCCTGGAACCACAGGCCCATCGACCTGGCCATCCCCCGGTCCCCGCATCGACTACCTCCGGGAGGTCATCCGATGGTGCGACTATTGGCTCAAGGGTGAGGACAACGGCGTGATGGACGAGCCGCCCGTCTGCTTCTACACCCAGGGATACGACGATCCGAAGGCCGGCCGCACTGAGACATCCGGGTACTGGCGCAACGAACCCGACTTCCCCGTCCCCGGCAGCACGGACAGAACGCTCTACCTGTCACCGGAGGGAGCTTTGGACGGGGACCCGCCCGCCGACGAAGAGGGGGCCTGCGACCTCTACGACTATCGACCCACAGTCGGGATCTGCGGCGGGCTCTGGTCCGGCGGGGTCCCCTTCGGCCTGCCCACGGACCAGCGTCCCGATGAACTCCACTCCCTCACCTACACCACGGAGCCGCTGACCGAGCCATTCGAAATCCTGCATCGACCCAGGGTCACCCTCTACGTGAGCTCGACGGCCCGGGTGATGGCCTTCGTCGCGCGGCTCAATGACGTGGCACCGGACGGCACCAGCGCCCTGATCTGCACCGGCGTCCTGAACGGCACCCGCCGCGAGTCCCTCACGGAACCGTCCCCCACGGAGCCCGGCCGCATCTACGAGCTGACCTTTGACTTGGACAGTACCGCCTGGCGGTTCGAGCCGGGCCATCGCATCCGGCTGTCCATCGCCACTGCCGATTTCCCCAACCTCTGGCCCACGCCGTATCCGGGTACGAACCGGGCCTACAGAGGCCCTGCCCACCCCTCCAAGCTGGTGCTCCCGGTCATCCCGAGCAAGAAGACCGTCGATCAAGCCGCCTTCGAGCCCGCGCCCGCCAACCCGGAGATCTATCAGCTGTCTCCCAGCGAGCCGCCGTGGGAGATTGCCCACGATATGCTCAACGACAGGACCGGCCTCAGGCTGCGGATGCGCTCCGCAGCCAGGAGCAACCCCACGACCGAGAGCGAAAGCAGCCGGGACTTCGAGGTCTGGGCGTGCAACCGGGATCCCGCCAACGTCAGGGCCGTGTGCACCTTTGTCTGGCGGATGGTGACGCCCGACGCCACAACGGCCGTGAACACCCTGTGCAGCGTCCGAAGTACGGAATCGGCATTTCACCTCACGGTGGATCTGAACATCACCGTGAACGATGTGCCCCACCACCAGAACCGCTGGGTCCGGACCTTCCCCCGCGAGCTGCTCTGACGGACCTCACGGTCTCTCTGTCTGTCTGCCCGGTCGTCCAACACCCACACGGTGCCGTCCATGCCCCACACCGGGTCACGACGGCGGCGTTCACCAAGGATTGGATGGGATATGATAGGAACCCTCGGGGCGTTCTGGGGGCTGGCAGGGGTTTCCCTACTTCTCGGCAGCGCGGTCTACCGGCTGACGCTCGTATCCGTGGAGGCCTTGTCGCACGAGCTCCTGTGGTACCACTGGATGGCCCTGGTGCTCAACGTCCTGTTTATGGCTTACTCGGAAGGCTACCAGGGGTTCCAGCTGGGATTCTCTCCCCGTGTTGCCGCCCGTGCCCGGTACCTGAAGGATCACCCTCGCATCTCTCACGCCCTGCTTGCCCCGTTGTTCTGCATGGGCTATTTCCACGCGACAGGGAAACGAAAGGTGGTCTCCATAGCGCTCACGGTGGGCATCGTGATCCTGATCGTGATGGTCCGACTCCTGTCGCAGCCGTGGCGAGGCATCATCGACGTGGGGGTGGTTATCGGCCTCACGTGGGGCCTCATCTCTCTCTTCGTCTTCATTCCCGGGGCCTTTGGCGCCGGACACTTCCCGTACTCTCCCGAGGTCGCAGATGGGCCAGACTCTTGAGGTGAGCGCAATGAGGCGAGATGCGGGCCTCAACGAACCCGCCGGGTTCCCGGCCTGCCGCATCAACTCCGAGTACCGGTCTTGATTCCCCTATGGATCTCCCGCAGATAGCGACCGACCCGGCGGCCCTCAACCCGAGCCAACTCCTGGCCGTGTCCGCTCCCACCGAGCCCACCATGGTCCTCGCGGGCCCCGGCACGGGCAAAACGCGGGTGCTCACGGAGCGGATCCGCCATCTGGTCGAGAACTGCCGCATAGAGCCCCAGCACATCCTGGCCCTGACCTTCACGAACAAGGCGGCTGAGGAGATGTCCGCACGGCTTGGCCGCGCCCTCGGCGCGGATGCGGCCTCATCGATAACGGCCGGCACCTTCCACCGGTTCTGCATCGGCGTCCTGCGCGAGCACCACGAGGCGGCTGGCCTCTCCCGCCATTTCACCATCGCGGACGATGAGCTCCAGAGCGCCGTTCTCTACCGCGCCGTGCCTCGGCTCAGCGGGGAGGAGAGCAACCTCACCAACGCCCTCCGCCACATCCAGGAGATCCGACGATGGAAACGGCGGGATCCGGGGTCTCCCCTCTCCCCGGGAGACGGGGAGCTCCTTCGGGCCTACGAAACCGAGCTCAGAAGGAACCACCTGGTCGACTTCGACGAACTGATCTTCCTGGCGTGCGACCTCTTCCGGCACCGTTCGAATATCCTGGATCACTACCGGGACGCCTATCGCCACATCCTCGTGGACGAGTTTCAGGATACTGACTGGGAACAGTACCAGCTTGTGTGCACCATCGCGGGTATCCACCGAAGCCTCTTCATTGTGGCCGACGATGAACAGTCCATCTACGGCTGGCGCAATGCCGAACCCGAAAACATCCGGCGGTTCCGGGAGGACTTCCTCGCAGGCAGAGAGCCCATCATCCTGGACCAGAACTACCGCTCCTCCGAGGAGGTCCTCGGGCTGGCCCGCGCCTTCATCGCCAACAACGAGATCCTCTACGACCGCGAGGTCCACGCCCAGAAGCACGGCACCGCAGTGCGCGGCTTTGTCTTCGATTCATACCTGGAAGAGGGAGGATTCATCGCTCGCGACATCGGACGGCGGATTGCCGGGAACACGGATCTCACGGGCGGGGACTTCGCGGTCCTGTATCCTCAGCACGCCATCGGAATGGAGCTCGAGAAGATCTTCATGGACGCCGGCATCCCCTGCCAGATGGCCCAGAGGCGCGGGCTGTTCGACCAACCCGCCCTGCGCCGGGCCCTGTCCGTCCTCCGCTATGCCCTCAACAGCGACGACGATGCCAGCCTCGAGCTCTTCTTGCGGCACGAGCTCGATGCGGCGGATCCGGCACTCTATCCCGCCATCCGCGCAGTACGGGAAGAGGAAGGTGCCTCAGGCTTCAAGCAGGCCGCATTTCGGTACGTGCAGAAGGCTTCCGAGGAAGAGGGCCTGGAGGTCGAACGGGCCCTCGGCCTGGCCGGTGTAGTGACCAATGCGGTGCAGAAGGACGTCGACTCTCCCCTGGTCGACCTGGTGGACGATATTCTGGACCAGTTGAACACCACCGCCCTGCCCTCCCTCAAGAACCACATGGACGACATCGTCGATCCCCTGGACCTGTCCGGAATGCAAGATGCCCTCGAACAGGTCTGGCCCGTGTGCCGGGAGGGAGGAACGGTATACATCGCGTTCCGGGACGAGGTCCTCCGGTCCATCCTCACCGGGCTCCTTCAGGACGCGCTGGCCGGCTTCCCCTGCGCGGTGTCCGAAATGGCCCCCGGGAAGCCCGTCCGTCTGGCGGCGGGCGCCGTCGTCCTGGCCTTCGACAGTGAGGTCCCTTCGTCGTCGGGTCCCTTCGTTCACATCGGCGGCGTTGCCCGTCAGGCCGGGATGGGACCTGGCGTGGTGGCCCTCAAGCTCTGCCAGGCCTTGACATGCACGGACCTCCCCGCGTACCTCCCCGACTACACCGCCATCGACATCGAAACCACCGATCTGGATCTGGACGCCGCGGAGATCATCGAGATCGGTGCCGTGCGCGTACGCAACGGAAAGGAATCCGACCGGTACCGGACCTTTGTACGCCCGAGGGGACGGATCTCCCCCAGTGCAGAGCAGACTCACGGCATCCGCATCGAGGAGGTGGCCGATGCGCCCCCGTTCGAGCAAGTCCACCCCGGCCTGCAGGAGTTCGTGGGCACGGACGTCCTCGTCGCCCACAACGGCTACGGGTTCGACTTCCAGGTCCTCAATCGGCAGGCACGCCGGTCCGCGTGTCCGCGCCTCACGAACCCCACCCTGGACACGCTCCCGATGGCCCGAACGTATGTGCCGTCGGTGCGCCACAACATCGACGCCCTGTGTGACCGCTATGGGATCCCAAAGCACGGCACCCGGCACCGCGCCCTCGACGACGCCCGGTTCCTCCATCGTGCCTTCGAGGGACTCAAGGCCGAGCGGGCCTCCCGCTACCGGCGGTTGGCGCACGAACGGTACCTCGACCAGGTGGCCCTCGCGATGCTCTTCCAGGAATCCCATTCCGAAGACGACCGCTTCACGGACGAAGAGGACATCCACTTCAACCTCGGGGCCCAGCGCCTCCTGGCCCCCGGGAGCGTCCGCCTGGCGGATCTCGACCGGCGGTTCCCGCGCCTCAGTGCTGATAAGCTCAGGGCCCAGGCGAGGATGTGGCTGCACGAACGGCCGCTGCCGGAGGTACTTTCGGCCCACGTGCCCGACCGGATCCAGCGCTTCCGGGAGCTGGCGGGTGCCCACGGCCGGGAAAGCTCTTCTCTCCAGCAGGCCATACGGGGATTCCTCGACTTCGCGGATCTCTACCGAACCGAGATCGAAAACCCGGAACGGAATGCTATAAACATGCTCACCCTCCACGCCGCCAAGGGACTGGAGTTTCGAGAGGTCTACATCTGCGGGCTCGAGGATCGCATCCTGCCGGGCATCCGCGCCGTCAATGCCGGCGACCGCAGGGAGATGGAGGAACAGCGGCGCCTCCTCTACGTGGGGATGACGCGCGCCATGGATCGGCTCACCCTCACCTGCGCTCACCGGCGTCCCGGGCGCGAGACCACCCCCTCCCGGTTCTGGGCGGAGCTTCAGCTCGAGCTCGAGCACACGCCGGTGGAGCCGTCGGATCCCCCGAACTGAGCGACTGGGAGCCATCGCATTGGCCTGGGATCGCAATCTGTCGTCGCAGGGCCTCACCCTCCCGACCGTGATCGTGGGCCTCTTTCTGGGCCTTGACCAGAACTATCCCGGTGCCGATGGTATAAGAAAGCGACTCCGGTCGCACCCGTGACACAGGACATACTACAGGAGTCAGCTACGAAAAGGCGCATCTACTTCATCTCCGACGTGCACCTCGGCGCACCGTGGGCCGCCAGACCACCCCGGGAGCAGGAAACCATCAACTTATTCAAGTTTCGTTCGCTGACGATGGCCCAGAGCTGCGAGGCCCAGCATATGGGATTGAAGGCCGGACAGCCTATTCTGGATCCTGCTGGAGAAGAGATTGCAAAGGTAGCCGACGTTCAAGCTCGCTGGGTGTCGGTTCAGGATCCGGACGGTAAAATCTGGAGTGGTTTGGACGATTTCAGTTTGGCCTTGCAGGGTCAGCCTAGAGACTCAAAAGGCCGATATAGCAAAAGGAAGGTCATCAATGGCATCGACAAGCCAGTGAAGCACGGCTTTGCTTACTGTACTGTTAAGGTGTTTCTTGATGAGGCTGGAAAGCCTACCAGCGAGCTGGTTGAGTAAACCCACCTAGAAAAAGCCGGGCAGTTTGGCCCGGTTTTTGCACACCACTATATTTGATTATTTGAATATTCAAATTGAT
>CAZGRI010000052.1:6768-12826 GCA_964528205.1 uncultured Dehalococcoidia bacterium | reverse complement strand
GGCGATGCGCCTCATCTCCGTCGTCACTTCGGCGATCGGGGTGCCGTAGACCGACGACGCGGTGGCCGCGTGGATGTCCTCGTCGTTATGGAAAGCCTCCAGCAGGCCCGGGTCCCGGGACATGTGGGCCAGGACTCTCAGCTCGATCTGCGAGTAGTCCGCTGCGAGAAGTGTCCACTCCGGCGCATCCCTGGCGACGAAGGCCTTGCGCACACGCATACCGAGCTCGGTCCTTACCGGGATGTTCTGCACGTTGGGGTCGTTGCTGGACACCCTGCCGGTGGCCGAGCCGGTCTGGTTGTAGCTGGTGTGGACCCGCCCGGTCCGGGGGCTCACCAGCGAGGGGAGGGAGTCGGCGTAGGTCGACTTTATCTTGGCGAGCTGCCGGTACTCGAGTATGTTGTCCAGCACCTGCGGGGACCTTGGGTCGACGTCCTCGGCCTCGCCTTGCTCTATCATCGCCTTGAGGCCCTCCAGCGACGATGCATCCGTGGAGAAGCCTGTCTGTCTGCGCTTGGTGGGGGGCAGCCTCAGCTCTTTGAACAGCACGTCGCCCAGCTGCTGTGATGAGTTCAGGTTGAACTCGTGGCCTATGAGCTCGTACATCTCCGCCTCGATCCGGGCCATCTGGTCGCGAAGCTCGTCGGACAGCTTCTCCAGCATGGGGACGTCCAGGGATACGCCGTCGAGCTGCATTCGCACCAGGACCGGCACGAGGGGCATCTCGACCTCGTCGAACAGCTTCTTGATGCCCTTGCTCTCCAGCTCGTCCTGGAGATTTACGACCAGTCGCTGAGTGAAGTCCGCATCGGCGCACGCGTAGTCGGCCGTCTCCTGGATTGGCACCTGGTCCATGGTGCGCTGCTTCCTGCCGGTGCCGATCAGGTCCTTTATCTGCTGCATCTCCTCGTGAATACGGTCGAGGGTCAACGCTTTGAGGCCGATGGACTTGGTGCCGCTGACGTGTGCGGCCAGCATGGTGTCGAAGCTGAGGTTGCGGATGTCGACGCCATAGCGTGAGAGGACGGTCAGGTCGTAGTTCGCATTGTGGGCCGACTTGGGCAAGTCGCTCGCAAACAGCGGGCCGATCCTCTCCATCACGACCGGCAGTGGAAGCTGTGTGCCCTCGGAGTGGCCGACCGGTACGTACCACGCGCGGCCGGGGGCGTTGGAGAAGGATATGCCGACGATGTCGCTATCTGTTGGGCTCAACGCCGTCGTCTCGGTGTCGAACGAGAACCCCGCCGGCGTGTCCAGCTCGCCGACCATCTCCTCTAACGCTTTCTCGGTATCGACCACGACGTAGCTGGTATCGACCCTGTCGACCGGCACCTCGTCCATCTCCATGGCGAGCTGGGACTCCGCGCCGGGCGCGGGGATGCGAGGCACGACCGTGAAGAACTCCAGCTCCCGGAGCAACTCAACGACGTTGGAGCGGTCGTACCTCCAGAATCGGGCCGCGTCCAGGTCCAGGCTCACGGGCGTGTCCCTGACGATGGTGGTCAGGGTCTTGCCGCGAAGGGCCAGGTCCCTGTTCTCGTCCAGGAGCTTCTGGACCCTGGGGGGCTTGATCGCGTTCAGGTTGTCGTAGATACCCTCGACGCTGCCGTGCTCGACCAGCAGCCGGATGGCCGTCTTGGAGCCTACTCCCGGGACGCCGGGTATGTTGTCCGAAGTGTCGCCCTCCAGGGCTTTGATGTCGGCAATGGCCTCCGGCCCCAGTCCGCCGTACCGCTCCTTGACGGCCGACACGTCATAGACCGTCCGACCCTGAACGCCGTGGCCAAGCAACACGCGGATCCACGGCGACACGAGCTGAAGAGTGTCGGTATCGCCGGTGAGGATCAGCGCCTCGATCTCCTGCTGTTCGGCCTGCCTGCAAAGTGCCCCGAGTACGTCGTCGGCCTCGTACCCCTCCATCTCGAAGATCGGTACCCCGAAGGCGTCCATAAGCTGGCGTACCCGAACGAACTGCGCCCTGAGCTCGGGCGGTGACGGAGGCCTGTGGGCCTTGTACTCCTTGAACTGCCGATGCCTGAAGGTCGGCCCGGGCAGGTCGAAGGTGATGACGCAGTGGGTTGGGTTCCAGTCGGCCAGGGACCGCAGGAATGAATTGAGGAAGCCGTAGACCGCTCGGACCTCCTCGCCGGTGGAGCTGACGTTGAGGGGCGTTCGAATGGCGTGCCAGGCGCGGTGCACCATGGCATGGCCGTCCATGAGAATGAGGAGAGGTTTTTCGTCCAGCATTGGAAGGGTGCCGCCGGCCCGCATCGCATTCTCCCGGCTGAGGATGATGAGATTATACCCGGAACTCGGGGTCTAGGGGCTAGGGTATAGAGGCCGCCAGGGAGCGCATGCGGTAGGTGGGGCGGAGTTGGTCCGGTAGCGCCGCGGTGGACAGCCCGGTGACACCGGTCTCCATGAGGACCGACTCGATGCCGAAGGCGTTGGCCCCTCGGATGTCGGTCTCGAGCTGGTCGCCGACCATAAGCATGTCCCCGGTACCGCACCGGCGCTGGGCCTCCTCGAAGATGTCGGAGTGGGGTTTGCCCAGCCGGACGAACTCGACGTCGTCGCGATCGGGATACCGCAGCCTGAGTGCTGCCTCCAGGGCCAGCGCGATGCTTCCGGCTGCCATCGCGAACCGTCCATTGCCTCTGGGATAGAGCATGTCGGGATTCATCAGCACGAGGTGTACCTTTGCGCCCTCGTCCATCTTACGCAGCATGGTGCTCAGGACGGAGTTCACCGTTTCGATGAACGGGAACCCCGAGACTCCGCCTATTACCAGCACGTCGAACGGCTCGTCCGCCGGAACAATCTGACCGCCCGCGTTTTCCACGTACCGCAGGCTATCCCCGGTCCCGAGCACCGCACACCTGGTGCCGGCAAGGGAGTGAATCCGAAAGTAGTGGTCGATCAGCGACCCGGAGGACACTATACGCTCGGCATCGACGTCCAGTCCGAACGACCGGTAGCGTTCGGCGCTGGTGGCGGGGAGCCTGGATGAGTCGTTGGTGAGGATGAGGTAGGGCCTGCCGGCGCGGTTCAGCCGCTCGATGAGATCGACTGCCCCTGGCAGGGCGCCCGAGGAGTCTATGAGCACTCCGTAAGCGTCTAACAGCAGCACCTCGTGGAGAGCCACGAGTTTGTCGACCGTTATCAGCGGGACCTCTGTCACTCAGACTCCTGCCAGCAAGCGAGCGGCATCCAACAGCTCGGCGACCTCTTCGGGCGACTCGCCCTCGGCGTAGATGCGCAGCAGCGGCTCGGTGCCGGAGAACCGCACAAGCGTCCAGTAGCCGTCCTCCAATACGAAGCGGAGCCCGTCTCGCGGGTCGATGTCCTTGACATCACGCCCCGCCAGAGACGACGGTCGCGCCCCGCGTACCCTGGTCTCGATGAGCTCCCTTTGCGCCGGATCGAACTCCACGTCAAGCCGGTCGTAGTGGTGAGGGCCGACCTTGTCGGTGAGCATCCGCAGGAGCTCGGACACCGTCTTGCCGGTCTTGACCATAAGGTCGAGGATCATCAGACCGCTCAGAATTCCGTCGCGCTCCGGGATGTTCCCTCTGAACGCGTAGCCACCGCTCTCCTCCCCCGCCAGGATCGCGTCCTCCTCCATCATGACCGGGCCCAGGTATTTGAACCCAACGGGTGTGTCGAAGACGGGTACGCCGTATTCATCTCCGAGCTTGTCGACCATGCTGGTCATGGTTATGGAGCGGACCAGCGGCCCTCTCCGTCCCAATACCTCCAGCTGGTGCAGGCACAGCAGCGCGAAGGTCTGAAGGGTGGTGACGAATCCGCCCTTCTCATCGACCAGTCCCAGGCGGTCGGCGTCCCCGTCAGTCGCCAGCCCCACGTCAGCGTGACGGCGCCGGACCGAAGGCATGAGGGCTCCGAGGTTCTGGGCTATCGGCTCCGGCTGGGACATGCCGGGGAAGGCCGGGTTCGGCTCGGAGTGGATCTCGACGATCTTTGTGGTCTCCCCCGACAGCAGCTTGTCGAAGTAGCCTGCTCCCGAGCCGAACATCGGGTCCACGATCACCTTGAGGCCCGCGCGCCTGATGGCCCCCAGGTCGACGAGCGTCGCCAGGTGGCCGAGGTATGCGGGCTCGGGGTCGAGGTACTCCAGGAGCCCTCTCGACTCGGCGACGTCCAGGGCCAGCCTCGCCGGCGCCCCTCTGGACTCCGCGGCGGCGATGTGCTCCTCCAGCTCGTCGACAATCTCCGGGGCGGCGCTGCCGCCGTAGTGGGGTTTGAACTTGAACCCGTTCCATCGGGCGGGATTGTGACTGGCTGTGATGATGACGCCGGCGCCGGCCTCTCTGGCGACGAGATTGAAGCTCGATACCGGCGTCGGCGCCGCTCTGTCGCACAGATAGGCTGTAACACGGTTAGCGGCGCAGACCTCGGCGACCGACGCCGCGAACTCTCTCGAGGAGAACCTGGTGTCGTAGCCGACCAGCACGCCTCTGGCAGCCAGTCCTCGCTCGTTCATGTAGTCGGCGACGCCCTGGGCGCATAGGCGCACGTTATCGAACGTGTACTCCTCGCCGATGATGGCGCGCCAGCCGTCTGTCCCGAACTTTATGGGCATCTGCGTTCCTGGCTAGATTCAACCGGTACCGATATCCAGGCGCGAAGCCGGCGGTGCGACCGACGTCAAACAATGCCAGGGTGGTACCGTCGCTGTTAGCTGACCGCCTGGCCCGGGTCTACACGGCCCACGAAGGCCTCGCGCCGGAGATCGGCGGCCTTATTGGTGCGCTCCCACGGGAGGTCCAAGTCGTCCCGTCCGAAGTGGCCGTAGGCGGCGGTTTGCTTGTATATGGGATTTCGCAGTTCCAGGTCGCGGATAATGGCCCCCGGCCGCAGGTCGAAGTGCTTCTCCACCAAGCCGACGATGGTGTCGTCGGGCACCTTGTTGGTCCCGAACGTCTCGATGGAGATGGAGATTGGACTTGCGACCGCTATGGCGTACGAGACCTGGAGCTCCAGCCTGTCGGCCACGCCGGCCGCCACCAGGTTCTTGGCGACCCACCTGGCGGCGTAGGCCGCCGACCGGTCCACCTTTGTTGGGTCCTTCCCAGAGAACGCCCCTCCTCCGTGCCTCGCGAACCCGCCATACGTGTCAACCAGGATCTTGCGTCCAGTGAGACCCGTATCGCCCACCGGGCCACCGATTACGAACCGTCCCGATGGGTTCACCACGTACCTGGTGTCGCGGTCCCTCAACTCCTCCGGTATGACCTGCTTCGCGACGTCCTCGATCAGATCTCGCTCAATGACCGATTGGCTGGCCTCCGGATTGTGCTGCGCGCTGATGAGTACGGTGTGTACCCGTTTGGGAACACCCGAGGAGTACTCGACCGTGACCTGTGACTTGCCGTCCGGCCTCAGGTAGGGTATGTACCCCTCCTTCCTGACCTCCGCCATGCGCCTGCAGATGGCGTGCGACAGGGCGATCGGCAGCGGCATCAGCTCCGGAGTCTCGTTGCAGGCGTAGCCTACCATCATTCCTTGGTCGCCCGCGCCCAGCGCCTCCACCTCCTTGTTGTTGTTACCGTCCCTGACCTCCACCGCTCTGGTAACACCCCGGGAGATATCGTGGGACTGCTCGTGAATCGAAACGGCTACACCGCAGGACTGGTGGTCGAACCCGTAGGACGAGTCCACGTAGCCCGCGTCGCGTATCGTCTGACGTACCAGCGCCGCGATATCGACGTACGTATCGGTCGTTATCTCGCCCATCACGACGACGAGCCCCGTGGTCACGCAGGCCTCGCACGCGACTCGCGCCATTGGGTCCTCGCCGATGATGGCGTCCAGGACAGCATCCGAAATCTGGTCGCAGAGCTTGTCCGGGTGTCCCTCGGTGACCGACTCGGACGTAAACAGGTAAGACTTCGAATCGGTAAAGCTATACGGCATCCTTCTTTCCTCCTCTTCTTATAAAACCGGGCAACGTCGAGCTGGTCAATTGGAAGCCGGACTTCCGGCCCTCAGGCGATCCCCAGTCTCGATTTCTGGGCATCGCTCAGTACGACCATCG
>CAZGRI010000052.1:0-6758 GCA_964528205.1 uncultured Dehalococcoidia bacterium | reverse complement strand
GCGCTGCCCTCCGTCAACACGGTCCCACCCTCAGCCTTGAGCTCGGCGGCGACCTCGATCTCCTTGCCGTTCCGGGCCTTCAGCCACGACCTGGCGACTATCCGATCGCCTATCCTGGCGGGACGTCTAAAGCTTGTGCTCATCGTCCTCATCATCGCCACGTCGCCTCGCAGAAAGGGATGGTTCTCCAGGACCTCGTACAGGAGGGTCTCCATGACGCCTCCGTGCACGATGCCGGGCCAGCCCTGATGTTCGTCCTGCGGGGTGAACTCGGTTACGACGTATTCGCCCTGGGTCGTGTGCTGCAGTCCAAGACCTTTCGGGTTTGCGGAGCCGCACCCGAAGCAGTAGGGATATGTGTCGTCCTGTTTCTGCATGACCTCATCCCGTTCAGGGAGCCTGATATCACTATGTTCCGGACTGCCAGCTGGACAGGTACTCCTCCTGCTGCTGAGTCAGCGAGTCGATGGCTATCCCCATGGAGGCCAGCTTCAGCCTGCCAACCTCCTCGTCGATATCCTTTGGCACGGGGTATACCGCCGGCTCCAGGGTATGGGCCGTCTGGGCCACGTACTCGGCCGTGAGCGCCTGGTTGGCAAAGCTCATGTCCATGACTGCCGAGGGGTGCCCCTCCGCCGCCGCCAGGTTGACCAGCCTTCCCTCCCCGAGCAGGTAGAGTCGCCGGCCGTCCTCCAACAGGTATTCGTCTACGAACGACCGGACTCGCTGCTTGGCCTCGGCCATGCTCTCGAGTGCCGGGATGTCGATCTCCACGTTGAAGTGGCCGCTGTTGGCGATTATCGCGCCGTCCTTCATGACCGCCAGATGGTCGCGGGCCACCGCTCCCAGCCCTCCGGTCAGAGTGATGAAGATGTCCCCTATCTGTGCGGCTTCGAGCATCGTCATGACCTGATGGCCGTCCATCGCCGCCTCCAGGGCCCTGATAGGGTCGACCTCGGTGACGATCGTGTGGGCGCCCATACCCCGCGCCCGCAGGGCCACGCCCCGGCCACACCATCCGTAGCCGCATATGACGACCTTTTTCCCGGCCCACAAGATGTTGGTGGCCCGGGTTATGCCGTCGAGGGTGCTCTGTCCGGTGCCGTAGCGGTTGTCGAAGAAGTGCTTGGTGTCGGCGTCGTTGACGGCGATGATGGGGTATCTCAGCTTCCCAGCCTCGGCCAGGCTCCTGAGCCTTATCACGCCGGTCGTGGTCTCCTCCGCGCCGCCGACAACCCCTTTCAACAGGTCGGTCCGGTCCGAATGCAGCGTCGCCACGAGGTCCGCGCCGTCGTCCATCGTGATGTTCGGGCGGTGGTCCAGCGCCGCGTTTATGTGGCTGTAGTAGGTGTCGTTGTCCTCGCCGTTGATTGCGTAGGTCGCGATCCCGTACTCACTCACCAGTGCGGCGGCCACGTCGTCCTGGGTGCTCAGCGGATTGCTGGCGCAGAGCACGACCTCGGCGCCCCCGTCCCTGAGGGCCAGAGCCAGGTTCGCGGTCTCGGTGGTGACGTGCAGACAGGCGGCGATGCAGACGCCCGCCAGCGGCTTCTCTTCTGCGAACCGCTGCCGTATCTGGAGCACCACCGGCATGTCCCTGGCCGCCCACTCTATGCGGCGGACGCCTTCCTGCGACAACGAGGCGTCACGGATGTCACCCTTGCTGGTCTGGACAGTCAACGTAACCTCCTGGTCTCTCTTGCTGTTTGTTACGGGTCGGGGCCGTCCCGCCATGGGAACGAGCCGTCGGTACCGATGGGATCAAAGCTGGCAAGGTCTGCGAAGGCGCTGAGCCGTTGGGCCACGGCACCGCGGTCGAGGGCCAGGAGCCGGTCCGCACTGAAGCTCTCGACGGCGAAGGACCCCATGACCGATCCCATCACAGCCGCCCTGCGCAAACCGGTATCGCTCGCGTCGCCGGTGGCGCACAGATAGCCCATGAACCCTCCGGCGAAGGAATCACCCGCGCCCGTGGGGTCCACGACAGATTCCAGGGGGAACGCCGGCGCAGCGAAGGTCCAGTCGCTTCCGAAGAGCAGTACGCCATGTTCACCCCGCTTGACGACCACGGTCCTGGGACCGAGTGCGATGACTGCCCTGGCCGCCTTGACCAGGTTCATCTCCCCGGCGAAGCTCCGCACCTCGCCTTCGTCCATGAACAGGATGTCCACCTCTTTCACAACGCGGGCGAGATCGTCCCTCTTTCCCTCAATCCAGAAGTTCATGGTGTCCAGCGCCACGACCCTGGGCTTCTCCTCGAACTGGCCAAGCACGTCCATCTGAAGCTCGGGGTCTATGTTTGCCAGGAATAGGTACGGACTCGCTCGGTGCCTAGTGTCGAGCTTCGGGTTGAAGCCGGCGAACACGTTTAGCTGGGTGTCGAGGGTCTGCCTGGAGTTCACGTCCTCCACGTCGTACTCGCCGGCCCACCTAAAAGTCCGGCCGGCCCGCGTCTCCAGGCCGCTTACGTCCACGCCTCTGGCCTCCAACAGCCCTACGTGCTCGGCTTGAAAGTCGTCGCCGACAACGGCCACCACCGAGACCGGAGCGAGGAAGCTGGCGGCCACCGAGAAGTATGTCGCCGAGCCCCCCAGCGCGTCCTGACGGCTGCCCGCTGAGGTCTTGACCGAGTCGTAAGCGACCGAACCGACAACGAGGATCGACATATGCTACTTGCCGGCTTCGGCCTTCCTCTTCGCCTTCCGCTTCTTCAGTGTTTTGAGGTGTTTTCGCCAGGCAACTCGTTTACGCTTGTTCATCTTTCTCTACAATTCCGGGACTGCCTGCTCGCTATTTGCAGGGACTCGCCCCACTGAGTGACCTCTTGCCTCACTCCACGCGCAAGCACCTATGAATCGGCGCCGTAGCTGGTTGGGTGGCCCCCCTCGACCCAGGTGGCCGTACCCTCCTCGATATTGAAAAGCCTCTCGGAGTCGATACCCATGGCCGCCGCCATCTCGCAAGCCAGGCCGCTCCGGACGCCCTGAGCACAGATGAAGAGCAGCTTCTTGTCCTCGGGTAGCTCGTCTATTCGGGCCAGCACGTCGTCCACGGTGATGAACAGCGCGTCTTTTATGTGGCCCTCGGCGTACTCGTCGGGACGGCGGACGTCCACAAACGTTACGTCGTCGTTGCCATACAGCTCAGCGGCCTCCTCCACACTCATCCGGTAGTAAGGCTCGCCCGGCTCCTGTCTCGGCATCTAAACCACCTCTCTCGCTGCGCTCAGGTATCTTCCCACGATCAGCGACAGTCTCTCTCTGGCCTCTTCAGTGATCCTATCCGGGTCGGTGATTATAGCGTTCTTAAGCGCCTCCGAGCAGGCGCACTCCCTGTCGACACTCTGGCGCGCGACCACCTCACGGATGACCTCCTGGGCCGTCGCGACGTTCCGGTTGAGGTTGGCAACGACCAGGTCAACCGACACCGACTCCTCGCCGTCGTGCCAGCAATCGTAGTCTGTTACGAACGCCATCGTCGCGTAGCAGATCTCCGCCTCGCGAGCGAGCTTGGCCTCCGGCAGCGCGGTCATCCCGACTATACTGCCCCCCCACGAGCGGTAGAGCTCCGACTCGGCACGTGTGGAAAACTGAGGGCCCTCCATGACGACGCACGCTCCCCCGAAGTGGGTCGTGACGCCCTGTCTGTCCGCGGCCACCGCCACGTCCCGACTAAGGTCGGGACAGAAAGGCTGCTCGAAGGCGACGTGTGCAACGACGCCGTCGTCGAAGAAGGTCGCCTCCCTGGCGTACGTACGGTCGATAAGCTGGTCCGGGACCACAAGGTCCAGCGGCCTCACTTCCTCTTTGAGGCTTCCGACCGCGCTGACGGAGACGATCCGCTCGACGCCAAGCGACTTGAGTGCGTAAATATTCGCACGGACCGGTATCCGGGATGGCGACAGCACATGGCCTCGGCCGTGGCGCGGCAGGAAAGCGACCCGCGTATCCCCCAGCGCTCCGAGCACTATGGTGTCGCTGGGAGCCCCGAACGGGGTGTGGAACTCGATCTCCTCCCTATCGGTCAGGCCGTCCATGTCGTAAAGACCGGACCCGCCGATGACCGCTATCCCGGCCTCAGCCAATCCCAGCCTCCATCGCCCGGGCCAGACCGGCCTCGTAGGGCCGGCGGACCACGGCGTGCTCAGTGATTATCGCCGTGACGTACCTGTTCGGAGTCACGTCGAAGGCGGGGTTCGAAACATCGACGCCTTCGGCGGCCACCCGAGTGGAGCCAATGTGGGTGACCTCTTGCGGAGACCGCTCTTCGATAGGAATGTCCGCCCCGGTGAGAATACTCGGATCGACCGTGCTTGTGGGGGCGGCAACGTAGAAGGGCACGTCGTTTTCCGCGGACAGGACGGCCAGCGAGTAGGTGCCGATCTTGTTGGCCACGTCGCCGTTAGCCGCTATCCGGTCCGCCCCGACGATCACGGCCGCGACACCGCCTCGTTGGAGCAGCTGTCCGGCCGCCGAGTCGGGCACAAGCGTGGCATCAATGCCGGCGCGGGCCAGCTCCCACGCGGTGAGCCGGGCTCCCTGGAGCAAGGGACGGGTCTCGGTGGCGTACACCCTGGATACGCGGCCCTGTGCCCAGGCAGTCTGTACTACTCCCAGCGCGGTGCCGTGGCCGCCGGTGGCGAGAGCGCCTGTGTTGCAATGAGTCAGGACGGCGCTGTTGTTGGGAATGAGCGATGCGCCCAACTCACCCATTCGCAGGTTCGCCTGCTCGTCCCCTTCGTGGATATCCCTGGCCTCGGCGACCAGCGCATCGACGACCTCGCCGATGGGCCCGGGCCTCCTGGCTACCCTCATCATGCGTTCCACGGCCCAGGACAGGTTCGCGCCGGTGGGCCTGGCCTCCCCGATCTCGATGGCGGCGGCCTCCAGCTTTGTCAGGAAGTCGGGGGGGCGGCCTTGCTCAAGCTCACGGGCTGCCAGAGCGACAGCATACGCCCCGGCGACCCCAATGGCGGGAGCGCCTCGGATTCGCATATCCTTGATGGCGGACACGACGTCCCTGAAGTCCTCCATGCGCAGCCAGACCTCTTCCGACGGCAGTCGGGTCTGATCGATCAAGGACACCGAGTTATCGAGCCATATGATAGGGCGAAATCCGGCTGCTGTCTCAGTCGCCATCGGTCCTCTCACTGTTCAGCGGGCTGCGCGCTTCCTTCTGCACCCACAAACAGAAAACTCCTCTTGATGAGAGGAGTTGATCAAGACTTTCACTCTCATCTTGCGAGCGTGGTGCGCTCGCCGGATTTGGCACCGTATCGGCTTCTCACTGAGCCTCGCCAACCGGTTGCCGGGCTTCACGGGGCCGGTCCCTCCGCCTCTCGTGATAAGAGCTGCTTATTCAGTTGTATGAATGCCAGCAACGAATCCTACTACGCTACGGCCATGGGTGTCAATGGAAGCCGAGCCGAGCCGGCGGAGGGTGAGACAGTGCACTCGGAGTCGAGGCCCGGGTTTGGACGGCCGGCCACTTAGCTGTCCCTTTGAGTGACCCGGCCGAAGCGGGGTAGCGGAGACCCTATCAGGGGACGGGCGTAGTCCAGAAACTGGTCGGTCACGAAGCCGTCGGCCCTGTCCAGGTAAGCTTCGGGCATCGCCTGGACCTTGCCCGCGACCTGCGCGAGCGGCGCCAGGCCCGTCGAGCAACCGTACCCATCTCCATCAGTCCGCACCAGGGTCACAATGACGTCGGTTTCGCCGTGGATAGCGTGGCGCACGGCCGCCCGACCAACCATTTCGGCCTCCGTTGCGTCGGTCCGGGAGACGGCGGCGGCGAACGACCTTTGAATGGTGCCCGGTTTTTCGTACCTGACCCTTACGTTGAGTCGCTTGCCAATCCGTCCTGCGAGATACCTGGCGGGGCCGTCGTAGTAGGGGTGCCCGAAGTCATCGACGAGCCAGGGCTCCTGCTGGTCTCCGAGCACGCCTTCCGGCCCACGGGCGTTCTCGGCCACGACGGCGACGGCGAAGCCGTAACGTGAGTAGGCGTCCTCCACACGGGCCAGGAAGTCGTCCTCGACGACGGGCGTCTCGGGCACGCATACTACGTGCGGCGCGTCCCGCTCTTCCCTCCTGGCCAGGGCTGACGAAGCGGCCAGCCAGCCGGTGTCGCGCCCCATGACCTCGATGACCGTGACGGGTGCCGCGGGACCCATAGCCTCGGCGTCGCGGCCCGCGCCCATGGTGGCGAGGGCCACGAACCGCGCCGCACTGCCGTAGCCCGGCGAGTGGTCTGTCTCGACCAGGTCGTTGTCGATGGTCTTGGGCACTACGATCACGGAGAGATCGTGCCCTCTGGCCCGGGATTCGACGGACATGGTCCGCCCGGTCTCCGCCGAGTCGTTGCCTCCGATTATGAACAGGCAGCCAATCGAATGCCGAGCGAGAGTCTCGGCCATTACCGGGATGTCTTCCGGACGGAGCTTACGGCGGGTGGACCCCAGGGCGGCCCCCGGGGTCCTCGAGATACGGGACCACTGCGACGCGGACGTTCGCCCGAGGTCGATCAGATCCCCTCTGAGAATACCCTCGATTCCGTGGTCCGCGCCCAGGATCCTGGCGAATGTCGGTCGGGTCCTAGCCTCGTCCACCAGTCCGAACAGACTGCGGTTGATCACCGGGGTTGGGCCGCCGGACTGCATCACAAGCGCGTTGGTGTTCATGGTTATTTGGAGGCCGGTCCCGGTCGACGTAGCGGAATGGCTTTCAGACGCCGAGCCTGGCCGCAAGGTCGACGAAGTC
>CAZGRI010000051.1:0-13384 GCA_964528205.1 uncultured Dehalococcoidia bacterium | reverse complement strand
ACCCCGTTCTCAGGATGGGGTGTCTCGGTGTTGTACTTGGCGAACTCCTCCCCTTTCCTGTACTCCTCGTTGAGCCACAGGCTATGGTTCACCCATTTGGGCTTTCTTCCCTGGAAGCTCCACCATGCCCCTAGAGGCCACCTGAACTTGTAACCCCCCGAATAGGTCGATATCCCGTCGCCTGAATGACCGATGTTTCCGGTCAACGCCACGATGAGGGCCAGCGCCCTGCCTTTGAGGTCTCCGTGGTACCACTGGTAGTTCCCCACGCCGTGGACGATGTGCAAGGGCTTCACGGCGGCCATTTCCGACGCCAATCTCTGGACGAGGCTAGCGTACTCTTCGATTCGTGCCTCGTCGGGCGAGATGACCCTGGCCACCCTTAGGGGCGAGTAGTCCCGAGTCACGAGCTCCTTGAGCAAGTCGAAAGCGGGCCTTACCTTTACCTTTTCGCCACTTGTCAGCTCGGCCTCGAACTCTCCTTCCAGAGCCGGGTCCAGGTCCCCACCCAGCCGTTCCGGGTCGGCTATGGCGAACCGCTGCCAGACCGCGTCGTAGACGACAAACAGGTCCCTGTATTCGGGGACCTCACCCTTGAGCTTCCCCGCCTGTTCGGCAAGACCTTTTACGTCGTGTGCTCGGAGCCTTCGACTGTTATCGGACCTGACCAGCAATGGCAGGTCGGTGAAGGTCTTGACGAAGGTCTCGTCATACAGGCCCTTGTTGATAATCTCCCCGGCTATCCCCATGGCAAGAGCGCTGTCCGTGGAAGGGTTCACGGGGACCCATTCGTCGGCCTTGGAGGCTGTGGGAGAGTAGTTGGGATCGACGACCAGCAGCTTGGCCCCTCGCTCCTGAGCAAGGACCAGAAACTTGCTGTCAGGCAGTCTGGTCGCCATGATGTTTGACCCGAATATGGCGATGTACTTTGAGTTGGCCCACTCAAGGGACTCCAACTCCTCGCTCTGCACTCCGAACGTCATGGGCCAGAACATCGGCAGGTCTCCGTTCATGGAGTAGCCATGCAGTACGCTCCACCCGAACATCGAGGCCAGCTTTATGGAAGTGCCCTTCTGGACGTAGCTCACGCAGGGCACCTGAACGGAAAGGGCCACGGAATCCCCGCCGTACTTATTCATCACGTCGAGGAGTCCACTCGTCGCGTAGTCCAGGGCCTCATCCCATGTGGCGACCCTGAATTTTCCTTCGCCCCGCTTCCCAACTCGAATCAGCGGGTGTTTCAGCCTGTCCGGGCCGTAGATGAGATTTGTCATCGACAGGCCCCTCAGGCAGCCTCGCGGATTGTACTCGGGCTCGGGATAGTCGTCGGCCGGCATCAGGGTCACGATTCGTCCATCCGAAACCGTTGCGTTGATGCCGCAGGCACCCGTGTCGTTTGGCGAGCACGTCGTCCTTACCACTTTGACCCTGTTGGTGCTTTGTAGGGCTGGCGCCGACTCGGAACCCGGGTCCGTACCCAGCAATGGACGCTCTACGAAGTAAGCCGACGCCGCGCCCGCTGCGGCCACGACACCGGTATACTTGATGAACTCTCTGCGGGAGAGCTTCATGCTTATCTCTCCTTCAAGGCTTGCCTTGGATGGGCCCACACATCCTCGCCCAGATCGTTCGGGAGGGCCGGGTGTCGATGTGTCCGAAGCCAGGGGCTTATCGCTGTTGGGCGGTCTCGCACCGGACCACCAGCCGCGCTACGGGTCCCGGGTCTCGATTCGAAACCCGGGACCGGACGAGAGCGAGTCGCGACCACGACCGTCAGGAGGTCCTTGAAAAGGAACTGCATTGCAGGCTGTGAGCCAGACCGAACCGCGATGCGCGGCCACAACATAGGCACCACAGTATGCAGAGGGGTTCTAGATGTCCATCCTCTGTTCGGTGATGATCACTGGAGCGCACAACGCGGCCAGCCATGCCTCGTGGCAGGTACTTCGTCCCAGCCGGGCAGGCCAGGCGGGTATCTCGTATGGAGGGTGGGGCTACGCGGATCTGTGTAGCGATCTACACGGTGGCGCGTATTGGTTCACGCCGCGCGGACACTGTACAATGCCCCACTATAGGGCCAGCGCTGCGATTCAGGAACAGTGGGCGGAGGCGGACGTCGTGACGGCACCCGGTTCCAGGTCCGGCACGTTCGGCAACGTATTTTCGTCGCGGGAACTCGACGCACCCCACGGTGTGGCGCGCACTCTCGGCCGCGCCCGACCTCTCTCCCGGCATACAGCCGTCACAGACGTCCACTCTCTAATGCTCTGCCTCCGCGCCTTTGGCGAAGCTCGGCGCAGCTGCGGGCCGCTTGATCGGAGGAAGACATCGTGACGGTTCTGGGTAGGTGGTTATCCTGGCGCCGGCTGCGCACCAGGGTAACCCTGGTGCTGGCGGGCTCGACTCTGGCACTGGGAGCCGTTGCAGTGGTCCACTCCGTTTTCAGCGTGACCACGATCCTCGAAGACCGCCTGGAAGACCGCGGAGTCGCCATCGCGAGAGAGATCGCCGCCAGGAGTGCCGCTCCCTCCGCCGCAAACGACGGGCTCTCCCTCGACGATCTGGTCGATGAGTACGTGCTCTGGAACAACGACGTTCGCTACGCCTTCCTGATGGACCTCTCCGGCGATAGTCCCGCGCACACGTTTCAGGACACCGTTCCTTCGGATATCGCGGGCGCGAACGTGCCGGTATCCAGCGAACGGCAGAGCATACGCAAGCTGACAACTGATGAAGGCCCCGTGCTGGACATCGCGGTCCCGGTGCAGGATGGGCAGGGGGGAGTCGTACACGTCGGCATGTCCGAGGCGGGGCTGCGAGAGCAGGTCGTTACACATGTCCTTCAGCTGTCTCTGATGGTGGGTGCAGCCGTGCTGGCGGCCATAGCGCTCTCGTATCTGGTCTCGTCCTTCCTGACCCGCCCGCTTTCACAGCTGGCGGACGCGTTCCGCGGCCTCGGACGTGGAGACTTCGTGGGAACGGTGCCGGCTGGCACCGAGGATGAGGTAGGCGATCTGGCCAGGGCGTTCAACACGATGACGGAGGACATAGCCAGCTCTCGGGAGACCCTGGTCCAGCGCAATACGGAGCTGGAGATCCTGAACTCGATGGCCGAAACACTGGGACGGGAGGTTGCCACTCAGAAGGTGTTGGACTCGTCCCTTGAGCGTCTCCTGGAGCTGACACGGCTGTCCGCCGCCTGGGTGTGCGTCAAGGGGCCCGGAGACCGGATGCGATTTGCGGCCAGCCGGGGGGCTCTAACCCCCTGTTCGCTTGGCACCGAGGTCCAGCTCGAAGATGGCTGCCCCTGCGTGGACGTTCTGAAGACCAGTGTAGGTGCCGAATCCCGGGGAGCGCCAGTGTGTCCGCTGCTCTCCACCCGAGCCGATTCGGCAGAGACCATCCACACTCACGCGATAGTCCCGATCAGCCTCAGAGAGGGGATTCTTGGGGTACTGGTCGTGGCATACGCTGAGGACCAGGCGTTTGACGAGAACCGGATGCGACTGCTCACCTCCATTGGCCAGCAGATCGGGATCGCTCTGGAGAACGCCACCCTCTACGAAGAGCTGGAGAGAAAAGAGCGTGCGCGGGCGGCATTGTTGGATAGGATCATCGACACGCAGGAGGATGAGCGCAAGCGGATAGCCCGGGAGATCCACGACGAGCCGACTCAGGCGCTCTCGGGAATCGTCATGCAGCTAGGTGAAATAGAAGGGCGGCTGACGGGCCATGACGAGTCGGAGCGAGCAGAGGTCGAACGGACCAGACACAACGTTAGAGCGACCATCGAAAGTCTCCAGCGCATCACAACAGAGCTCCGGCCTCAGTCGCTGGACGACCTTGGGTTCGCTCCCGCCGTTCGATGGTACGCCGAGCAGCGGTTGGGCAAACAGGACATTGACGTGGACTTCCATGTCGAGGGCCTTCCCGACAGGTTGCCTTCCAACATAGAGGTCGCGGTCTTCCGCATAACACAGGAAGCCATAAGCAACGTTTCCAAGCACGCGGACGCCAAGAATGTCGACATCCATCTGGAGTTCGGCGGCCAAGAGATAGCCGGTCGGATCGAAGATGACGGGCAGGGATTTGAACCCGCGACCGAGGGTGCCACGTCTTCCAATGGGTCCGGTTTCGGGCTTCAAGGGATGCGGGAGCGGGCCGTCCTCCTGGGAGGGGCACTGGACGTTGCGTCAACCCGTGGCCGTGGCACGACCGTGACATTCAAGATCCCTCGCTCGGACGGAGGCTAGGCCGATGTCCAACAGGATCCGGGTGCTTATCGTTGACGACCATGCGGTCATACGCGACGGCATCCGCAGAATCCTGGGGGATGAAGAAGGCGTAGAGGTGGTGGGCGAGGGACAGAACGGCCGAGAGGCGGTTGATTTGGCGCTGCGGTTGGCGCCGGACGTGGTCGTCATGGACATCAGCATGAGTGACATGAACGGGCTGGAGGCGACCCGACAGATCAAATCAGAGAATGAGGAGGTCCGCATTCTCGGCCTGACGGTGCACGAGACGCCGGACTACTTCTTCTACATGATGGAAGCTGGTGCCGAGGGGTACCTGCTGAAAAAGGATGCCACGTCCAGCGAGCTAATGAGGGCCATTCGGTCTGTACATCACGATGGCGTCTACCTTCACCCGGACGTGGCTAAATGGCTGATGCGTGACCGGCTGGGTCAGTGGTCAAGCTCCGGACGACGGGTGGTGGAACAGCTTACCGCCAGGGAGGAAGAGATCCTGAGACTGGTAGCCGAGGGCCGCTCCAACCGGGAGATCGGGGAAATGCTGCATCTGAGCCCGGCCACAGTGCAGACGCACCGCGCCAACGTCATGCACAAGCTGGGACTTCACAGCCGCGCTGAGCTCGTGAAGTACGCCCTGAGCCGGGGCGTAATCCAGCTCGAAGACTAATATCGAGCTGGCCAGTACAAACGTTCGCCCGCGGACATCCGCAAACTCGGAATCCACGCCACGTCCTCCCGCGGCGAGCCCAAGGGGGTAGGACCACCGCATCGCGTCCATACGAGCGGAGTTGCGGCGGCGTCATAACGCGGTGGTCTTTCAGCACGACCTAGTCCGGGTGTCTTGCGATCTTCACTATCTCTTCTGCCATGGTTCTCTCCCCTTCCAGATGCGGGGGCGAATCTCAAGGGCTTCGTGCCGCAACTCACCCAATGTACCCTCGGACGGGGCGATCGCAATGGTCAGCGCGGGCCGCTATACCCGGCTGGACGCCTGAGTAGTAAGGCCGTACCGGCAGAGGGCGGGGACGGGATCACTGAAGTGCTTGTCGAGGCCCAGGGTCTCGGAAGAGAGACCGAACGCCTGGCCCATAAGCTGGGTGAAGTAAACGATGGGCAGAGGGTCTCCGGAGCCCTCTTCGCGATTCATGTCCAGGTTGGTCTGGCAGAGGGGACAGGCAGTCACCACCATCTCCGCGCCAACCTCTCTGGCGCTGTCCAGTATCCTGCTGGTGAGCTTGGCAACCAGCTCCGGCCTGGCCAGGGAGAAGGACGCGCCGCAGCACTCAGTCTTGTGCGACCACTCCAGGCTCTCAGCGCCGAGGGCCTCCACAAGTCTGTCCATCGTAACAGGGTTCTCGGGGTGGTCGGCGCCGGTGACGGCGGGCGGGCGCGTCAATAGACAGCCGTAGTAACAGACTACCTTGAGGCCAGTCAAAGGCTGGGTCACCTTGGCCCGTACTGCGTCCAGCCCGACGTCTCCGACCAGGACGTCCAGCAGATGTCGCACGCGTACGTCGCCGCCATAGCTAAGGCCGACCTCGCCCAACGCCTCGTCTACCAGTTCCTTCTGGTCAGGATAACGGGCCAGGTTGTCGCTTGCTTTGCCGAGAGCCGAGAAGCATCCTGAGCACGGGGTGACCATGTCATGGGCGCCGTTCTTCTCCGCCAGGGCCAGATTACGACCCGAGAGGCTCAGATACGCCAGCTCATCGAGGCTCTGGAACACCGAGGCACCACAGCAGTTCCAGTCCGCCAGTTCCGGCATGTCCATCCCCAACACTCGGGCGACCTCCTTGGTGGACATGCCGTAGGGCCGAGCGGTGGAGGCCAGGGCGCATCCCGGAAAGAAGGCGTACGTCATGACGTTCCTCCAAGTCGACGGGCTTTGTTGAGAATGGTCCGGATCGCCTTCCGGCCTCGGGACTTGTGCCCCCAAAGGGGCAGGCGGCCCTGGCGAAAGAGCTTCAGGCCGGTCGGTGCCTCCTTCAGCGCGGCCCGGGGATCGGTCGCAAGGAAATAACGGCCGATCATCTCGGCTTCTCGGTTGCGGCCGTTGCGCTCCACCGACGATGCAAATGCCTTGAGGAAAGCGGGAACAGGCGCACGCTTGGGCGGCAGGTCCCGCTTTATCGCCTGCCTCTTGAGGGAGTACATCAAATCGGCCAGAGGCACGGCCTGGGGACACCGGGTCGTGCACAGATAGCAGCCGACGCACGTCCAGATGGCGTCACTGCTGAGGAGCCGTTCCGTGCGCCCCAACCGCACGAGTTGCGCCGCCTGGTGAGGCTTGAAGTCCATGGCATCCGCCACCGGACAGCCCGAGGTGCACTTCTTGCACTGGTAGCAGAGAGACAATTGTGGGCCGTAGCGGTCCTCGATCTCGCGAACCGCATTGTCTTCCGCCCGCGGCTTGGCTACGCTTCCAACTACCAATGGAATCACCTCGCTAGGCCTTGGTGGGGGATGCCGCCAGGCGCATGGGCAACGGCTCGAGCCCCGCGGCCTCGGTGATCGTCCCCACTGCCTTCTCCCACTCCAGCGCCATGATGTGGACCCCGGCGATACCCTCGATCTCGCGCAGCTGCTGAATGATCTCCACGCAGATCTTGATCCCCTCTTTTCGGGCCTCCTTCTTGTCCACGCCGGCCATCCTATCGACAATCTTGTCGGGCACGTCCATTCCCGGCACCCTGTTCTTCATGAAGCGCGCCGCGCCCACAGACCTGATGGGGCCTACCCCCGCCAGGATGTACGTCCGTTCGTGGAGACCCAGGTCCCGTACCTCTTTCATCCACTCTTTGAAACGTTCGACGTTGTACACGAGCTGGGTCTGGATAAAGTCCGCTCCCGCCTTCACCTTCTTGGCCAGGCGGACAGAGCGGAAGCTGAGAGGGTCGCCGAAGGGGTTCTCCACGGCGCCGATGAAGACCTTCGGCTCGTGGTCCATCTCATCGCCACACTGGAACCGCTTCTCGTCACGCATGTCCCGAACCATCTGGGTCATCTGGATCGAATCCAGGTCGAACACGGGCTTGCTCTGGGGATGGTTGCCCAGAATGGGATGGTCCCCTGTCAGGCACAGCAGATTCTTGATGCCGAGCGCCGTCGCTCCCAGGATGTCGGACTGCATCGCCATGCGGTTGCGGTCCCGACAGGTCATCTGCACAATGGGCTCCATCCCCTCTTGCAATGCCAGCACGCCGCAGCCGATGCTGGACATCCTGACCACACCGGTAGGGTTGTCGGTGATGTTGGCCGCCACCACGTGGCTCTTCAGGATACTTGCCTTCTCCCTGATCACGTCTCCGTCGGCCGATTTAGGCGGCCCAATCTCGCCGGTTACGACGAAACGTCCTTCCTCGAGGGCTTGCTCCAGCTTGCTGTCGGATTTCACAGCTTCAGGTCCTCTCTTATGATGCTGCGGGCTCCGCGGCCCAGTCCGGCACTCCAGTCCTTTGGCGGTGCGATCTCCTCGAGGGTGTCCAAGAGCTCCAGCCCGTCCAGTCTGTCGTAGATCTGCTGCCAGCCGCAGGGGATGTCCGGAGATATCTCGCACTTGCCGCCCTGGGACCCGCCGCAGGGACCGTTCAGGAGGCTCTTGGCGCACCGGACGATCGGGCAGACGCCGGCGAACCGTCCAAGCACGCAATCGCCGCAGGCGGCGCACCTGGCGGCCCAGGTGCCCTGCTCCAGAGGCCGGCCGAGGAACGACGTGTTGAGACCGGGATAGACGCGCACCTTGGGAAATCGCTCGGCGATGGTCTGCACCCCGATTCCACAGCCCAGGGATAGGACGGCGTCCACCGACTCCATCTGGTCCGCCACCCCTTCCAGGAACTCATCCTCGCACTGGCGCGTCACCGTGGCTTCTTGAAACTCCTGTTCGTGCCCGTCGACGGCGCCGGCCATCCGCAGAGTAGACGACAGGACGCCCACCTCTTTCTCGCCACCAGCGAAACAGACGGTGACGCAGGTGCCACACCCCAAAACGAGTACCTTCTCGAATGCGGCGATCTCGTCCCTGATCTCGTCCAGAGTCTTCTGTTCGGCGACAATCACGGGGTGGCCTCCTTCTTGCGCCGAGAGACCGGCGAGGGACCCAACTCCCGGACGCGCTCGGTCATTTCGGCGGCGATCTGTGCGAAACGGGGTCCTTCTGACGAGGATAGGTTGAACATCTCCAGCCGGTCCTTATCCACTCCGATGGAATCCAGAAGATCTCTGGCATGCGAGACACGGCGCTTCGCTTGCAGGTTTCCCTCGAGGTAGTGGCAGCTGCCCTCCAGGCAGCCGGCCACTATTACGCCGTCGACGCCCCGTTCAAAGGCCCGCAACACGTGTAGCAGGTCTAGACGTCCGGTACAAGGCAGCTGTGAAACGAGGACGTTGGGTGGATAGTTCAACCTCATCGACCCCGCCAGGTCGGCCGCGGCGAAAGCGCAATAATTGCAGCAGAAGGCGACGATCTTCGGCTCGAATCCGTTGGTCGTCATGACGTCGCACTCCCAGCGGTGACCATCTCTTCCAGTGCCTCCAATATGTCCACCTTGGCCACGATCTGGTCATCCCGATGATGCAGCAGCTGGATGGCCTTGGCCGGGCATTCGGCGGCACAGATGCCGCATCCCTGGCAGGCCGCGGCCTCGATATCGGCCACGCCGTGCTCGTTGATAATCGGCACGTTGTACGGACAGATGCGGACGCAGGTCAGGCACGCGGTGCACTTCTGGGAATCGACGGTCGCCACCACCCCTCCCACCAGCATCTGCTCTTTGGATAGCACCCGCCCGGCCCGGCCCGCTGCCGCCTTCCCCTGGACGATGGCCTCCTCCACGGACTTGGGGTAGTGCGCTACGCCGCACAGGAAAACGCCTTCCGATGCGAAGTCCACAGGCCGTAGCTTGGGGTGGGCCTCCTGGAAGAACCCCTCTCCGGTCAACGGTATCTTGAATACCTCGCCCAGCTCTTGCGCGCCCTCCGAGGGCACCATGGCGGTGGAGAGGACCAACAGGTCGGTCCTGAAGTCGAGCTTGAGGTCGAGCAATTCCTTGAGGCTCGGTTCATTGATGTAGATGCTCACGTCTTCTTCAGTGGCCAGCACCACCGGGGGGTCGTCGTCGGTGTAACGCAGGAAGATGGCTCCCTGCCGCCTGGCTTCGGTATAGAGCTCCTCCTGCCTCCCGTATGTCCGTATGTCCTTGTAGAGCACATACACCTGGCTGGAGGGATTCAGTTCCTTGAGCCTGCGGACGTTTTTCATGGTGACGGCACAGCAGACGCGGCTACAGTAGGCGGGCTGCTCGTTCCATGGACCGATGCACTGAATGACCACGATTCGTCGCGCCTGCCTGAGCCGCGCATCGTCGTCCTTGAATGCCTTCTCCAGATCGCCCATCGTCATCACGGCTGGGTGCGTGCCCAGGAGGTACTTGCTGCTGCGGTACTCTTGCCCGCCGGTTGCGATGACAGTGACCGCGTGTTCTACGAGGCGCTGGGTCGGCTCGTCGCCCCTGGCCACTGTGGTCTTGAAGTTGCCTACAAAGCCGATGGACTTCACGACCTCGCAATCAGTCAGCACCTCGATATCAAGGTTGGCCTGCACCCGCTCGACCAGCCCGGATACCATCTCCTGGCTGTCGTCTCCGGAGGTCAGGGTGTCTTGCTCCAGCAGGCGGCCTCCGAGCTGATCGCTTCGCTCCACCAGAACGGTTGGGAATCCCTGGTCCGCCATCGAGAGGGCGGCCGTCATGCCGGCCACGCCGCCGCCCACGACCAGAGCCCGATGGCTGAGTCCCTGACTCAGCTGGTGCAGGGGCTCCAGGTGGGATGCTCGGGCCACCGCCATGGCCACAAGTGTCTTGGCTTTTTCCGTAGCCTTGTCCGGGTCGTCTCGATGCACCCAGCTACACTGATTGCGTATGTTGGCCATCTCGAAGAGGTAGGGGTTGAGCCCCGCCTCACGGATGTTCTCTTCGAACAACGGCCCGTGGGTGCGTGGGGTGCAGCTTGCGACCACCACTCGATTCAGGCCCTGCTCTGTGACGGCCTCCCGAATGTCCTTGAGGGAGTCCGGTGAGCACGAGAAGAGGAGATCGTCCGTGTGCACGACGTGAGGAAGGTCTTTAGCCCAATCGCGTACCTCTTTTACATCAACCACTCCGGCGATGTTGGAGCCGCAGTGGCACACGAACACGCCGACCCTGGGCTCGTCCCCGTCCAACGGGATCTCAGGGGGATATTCTTTCGGTCGGGCGAGGGTCCCTCTCGCGGTGGAGAGAAGGCGTAGCACCTCGCTGGCGGCGCCACTGGCCTCGGTAACCGAATCGGATATGTCCTTGGGACCCCTCAGGGAACCGCACGCGAATACGCCGGGCCGATCGGTGCTCAACGGCCCGGCGGGAGAGACGGAGCCGAATCCGAAGGCGTCCAGGCTCATTCCCGTCACCGACGCCATCTGGGCCGCATCCCTGGAGGCGACGAGCCCCACAGAGAGGACCACCATGTCGAACTCCTCGGTAACAATCTCGCCGTCGTTGCTCTCGTACTGAAGCAACAGGTTCTTGCTGTCAGGCACCTCTTTGAGGCCGGAGGCACGACAGCGCACGTAGCGGACGCCCTCGTCCTCGGCTCGCTGGAAATAGGCCTCGAATCCCTTTCCGAAGGCCCGTAGATCCATGAGAAAGATAGAGAGACCCGCGTCTGAGGACAGGTGCTCCTTGGCCACCATCGCCTCTTTTGTGGCGGCCATGCAACATACCGCCGAACAGTACGGGCGTTCCTGGTCCCGGGAGCCCACGCACTGGAGCCAGGCGACCCGCTTAGGCTCCTGGTCATCCGACGGCCGCCGTATCTGCCCCTCGGTAGGGCCGGACGCGCTGAGAAGCCGCTCGAACTGCAGGTTCGTGACCACGTTCGGGTACCTTCGGAACCCGAACTCTTCCGACATCCCGGCGTCGTAGGTTTCGGCTCCTGATGCGACGATAACAGCCCCGATTCGAAGATCCTCTTCCCGGTCCCAATCGTCACGGCGGACGGCCTTGGGCAGACAGGCAACCTCGCATTCGCCGCAATCCGCGCACACGGCGCAGTTGAGGCAACGCTGGGCCTCGGCCACGGCATCGTCTTCGCTGAAGGACAGCTCCACCTCCTGGAAGTCGCTGACGCGCTCCACCGCGTCCCGCTGGCTCTGATGCCTGCGGTCGGCCATGACGACTCGACCCTGTTCCACCTCCTCTTCTAGCTCAGGCCGTGTCTTCGTCACGACACGGGATGGCGGTGCGTACGCCGCCGCCTGGTCCTCACCGGAAAGGTAGCGGTCGATGGCAGTGGCGGCCCGGTGACCGGCGGCGATTGCCTCAACGACGAAACTGGTGCCCGTTACCGCATCGCCCGCGGCGAAGACGCCGGGCCGGCCGGTTTCCATGGTATCCAGGTCTGCCGCTACCGTGCCCCGGGGTGTGATTTCAACGTCGCTGTCTTTCGACAGGAATCCCGCCTCCACGTCCTGGCCGACGGCGAAGATGACAGTGTCACACTCCAGAACGTGCTCACTCCCTGGGTCGGTCTTCAGATCCAACCGTCCGTCCGGAAGGAAGCTGAAAGACTCGACGTTGAGACACTCGACGCCGCTCATCCGCCCGCCGTCGTCCACGATGCGCACGAACGATTGGGAGGGATGCAATACCAGACCCTCGGCGATGCCCGCCTGGAATTCGCGGGGAGAGGCGGCCATGGAGTCACGAGACTCCAGAAAAGCCATATCGACTTGAGATGAGCCGAGACGCAACGCCGTTCTGGCGACGTCGAAGGCCACGTCGCCTCCGCCCAGTACGAGGACGCGCTTACCCAGCTTTGGAGGCGTCCCCAGACGGACGTTCCGAAGGAAGGCCGTGCCTTCCAGGACACCGTCCAGATCGTTGCCGGGGATGGGAATGATGCGCCCTTTGTGAGCTCCCACGGCGACGAGGACGGATTTATAGCCAGCGGATAAGAGCGAGTCCAGGTCGTCGACCTTCGTATTGAGTCGCAAATCGACTCCCATGTCGACGATTGCCTGTACCTCCCGCTCAGCTACCTCGGTGGGAATGCGATACTCGGGGATGCCGATCCGGAGCATACCGCCGGCGACGGGCTGGGACTCGAAGACGGTGACACCGTAGCCTCTCAAAACGAGGTCCCGGGCCGCGGTCAGGCCGGCCGGTCCGGACCCAATTACAGCTATACGCTCTTCCTTCGTCCGCTCCGGGATCTCGGTGGACAACATCCCTTGGTCCGCCATGTCTCCCACGAAGCCCTTCAGCGCGGCGATGGCAAGGGGCTCGTCCAGCACTCCTCTGCTGCACGCGGCTTCACAGGGACGATTGCACACCCTCCCGCAAATGCTGGGGAAGGGGACGCGCTCCATGATTACCCGTAGGGCATCGGTATAGCGCCGTTGGGCGATCAGGGCTACGTAGCCCTGGGCGCTAAGCCCTGCCGGGCAGGCGGCCCTGCACGGGGAGATTCCCAGCAGTTGAATTGCAAAGGCCTGGGGAACCGCCTGAGGGTAAGCCCGGTAGATCGCTTTTTGCTGGCGAAGGCCCTGGTCGAAGACGCTGGGTATCTGGACAGGGCAGCGGACCTCACACTCCGCACATCCGGTACAAAGTTCCTCGTTCACGTATCGGGCGCGCCTCCGGATCGTGGCTGTAAAATCCCCAGCCTCCCCTGTAAGGCGCAACAGATCGGCGTTGCTGATGATCTCGACGTTATGGTGCCGGGAGCAGTCGACAAGCCGTGGCGAAATAGTGCACATGGCGCAGTCGTTGGTCGGGAAAGTCTTGTCCAGTTGCGCCATGCGGCCGCCGATCCAGGGGGTCTTTTCCAGCAGATAGACCTTGATGTCGGCCTCGGCCAGGTCCAGAGCAGCCTGCATGCCGGCGATGCCACCTCCCACTACGAGGGCGGCTCCAACCGGTTTGGTACCGTTCTGTGGGCTTCTCACTGTCGCTCTCCTGCTCCGCTACAGCGCTGGATTCTGAGCGACCGCGAATCTCGCAATCACATGCTCTGGGGCAATATAAACAGCGCTGTGTTACACACGCGTTACAAGATTGGTGCCATGCACCTGTCCTTGGTTGTCGTCGACCGCA